>CAZJRM010000210.1:0-9628 GCA_964547975.1 uncultured Vicinamibacterales bacterium | reverse complement strand
GTGAGCAGTACGTGGCCTACTGCCTCGACTTCTTCAACTACCTGACGGCGACCGAAGACATGCAGTTGCTCGATATCCACCAGTACCCGACCGGCGGCACGGCTCCGGCGCCGCCGCACGCGCAGGTCGGTGTCGGGTCAAGCATCGCCTGGCTCCTCAACCAGTGGAACCCCTCGATCTCGGCGAACGACGCCGCCGGGGCGCTCCAGCTCGCGCTCTGGGAAGTGGCCTACGAGGTGCCCACGGCGGGCTACAGCCTCTCGTCCGGGTGGTTCCAGGCGAAACCGAACGCGGCCGTGCTGAGCGAGACGCAGCGCCTCTTCAGCCTGCTCGCGCAGACTCCGGGCGCCAACGGTGGAGGCATCTGGTTCAACGGCATCGGCCGTAGCGTCAATGCGCAGGATTTCGGCACACCCGCTCCGGTGCCTGAGCCGGCTTCCATGGTGCTGCTCGGGAGCGGGCTGCTCGGCATGGCCGGGGCCATCAAGCGCCGCGCTCGGCGGTAGAACGCCGACCGCCTGAACGACGGCCCTGTGGAGACCCGGTGTCGGGGCTCCACAGGGCCGAGTACTGGAGACCCGCCTACTTCGGCAGTGACGCCAACACCTTCCGCGCGTCTCCGGCTTCGGGGAAATTCGGGTTGAGCGTCAGCGCCTGCTCCAGCGCTGCGCGCGCCCGCTTCGGATCGTCCGCCTTCGAGTAGGCGAGGCCGAGGCGGTAGGCGTAGGAGGGATTGGTCGGGACGCGGTCCACGGCGCGCTTGAACGCCGCTGCGGCCAGCGGCCACAGCTCCTTCTTGTAGTAGACCCACCCCAGCGTGTCATCGACGTCCGCCGATTCCGGCAGTTCCGCCTTGGCGGTCTGGGCGTAGTTGAGCGCGATGTCGAGGTTCTCGTTCGCGGAGGCCATGATCCACGCCAGATTGTTGAGCGCCACGGCCGCTCGCTGGTCGGTTTCCACGATACGTTCGTAGACCTTCCTGGCTTCGGAATCCTTGCCCTGCGAACTCAGGATCATGCCGATCATGGTGAGCGCCGGCACCGATTTCGGCTGCTGCGCGACGATCGCTTCGAACTTGGCCCGCGCCTCATCGAGACGGTTCTGCGTGACGTAGAACTGGCCCAGCATCGCGTAGGCCTGCATGTTGGACGGCGCGACCTCGATGGCCTTCAGAAGGGACTGTTCGGTGGCGGCCCGGTCGCCTGCCGCCGCGTGGACCCGCGCGGCCATCAGGAGAATCCTGGCGTCGTTCGGCCGGGCCGCCGCGGCTGCCGCGACCTTCGCCCGGGCGTCAGCCGGCTTCCCGCTGCCGAAGTCGAGCGCGACCAGGCCGGCCAGGGCATCCACCGAGTCGGGGGCGATCGACAGCGCCTTGTCGTACGACGCGCGGGCACCCTTGAGGTCCTTCTTGCGGATCAGGACCGCTCCCATCAACTCGTGGGATTCGGCCGCCTGGGGCAGTTTCTCGACCAGCAGGCGTGCCTCGACCTCGGCCTTGGCCGGGTCTCCCGCTGCGAGGAGCGCGCGGCCGAGCAGGACGTGCGCGGCGGGGTTGTTCGGCTGCGCCTTCACGGCCTGCCCGGCGTAGTCTACCGATCGGGCGGCCTCGCCGCGTGCCAGGTGCAGCCGCGCAAGCTGCAACTGCGCCGGCACCGCCCTCGGATTGATCTTGAGGGTCTCGGCGAAGGCCTTGATCGCCGCGTCCGCGTCGTTCCTGCTCACCTGGATCGTGCCGAGGACGTACTGTGCCGTCGCGTTGCGGGGGTCGGCGGTGACCGCTGCGGTCACCTTCGCCAGCGCCTCGTCGGTCTTCTTTTCCGACAGCAGGAACTCCGCCTTGAGCAGCATCGCCCTGACGTTGCCCGGTTCGGCCGCCAGGACCCCGTCGATGGTCTTGTGCGCCTCGGCCTGCTGCCGGTCCCGATACTGGATGCTGGCAATCCGCATCTGTGCGAGGGCGAAGAGCTTCTTGTCCGTGGCGGCCTGCTGGAGCACCTTGACGGCGTCGCCGGTGCGCTGCATGTAGACCAGATAGTCGGCGAAGTTCAACTGCGCCGCGCCTTCCTTGGTCGTTTCGGCAATCGTCTTCAGGTGGGTCTCCGCCTCCGAGGCACGGTTACTCCCGAGGTAGAAGTTCGCGAGCGCCTGATGCGCCCGGACGTTCTTGGGGTCGAGCGCGTTGGCCTTGTTGAGCACCTGCTCGGCCTCGGTCTGGCGGTTCGTACTCCAGTAGAAGTCCGCCAGGGACAGCAGCGCCGGCACCGACGCATCGTCGGCGGCCACGGCCTGCCTGAACGCCGTCTCCGCGTCCGCGGTGTTGCCGTCGGTGACGTAGTGGGCGCCGAGGGCCTGATACGCAATCACGCTCTTCGGGTCGGCGGCCACCGCCTGCTGCAGGTCGGCCAGCGCGCCGGCACGGTCGTTCTTCTGGTCCTTGGCCGCGGCCTGGAAGATCAGCGCCTGGACGTTCTTGTTGTCGGTCGCCAGGATCTTCGCCGTGCGCGCCAGCGCGTCGTCGAACCGCTGGGCGAGGAGCAGCAGGCCGGCGGCCTTCACCTGGAGATCCTTATCGGCAGGCAGCAGGTCCGCTGCCCGGATGAACTGCTGGTACGCCCGGTTGACGTCTTTGTTCTGCTCGTACGCCTCGGCCAGCTTCTTGCGCGCCAGGCCGTTCTTGGGTTCCTTCTGCACGGCGTTGCCGTACTGGACGATGGCCTCGGCGAGCTTGCGCTCGGACTGGTACTTGTCGCCGCTGGCGATGTAGTCCTGCGCGCTCTTGGAACACGCGGCCCCCGCCAGGCTCAACGCGGCCACAAGTGCCACGCCAACCACGGTTTTCGCCTGGAACATGGTCTGTCTCTCCTGAGTTGGCCCGCCGTTCGGACGGTGCTGGTCGATTGTAACGCCCCGCAGCCCGGTCGCGGCACGCAGGGCTCCGACCGGAGCCCGCGCCTTTGCGGGGTATCGGCCGATGCGGCGGCCGGCGGTAGTCCGTGCCCGGCCGTCGACCCCCGTTGCCGTTTTCGGGTATCCTCCGGCTGCGGAGGACACCGTGCCGATGACGCCGCTCGACTATGCCGCCCTCGAGGCCAAGGTGCACGCGATGGCGGACGCCGGAGGCCGCGGCCACCTGCACACCACGCCGCCCGGCTGCCTCCTCACGAGCAGCCCGCAGCGCGCGATCGTCGTCGAAGCCACGGACGAGGGGCAGGTCTACGCGTATTTCGATGACGACCCCATCGAATCCCGCGCGCGGCCGCTGGCCATCCTGCTGCACGGTGCGGAGAGCGTGCCCGACCCGCACGAGGCCCTCGAACCCGCATCGGATACCGTCGAAGCCATGGCCGCGCGTATGCGGGAAGGTCGGGGCCACTTCCACATCCTGAATCCGGTCTGCCTCTCGAACCCGCATCCCGGCCGCTGGACGATTCTGTTCGAAGACGATGAACGCGGGCCGCAGTACCGCGTGACCGACGAACGCCCGCTCGCGGACATCCGCCTCATCGAGCGCCTGATCTACGCGCAGCCCAAGGCCGAGTAGTGTTCCGCACCCGCGCCTTCGTCCTCCTCGTCGTCTGCGCGGCGTGCGCCGCCGGGTGGAACCTCGGTGGACCGCCTGTCACCGACCTGATGGAAGTCCGCAACCTCGTCACGGCCCGCGAGATGGCGCTGGACGGCCACTGGCTGCTGCCGACCATGAACGGCGAGCTGCGGATCGCGAAACCGCCGCTGCCGACGTGGGCCGCGGCGGCGTCGGCCACGCCGCTCGGGTTCGGCGCGGTTCCCGACCTCTTTTCGCTCCGTCTGCCGACGCTGGCCATCGCGTTCCTCGGGGCGCTGGCGACGGTGCTCTACGCGCGCCGGCTGGGGCTGTCCGAATCCGGCGCGCTCTGGGCGGGGCTCATCCTCATGAGCTCGTTCCTCTACGCGCGCCACGCGCGCCTCGCGACGTGGGACGTGCCCGTGCACGCCTTCGCGATGGGCGCGATCGCCGCCTTCGCGGAAACCGTCGCACGCCGGCAGATCCGGTGGGCGTTGCTGACGGCGCTGTGCATCACGGCCTCGTGCCTTTCGAAGTGGCCGCAATCGCTCGGCGTGATGGTGCTGCCGTGGCTGCTGGCCACGGCGCTCGCCTGGCGGCCGGCTGTCGCCGCGCGGCCGCGCGACCTGGTGGCGATTGGCGTCGTGGGCACGCTGGGGTGCCTCGCGTGGCCGCTCTACGTCTACCTGCACGAGCCGCTGCGCGCCGCATCGATGCTCGCGACGGAAACCGAGTCGCTCGTGACCCGGCACGTGCGGCCCGTGTGGGCGTACGCGGGTTTCCCGATCTACACGGGCGCGTGGACGCTGTTCGCCCTGGCCGCGCTGGCCAGCCCGCTGCTGTTCAAGCCGTTCTTCGCGCGCCGCGACGTGAAGGCCACGTACCTGTGGCTCGTCTTCACGTTCGTCATGGTGTCCCTCGTGCCCGCGAAGAAGGACCGGTACCTGATTCCCGTGTTGTTCCCGACGGCGATTCTCCTGGCCGCCTGGGCGGAGGACGCCACCGTCCGTGCGTCGCGCGCGGCCGCGCGTCTCTTCACGACGCAACTCTGGCTGATGGGCGCCGCCGGGACGCTCGCGATCGCCGGCACGATCGTGTTCGCCGGCCTCGGCCGCGTCGCCTGGACGCGGGCGGCGATGGCCGTCGCCCTCGCGGGAATCGGCATGGCGTCGCTGGTGAGTATCGCCGGCGGCGTGCGCTCGCTGGCGCTCCGCGCGATGGCCGGCACACTCGTGACCGCGACGGCCGTCATGGCGGCCGGGTGGCAGATGCAGGCTGAACTGGAACCGTTCGACCGGACGCCGCCGGCAATCGGCGCGCGCGTTGCCCCGTGGCTGGCGCCGCGCGCGCCCGTGTTCGTGCCCGACGCGTCCGATCTCTACATGACGTGGGCTGCGGGGCGGCGGACGCGAACGTTCCCCGAGTCGGCCGCTGACGTCGTTGCGGCGTTCGATGACGAGCGGGCGCTGACCGCCGCGTGGATCGCGCGTGACGCGCCGGACGCGGACCAGGCACTGGCACGTCTACGCACGTTCGGCGTCACGCCGCGAGTGACGGAGACGCAGCGCCTCGTCACAGACGCTGGCGAGACGTGGTACGTGTCGCGGCTGGAAATGAGGACGCCGTAGCCGCCCGCGGAGGCGAGTGGCCCAGCGAAGGCTGGCGCGCCCGGAGGGACTCGAACCCCCTACCTGCGGCTTCGAAGGCCGACGCTCTATCCAGATGAGCTACGGGCGCGCGCTGAGAGCAACCGCATTCTAACACGCGGCCGGGAAACACCCGCGCGCCTCGTCACTGGCCGGCCAGGGTGAATCGGACGTCCCGTCGTTCGGTCCTCTTCGCGCTGTCGGCTTCGATGACGAGCAGGTACTGGCCTGCGTCGAGTGTGGCGAGCGGCAGCGTCAGCGAGCAGTCAGCAGAGCGGTTCGCCGTGAACAACGTCGCGTCGAGCGTCCGTTCGTGTTCGTACACCGCGTGTCCACCGCCATCCAGAATCCGGGCGCGAACGTGGACCGAACCTGGTGCGTCGTCTCCACCCTGGTAGATTCTCAGGAACGACGTCATCGGCGTCTCGCGTGTGAACACACGCAGCGTCGTCGGGCGCACCGGGACGAGATCCGCCAACACGTCCGACGCGCCGCCGCGCGGCTGGCCCAGAACGAGGCCGGACAGCGAGAGGCGCGCCTTCCTGAAGTTCGGGATGTCGACCTGAACGAACGCGCCGCCGGCGCTGTTCGGCGCCTCTGCCGCCACGCGGACTTCATAGCGGCCGGGCGGCAGTGTCAGTCGAGCGGGAACCTCCGCGCGGCGTTCGCCGAGCGCGTTCGGGCGCAGCGTCACGTGTACCGTTTGCCGCTGCGAGGCGCGTTGCACGACGTGTTCGTCGAAGGCCGCCGCACGAATCTCGATGGTCTCCACCGATACGGCGTCGGCCACGGGGCGCCGTACCGAGACCGTAATCGCGAGCGCCGCGTCCTTGCTGCCGGGGAGCGCGAACGGTGCCGCAGCGATGCTCACGGGCAACGAACCTGATGGCAGCGCAGCGCCGAACGCCTTGTCGAGCGCCGTGACGGGTTCAGCCCTGCGGCTCGCGCGACGGCGTTCCGGCGCCGGCGCGTAATAGCCGGATCTCGTTCGCACCTCGACATCCGGCCTTCGGACGTTCACCGTCAGTCGATGGAACCGACTGTCGCGCGTCGTGCTGCCCGGCTCGATTCCGAGCAGGTAGTACGAGCTGTTCTCGGTGAACACCTGGGGCACCTCGTCCCACGGCGCGTTCGTGGCAACCGTCGTGCGTCCGCCGGTATGATCGGCAAGGACGCGAAGCGATTCGATCCGCGGGCCGACAATGCCATCGGCGGCAAGACCCGTCGGGTCGAACGGGTACACGTTCACGTTGGCGACCTGAAGGCTTCGCAGCGTCTCCCGCAGGTCCTCGATGACTTCCATTTCTTCGAGCTTGTCCGGCACGCCGCCGCTGACGAGCACGATCGACTTGCGTCCCACCGGCGTACCCTCGAGCACGCGCGACACGTCCTTCAGCGTTCGCATCAGGCAATTCGGCCGCCCGGGCATCGCGCACCCCAACGGCGGTCCGAATATCACGGGAGCCGAGGCGGCGCTGAAGGCCGAGGGCGCCGCCGAGGCCTTGGGACTGTAGCTGTCGATGGCGGCAGCCAGCTGGCGGCGGTCTCGCGTGAAGTTCTGCGACCGCCCCTGAAACGTGAACACCACCGCCGCCAGGTCGCGCGACGACAACCGGTCGATGACGTCGCGCGCGATCCGTTTCGCCGTCAGCGTGACCACCGGATCGAGTTCCGTCATCCCGTCATCCATCACGATGACGATGAGACGCTGCGTCTCGAGCTGGTTGGTGACGACGTCCGAGGCGATGTCGTGTGGCCAGCCGTCCGGCAACGGGGGCTCGTCGGGAAGGTCGATGGCGGCGAACGTCGCGATGGGGCGGGGCAGGCCGTCCTCGAGGACGGTGAAATCTTCAGCGAGCAGGCCGCGGACGGCCCGCCGATGCTGGTCGAGGACGGACACGTCGAGGCGAAGCAGATCGACGTCGGTGCGGAAGCGAACCTGCGGCGACCCGGACTGCGCGGCTCCGACCGCCCAGAGCGAGGCGGCGACGAGCAGCGCGAAGCCGGCGCGGCGCAGTGTCACGAATCCTCCGGGCTGCCCGATGGCGTTCTACGCTCCTGGTCGTGGCGGCAGGACCACCACCCGCAGCCCGGGCACGCTGCGAAAGTGCCGTTCGTCACTGCTTCCCACGCATACGCCGTAGTCCAGGTGCAGGGCAGTGGCCGCCACCGCCATGTCGTTGGCGGGAATCATCGTTCCCGCCCTGGACAGCCGCGCAAACAGATCGGCCCACACCGCAGCCACCTGGCGGTCGAAGTCCACGAGCGGCACGCAGTCGGCCATCGCGTCGAGTCGCGCCCGACGACCTCGCGCGCGTTCGTGCGTGTCAGCCAGCATGGCACCGACGAGCACCTCGGCATACACCACCGCCGGCAACGCGAGTGGCTCATCGTCCAGGGCCGCCGCCAGGACGGCCCACTCGTCTCCCGCTCGCTCGAGGGCCACCAGGGCGCTCGTGTCGATTACGAGTCCCACGGGTTCGTTCCCGGGCGATCGGCCCGTCCGGCCTTCTCGAGATCATCTGCAAACCCGGCGTCCGGAGCCGACGCCGACGCCCAGGCCTCGAACGCCTTCCGCGCCGTCGGCGGGACGTCTGCCGCCGGTTCGATTCGGGCGATCACCTTGCCGTTCTTCCGCACGAAGAAGGTCTCGCCGCGGTAGCGGACTCTGGCCAGCACATCGCCGAGGTTCCTCGCGAGGTCGGTCGCAGAAACGTCTGGCATGTATGTAATATACATAATTCTGTAGTTGATGGCAAAATGGCCTGATTACGCCGTGTTCGCGACGCTAGGCCTCCATCCACAGCGATGCCAGTGGGACCTCGACATCCGCGAACGGTTCCGCCCTGACGACCTCGCTCCCCGAGAACGTCCCAAGCACGATCCAGCATCCCGCCTCGAGACGAAGGACTTCCAGGGTGCGTGCCACCGGGTCGATGAGCCACGCGTGCCCGACCTGTTCACGCGCGTAGATCGTCAGCTTCTTCACGCGGTCGAGAGACGCCGTCGACGGTGAGGTGATCTCGCACGCCCAGTCTGGCGCCAGTGTCAGGAACGGCGAGTCGGGCCTGCGCGGCATACGCGTGCGCCGCCAGCCAGCCAGGTCGGGCACGACCACGTCAGAGCCGAAATGCACTTCGGGTTCATCCAGGATCCACCAGCCGCCGGGCCCACCGCGTCCGTGGTGGAACGGGCCGCCTATCAGGACACCGAGCGACGAACTGGCTTCGACGTGCGGCATGGCCGGGCGCGGCGTCGCGTGCAGCTCTCCGTCGACGATTTCAGCGACGAAGCTGTCGGGCACCTGCTCGAGATCCGCATACGTGGCGGGCCGATCGAACGGAGCGACACGTGGCATCGCGCGCATCATACATCGTCACGGAGGCACGACAGGTGCCAGGTCCTGATGCGCGGAATCACTGGCGTTCGCTGACACGGAGACCACCGCGGCGCAGAACGTGCGAGGCCGCGGGCGTGCCGGACGTGGCGGTTTCTGCCACGGTCCCCACGAGGCTCGGATGTGCGGGGGAGCTGTGCTAGAATTGGGAGTCTTGCGCCCGTAGCTCAGCTGGATAGAGCGTCGGCCTCCGGAGCCGAAGGTCACAGGTTCGAATCCTGTCGGGCGCGCCACCCGCTTCCGCGTCGCTCCGCTTTCCTAAACATCCTGTGCTCGCGACGCTACGGCGCGGTGGCTCATCGAAGACCGCGACGAAGCCCCGCGAGGGCGGTTGAGATCCGCAGCCGGGCGAAGTCGGGTCGGGCGCGCCACCCGCCCCTCCCCAACCTCCCGGTTCCGGGCTCGCTCATGGCAAGCCACCGAGTCTCCTAATACCGATTCGAAGTCCCGGGCGTCGGGGCGAGATCGGCGACGCCGGTCCCGACTGCGTGCGCCTTGCTCAGAGGCGAGGCCAGCGTGATGCCCGAGCCAGCCACCGCCGCTCCCACGCCATGCGCGTGCGCGAGCGGGGCCGAGAACGTGATCGTCGCGCTGCGCGCCACGCCTCCAGGACCGAACCGCCCACCCCTCGTCATCGCGGCGATCACCGCGGTCTCCTGGCCCACACCGTCACCAATCGTGATCGTCTGACCGGCGGCGAATCCCGCCGAACTGCTCACGGTCACGACGGTCGCCCCCGCGTCTACCGCGGCTTGCAGCGTCGTGGCGCCTGCCGTCCCGACCGTCGCGATCACCGCAGACTCAGCGTCGGCGCCCGCGCCGATCGTGACTGGCCGGCCCGTCGTGAAACCCGCAACGCTCGCGACCTTGATGTTCGAGACCCCGGCCGGCGTTGCTGCCGCCAGTGTCGTCGCGGTCTGCAGCCGGAAGTCGGTGCAGTTGCTGTCGGCGTCGGCCCCGTCGGGGAAACGTCCGCGGCTCGTGCCGACACCAGCGCTCGCGACCGGGATGACGACGATGCAGCCGCCCTGGCGTTGAACGCCT
>CAZJRM010000209.1:0-9680 GCA_964547975.1 uncultured Vicinamibacterales bacterium | reverse complement strand
ACCGCCTTGCTGTAGACGATGCCGGCGAGGGAGATGACGGCGATGTCGGTCGTGCCGCCGCCGATGTCGACGATCATGTTGCCGGTCGGTTCGGTGATCGGCATGCCGGCCCCGATGGCCGCCGCCATGGCCTCTTCGACGAGGTGGACCTCGCTGGCCTTGGCGCGATACGCGCTGTCCTTGACGGCGCGTTTCTCGACTTGCGTGATTTCGGAAGGCACGCCGATGACGATGCGCGGCCGCACCCACATCGCGCCGTTGTGCGCCTTCTTGATGAAGTAGGTCAACATCTTCTCGGTGACCTCGAAGTCGGCGATGACGCCGTCCTTCATCGGCTTGATGGCCACGATGTTGCCGGGCGTCCGCCCGAGCATCTCCTTGGCCTCCTTGCCGACGGCTTCCACCTTGCCGTTGACCTTGTTGATGGCCACGATCGACGGCTCGTTCACCACGATGCCCCGCCCGCGGGCGTAGACACACGTGTTGGCCGTGCCGAGGTCGATGGCGAGATCGCTCGAAAACAGGGAGAACAGACTTCTCAGGCCCAAACTCGTCACTCCAGAAAAACCCGGCGTCAGCTGCGCGGCGCCAGGCAGACGTTGTTCTTGCCGGTATCCTTCACGTGGTACATCGCCCGGTCGGCGGCGTCCAGCAACTCGTCCGACGAACGCGCCATCTCGGGCAGCGTCGCCACGCCGACCGACGCCGTGAGGCGCCAGTCGAGTCCCTCTGCGGCAAGGAAGGTGTGCTGGGCGATACGTTCCCGCACGCGTCTTGCCACCACCAGGCCGCCCTCGCTGCCCGTATCGGGCAGGACGACCACGAATTCGTCGCCCCCATAGCGGGCCACGATGTCACTCTCGCGGGCGCTGGACCGGATCACGTCCCCGGCCTCCACCAGCGTCCGGCTGCCCGCCAGGTGCCCGTGCGTATCGTTGACGCACTTGAACCCGTCGAGGTCGATGAACAGCACCGAGACGGGGCGGCCGTAGCGCATGGCCCGCTTCGACTCCCGGTGCAGCGCCTCGCGGAGGAACCGCGAGTTGTAGAGCCCTGTCAGGTCGTCGGTGACCGACATGGCTTCGGCCCGCTGCAACCGGCCGGCATGTTCGAGCGCCAGCGCGCCCGTCTCGAGAATCTCGGCGAGCAGGGCGAGCAGGTCCTCGCCGAAGACGACCTCCGAGGCACTCGGCACGTCGGCACCGATCACGGCCCCGATGGGCGCGCCGTGACAGTCCATCGTGAAGGCGACGACGGTCGCAGGCGGCGCTTCCGCGATGCGCGGGTCCGTCGACAAATCCGAAGCAACGAACGTGCCGTGCTGCTGCATCACGATCGTGCCGACGTTCATCAACGTGCCGGAGAGCGTCGCGGGCACGTTGCGCTGGGCCAGCGGCACGAGCGAACCGTGGCCGTCGCGCACCAGCACGGCCCAGCTCCAGAGCGGGATCCACGCCGCCATGCGGTCAATCACGAGATCCGCGATGCGCCGGGGTTCCGCCTCACCGAGCGTCTCGCGCACCAGGGCGGAAAACGTGCTGCGCAGCCGGAGGGTGGCCAGCAGTCGACGCTGGGATTTCGTAATCCGGGACGCGGGATCCTGTACCGCCACCTGGGTGTGTCGCCTCGAACCATCGGGGGACAAACGTGCTCGCAGTCACCGGATGAGACAACGCGGACATGACGACCGCGGCTGCCTTCGCGCGGGGCAGCCGCGACGCGTACGGTCATCCGGTACGCACCTCGGACGTGCGGTTCCGGTGACCGGCTGTCCCGCCCTGCCAGAAACCGCTAACTCCCTCAGTACTCAGCAAATATAGCACATCGACGGCAACCGCCCCGGACCCGTTTGGGCCAGCGGTCGCCAGGCCGGCGGCCCGCCGGAGTCGTCCCCCACCGCCATGGTAACTGCTTGCGAATCAGACACTTCTGCGACTAGACTAAGAAGTTCGACCCCTCCGGATGGTCGAAGTCGAGGGTTTCTGTTTCCTGGAGTGAGTGGCACCATGACGATGCTCGACCGTATGCGGCGGCACAAGGGCTGGCTCAAGTGGAGCCTGGGCCTTGTGGTTCTCGCGTTCATCATCTTCTACATTCCTGACTTTCTCGGCGGCCGCAGCAGCGGGATTGGCGCCGGCCCGGCAGCCGCCACCGACGAGGTGGCGACCGTCAACGGCCGCGGCATCACGGTCACCGAGTTCTCGCGGGCGTACCAGAGCCAGCTGCAGGCCTACCGGGCCGCGTACGGCCAGAGCGTCAACGAGCAGATGTTGCGCCAGCTCGGGTTCGAGCAGCAGATCCTGCAGCAGTTGATCGAGCAGGAAGCCGCGATGACCGAAGCCGAACGCCTGGGCATCACGGTCAGCAACGAAGAGGTGCGCCAGCGTATCCTGTCGCTGCCGGGATTCCAGGAAAACGGCCAGTTCATCGGCGAAGACCGGTACCGCCAGCTGCTCGACATGCAGCGCCCGCCGCTGACGCCGTCGCAGTTCGAGAACAGCCTGCGCCGCCAGCTCGCCATCGAAAAACTCCGCGCCGTCGTGACCGACTGGGTCACGGTGACCGACCCCGAGGCCGACGCCGAGTTCAAGCGCCGCAACGAGAAGGTGAAAGTTCAGCTCGTGCACGTGCCGGCCGAGTCGTTCCGCGCGCAGGTCACGGCGACCGATGCCGACCTGTCCGCGTACTACGAGGCGCACAAGGAACGGTACCGCGTGGGCGAACGCCGCAAGATCCGTTACCTGCTGGTCGATGAAGACCTGCTGCGAGCCGGCGTGGCCGTCCCCGCCCGCGAGATCGAGCGGTACTACAACAACAACATCGAGCAGTACTCGACGCCGGAACAGGTGCGCGCCAGCCACATTCTCTTCAAGACCGAAGGCAAGGACGAAGCCACCGTCCGCGCCGCGGCCGACAAGGTGCTCGCCGAGGTGAAGAAGGGCGGCGACTTCGCCGCGCTCGCCACCAAGTACTCGGAAGACGAAGGCAGCAAGGCGCAGGGCGGCGACCTCGACTACTTCGGCCAGGGCCGCATGGTGCCGGAGTTCGACGCCGTGGCGTTCTCACTCGCGCCAGGCACCGTGTCGGACCTCGTGAAGTCGCAGTTCGGCTTCCACATCATCAAGGTGGTCGACAAGCGGGCCGCGTCGACCCGTCCTCTCGACGAAGTGAAGACGATGATCGGCGAGCAGCTGAAGTCGGAGCGCGCGCAGCGCCAGGCCACCGCGGTGGCGACCGAAATCGGCAAGACCATCCAGTCGCCGGCCGATCTCGACAAGGCCGCGGCGGCGCGGGGCTGGAAGGTGCAGGAGTCCGGGTTCTTCTCGCGCGAAGAGCCGATTCTCGGCCTCGGCGCGTCACCGCAGCTGGTGGCTGAAGCCTTCGGGCTCAAGGACGGCGAGGTCACCCGCGCCGTGCGCGTCAGCAAGGGCTTCGCGTTCGCGGCGCTGGCCGGCCGCCAGGACCCCTCCATCCCGAAGCTGGACGAGGTCAAGGACCGCGTGAGAGACGACGTGGTCAAGGACAAGGCCAGCGCGCTCGCCGCGGACAAGGTCAAGACGATGGCGGCCGCGCTCAAGAGCGCGGCGGACTTCGCGGCCGCCGCCAAGAAGGCCGGCGTCGAGGCCAAGTCGAGCGAACTCATCGCCCGCGGCACGGCTCTGCCGGACGTGGGCTTCAACCAGGCGCTCGAGAACGCGGTCTTCGCGCTCACGCCGGGCGCCGTCAGCGATCCCATCGCCACGGCCGACGGCGCGACCATCGTGAAGATCGTCGAACGGAAGGATGTCACGGCCGACGAACTGCGGAACGCCCGCGACGGCGTGCGGACGGACATGCTCGAAGAGCGGCGGAACCAGTTCCTGGCGTCCTACATGGCCAAGGCCAAGCAGAAGATGCAGATCAGCCTCAATCCCGAGGTGCTCCAGCGGGTGATCGGGGGCTAGGGGCTAGGGGCTAGAGGCTAGAGAACGTGCCGGTGGGGAAACCCGCCGGCCCGTTGTGTTTCATGCCGAACGCCGAAAGCCGGGGCCTGGCGCTACCGCACTTCCGCGAACGGCATCAGCGCCAGCGGCTCGCCGCGCCTGAAGATCAGCATCGGCGCCGTGAGGACGCTGGCCGCGCGGCGCTCGTTCCGCGACAGCAGCGACCAGAACCCCGCGCCACTGTCCATGCCGCCCATCGACTCGCTGAGCAGATCGAACAGCGACTTGCGCGGCGGATAGACGACGAGCTGCACCGACTGCGCGGCCGGGATCTTCGCGCGTTCCTTGGCCAGGGCGATGGCGCGGTCGAGCCCGCCGAGCGCGTCCACGAGGCCGATGTTCCTGGCCTGCTGCCCGGTCCACACGCGCCCCTGCGCGACGGCGTCCACGGCCTCGGGCTTCATCTTGCGCGACTGCGCGACCTTCTCGACGAACTGTTCGTAGAACGCGTGCAGCTGCCCTTCGAGCTTCGCGCGTTCGTCGGCGTTGAAGCGGCGCACCGGCGAGTTCATGTCGGCGTGCCGGCCGATGCTGAGCGACTCGATATGCATCCCGAGCTTCTCGTACGTGCCGCCGGTCACGATCTTGCCCGCGTAGATGCCGATCGACCCGGTCAGCGTGCCCGGCTGCGCGACGATGTCGGGCGCCGCCATCGCCACGTAATAGCCGCCTGACGCCGCGAGGTCGGACATCGACGCGACGATCGGGCGGGTGTTGCCCTGGCGTGTCAGCGTCAGCTCGCGCCAGATCACGTCGGACGCCACCGACGATCCTCCCGGGCTGTCGACCCGCAGCACGATCGCGCGGACGGACGCGTCCGACCGTGCCTTGCGGATGTACTCGGTAATCGTGTCCGACCCCGCCACGGGTCCGTTGAGCGGGTCGAACCCGCTGCGGCCGGACGCGATCAGCCCCACGACGTTGATCACGGCAATACGCGGCCCGCCGCCGAGGCCGGCCGACTCGGGGCTCACGCGGCGGTAGGTCTCGTAGGTCAGCCGCGCGGCGCTTCTCGCGATTCCGGACTTGCCCTTGTCGTCCAACTGGTCTTCGTACGCCAGGTCATCCACCAGGCCGACGCGCACCGCGTCCTCCGGCAGGAACGGCCCATCGTCGATGAGGCGGCGGATTTCTTCGACGTTGCGCTTCCGGCTGTCCGCGATGGCCGATACGAGTTGCTCGAACAGGTCGCGATTGAGCGACTCGCGCATCTCGCGGTGGGCCGGCGTGAACGTCTTTTCGGTGAACTGGTTGGGCGCGGTCTTGAAGTCGCCGATGTGCGCAAAGTCGGGCACCGCGCCAATCTTGTCGAGCGTGCCGCGCAGGAAGAGGTCGTAGGTGGCAATCCCGCTCAGATCGAGCGGGCTCGTCGGCAGCAGGAAGATGCGGTCGCAGCCGGTCGCCAGAAAGTACTCGCGATCGCCGCCGTACTCGAGGAACGCGACGGCTTTCTTGCCGGACTTCCGGAAGTCGACGATGGCGTCACGGACTTCCTGGAGCTTGGCCCAGTTGGGCGCGCCGAGGTTGGCGGGCCGGACGACTACGCCGGTCACCCGTTTGTCGGCTTTCGCCTTGCGCAGGCTATCCACGAAAGACCGCAGGGTGCCGCGGTCCGGCGTCGCGAGTCCGAACAGGCTGTCGGGCGGCACTTCGTCGAGGTCACCTGACACGGTCAGCGTGAGTACCGACCCGTCGGCGACGATGGGCTCGCTGCCCGCGAGGGCGAGCATGAAGACCATCCCGGTGGCCGATACCAGCAGGCCGACCGCAATCAGCACCAGCACGACACCCACGCCGCGTCTTACAGCCACAGACAGACCTCCTGACCTCGCGGCGAGTATAGCAGTTTCCCAGGCCCCATCCGGGCCGCCTGCCCTGCCCCGGGCGCCGTTGAGGGGCGCCGGCACCCACGCGACCGGTCGTGGCGTCCGGCTTCCTTCGGCTGCGCTCAGGACAAGTCAGCCGGACGTCTCCCCCACGAGAACCACCCCCGGCCGGTTCTCGTCAGTACAGATGCACCATGGCGATACCCACGCAGCCCACACCGCCGCTCTGGACGACGCTGGTCGACAGCGTCCAGCAGACCCGCGCGGACATGCCGCGCGGATGGCGGGCCCAGTTGCGCCAGACGGCCGAGGATCTCGACGCGTTCTACCTGGCCCAGGAGCAGCGGCACGCGCTGACGACGAAGAACCGGGTCTGGCGGTGGTTCGTCCGGGCCTGGTGGCTCGTGAAGGCCCTCTTCTTCCGGCTCTCGCCCGTCCGCCGGGTGGTATTCGTCGCGGCCGTGCTCCTGCTCATCGGGTCGAAGGACGTCAGCGGCTCGGGCTCCGGAGCGGTGTTCAACGCCAACACCGTGCTCCTGGGCGCGGCCCTGCTCGTCATCCTGCTGATGCTGGAACTGAAGGACAAACTACTCGCGCGCCACGAACTCCAGGCGGGACGGGCCGTTCAGCAGGCCCTGATGCCCGGCGCCGCACCGGCGGTCCCCGGCTGGGACGTCTGGCTCTACACGCGCCCGGCGAACGACGTCGGGGGCGACCTCGTTGATGCCCTGGCCGTAGGGTCGAGTACCGGGCTGGTGCTCGCGGACGTCGCGGGCAAGGCCCTGCCGGCCGCCCTGCTGATGGCCAAGGTCCAGGCTACGCTGCGGGCCCTCGCCACGGAAGTCCCGTCACTCGCCGCGCTGGCCGAACGTACCAATACGATTCTCTGCCGCGACGGCCTGCCGAACCGGTTCGCGACGATGGTGTACCTCGACATCGAGGGGGGCACCGGGCGAGTACGCCTCGTCAACGCCGGCCACCAGCCGCCGATCGTCGTCTCCGGAGGGAAGTTCCACGAGTTGCCGCCCGGCGGAATGGCCCTCGGGCTGATGCCGGGGTCGACCTACACGGAGCAGGACATCGACCTGCAGCCGGGTGAAGCGCTCGTCATCTACTCGGACGGGGTCACAGAGGCCATGAACGGCGCCGGCGAGTTCTTCGGCGACGACCGCCTGCAGGCGCTACTGTCGGACCCTCGCCCCGTCACCGCCGAGCAGTACGGCCGCCGCCTGCTCGCCTCGGTCGACACCTTCATGGGCGATACGCGCCCCTACGACGACCTCTCGCTCATCGTCGCAAAACGCACGGCGTAGGTCGATCGGCACGGGGAGGGCCGTCCTCCCCGGCTCGCGGCTCTCGGCCTGCCACCCGACGCCAGGCGCCGGTACGCGCGTGGGGGCCGGCTGAAGCCGGCCCCCACGTCACACGCGCGTCACACTACTGCAACGTAATTGTCGCCTGGGCGGACCCGCCCTTGACGCTGGCGTACTTGACCGTGAAGCTGCCGCTGCCCTTCACCAGGTACTGCAGCGTCTTCGTCGCATGAGCCGGATGACCGCTGCGCACGATGATCCGTTTGAGGTCCTTCTGATCGATGAGCTGGGAGACGCCCGGCCGGAACTTGCTGGGCACCCAACTCGCCGAGACGACGTCAACCGTCTTGCCCTCGACGGTGATGAGGTCCGGTGGCACGACGTTGTTGTTCGCGGCCTTCGCCATGATGGTCGCCACAGCCTTGTCGTTGACCAGGTCGACCCACACCTTGTAGACGCCGTCGGACAGCTTCTCGACCTTGGTGGCCCCCACCTTGATCTGCGGCATCTCGTCAGCCTGGTACAGCGTAAACGCCATGTTCCGGTGGCACAGTTCTTCGTTCATGAAACGCGGCGGCACACGGCCGAACGTCTTCTTCATGCCGCCGAGTTCGACCTTGCCGTACTGCGGATGGTCGAATGCCTTCCACGCGAGGTACTGGTCACCGAACTCGAGGTAGTCGTTGAAGAAGTAGTTGGACACGCGCGGCGCGATGGGACTCTCCGGGTCCTTCTGCTGCTCCTTCAGTTCGGGGCTGGTGAAGTATTGCCCGCCATTCCAGAGCTCGTTCGAGTAGGACAGGATGCCCAGGCCGTCGTTGGTCCAGTCGGTCACGCCGCCGTGCACCGTGTAGAGGCCACTCCAGATGACGATGTAGCGGTAGAACGGCAGCATTCGCTCGCCGTTGCGGCCGATCTCGTCGTAGGACGCCACGTCGGCGCGGGGGAATTCGCCGGTCTGCTCGGCCCCGGGGCTGCGCAGGATCATGCCGCCGCTGTTGTGGTAGGTCTGGAGCCCGGCGATGTTGGGATGCGACATCCAGAAGTCGTTGACCGCTTTCGACTCGGGCAGCTGGAACGGATAATCCATCGCCCCGCCCTGGATGTAGTTCGGCTGCCAGTCCGCCGGGAAGTTGCGGTTGGGGTCGTAGCCGCCCGGACCGTCTTCGTTGACGCGCCCGTCGCCGTCGTTGTCGAGACCTTCCTGGCCGAGGACCACCCAGTCGCCCTGTTCCCCGGGCCGCACCGGTTCCATGATGCGCGGGTCGAGGGCGCTCACCTTGTAGTTGCCCTCGCCGGGCACGTACTTGCGGATCTGCTCGATCGTACCGTTGCCGTTCAGGTCGTCCGGGCCATCCTCGTCGACGAGGCCGTCGCCGTCTTCGTCGACGGGCACGTGGCCCGTGCGCGAGCCGGCGCCCGTCCCGTGCATGAAGTAGTCGCGGCCGTCGGGATTGACCGTCGGCACGATGTAGAACGCGCGCTCGTCGACGAGTTGCGTGATCTTGTCGATCTTCCCGTAGTGCTCCACCAGGTACCAGATCGTGTAGAGGCAGACCTCACCGCCCTGGACCTCGTTTCCGTGGATGTTGGCCTCGATGTACATCGCGGGCTTGGCCGTGTCGGCCCCGGTGTCGGGGTTGTTCACGATCATGAGTGGAATGTCACGACCGCCGTAGCTCTTGCCGAGCGAGGAATACTTCAGGAGCTTGGGGTAGGCCTTCTCGAGCGCCTTCATGTCGGCGATGAGCTCTGCCGTATCGTGCCACCGGTTGAAGTCGAGCTTGACCTTGAAGGTGCGCTCCGACGAGACGGTCCCGACGGGCGTGCCGGTCGAGACCCTGGCGGGAGTCTTCTGGGCCTGGCCGGTCTGTGCCTGGCCGGCCACGCCGGGCGTGCCGAGCACCGCGACGGTGACCAGCAGGCCGGCGGTGTTGATGACGCGAGCAAGATGCGTGTTCATCATTCCTCCTGGTGCTGGCTACTTGAGGGTGATCGTGGCCGTGTCGGCGCCGCCCTTCTGGGCGACTGCCTTCACGGTGATGGACGAGCCGGCTTTCGCCGTGATGACCCAATCAAACGACTGCCGTCCGCCGGCGCCCTGCAGCGCCTGGACGTACATCGTCTTCTCGGCGCCGGACATGATGGATTCCGGCGGGACACCGAGCTGGACCATCGTCGGGGTCACCGCGCGGGCGGTGACGGCGTGCGCGAGGGCCGGCGGCAGGACGCCGACGTTCTCGACGTCGACCTTCACGCGATAGATGCCGGCGGCCAGCGCGGTCGCTTCGGCCTTCGCGATCTTCACTGACGGGAAGAGCGACGTCAGGTGCAGCACGAACTTCGTGTGCGACGCCCCGAGTTCGGCAATCTTCGACGCAGGCGGATTGACGGCCGCGTACGGCTTGAAGCCGCCGATCTCGACCTCGCCGAGCGTCGGGTGCGTGAACGTCGTCCACGGCGCGAAGCCGTCGATCTTCTCGGCATCCATCCACTGCAGCAGGCGCTGGTCGACGCTGTCGGCGGCCGCCGAGGCATCCGCGCCGCCGCGGCCCGCG
>CAZJRM010000208.1:0-9858 GCA_964547975.1 uncultured Vicinamibacterales bacterium | reverse complement strand
GGCCGCACGGTCGGGGCCGGCACCATTACCGAGATCCTGGCGTAGGACTGGGGATTCCAACCCCGGCGAGACACAGATATGGCAACAGCATTTGGCGACAAGATTCGGATCCGTCTGAAGGCCTACGACTACCGCGTGCTCGACCAGTCGACCGCGGAAATCGTGGAGACCGCGAAGCGGACGGGCGCGCGCCTGGCCGGTCCGGTTCCGCTGCCGACCGAGCTCAACAAGTGGACGGTGAACCGTTCGCCGCACGTCGACAAGAAGTCGCGCGAGCAGTTCGAAGTCCGGACCCACAAGCGGCTCATCGACATCTTCGAGCCGACCTCGCAGACCGTCGACGCGCTCATGAAGCTGGACCTGCCGGCGGGCGTCGATGTGGAGATCAAGGCGTTCGGGAAGGGTAGCAAGTGACCATGGTCACAGCAATCATCGGCAAGAAGGTCGGCATGACCCAGCTGTTCGCCCCGGATGGGACGGTGCAGCCGGTCACGGTCATCAAGGCCGGTCCGTGTGTGGTCGTGCAGGCGAAGTCCGTCACCAAGGACGGCTACGAGTCGGTGCAGCTCGGCTTCGTGGAAGAGAAGCCGGCGAAGGTCACCAAGGCCGTGGCCGGCACCTACAAGAAGGCCGGCGTACCGCCGACCCGCGTGCGCCGCGAAGTGGCGGTGGCGAAGGGCGCGGAGACGCCGAAGGCTGGCGACCAGGTGCTCGTGGCGGCGGTGTTCAAGGGCGGCGAGCGCGTGGATGTCATCGGCCGCAGCCGCGGACACGGCTTCCAGGGCGTCGTGAAGCGCCACCATTTCGCTGGCGGCGCCGCGACCCACGGGTCGATGTTTCACCGCGCACCCGGTTCGATCGGCGCCTCGTCCTACCCGTCGCGGGTGCAGAAGGGCATGCGGGCGGCAGGTCACATGGGCGACGAACGTGTGACGACGCTGAACCTGAAGGTGGAGCGGATCGACGGCGAGCAGCACCTGATCATGCTCAAGGGCGCCGTGCCTGGCGCGCGGGGATCCTACGTGGTCATCCGCAAGGCCGTGGCGCCGAAGCCCGAGCCGCAGCCGCAGACCCAGAAGGTCAAGAAGGGCAAGAAGTAGCCATGACCCTCGATATTGTCAACGCTCAGAACGAGAAGATCGGCGCGCTCGAGCTGCGTGACGACGTGTTCGCCGGGCGCGTGAAGGCCGACGTCGTGTGGCAGGCGGTGGTGCGCGACAACGCGGCGGCTCGCCGCGGCACGCACGCCACCAAGTCGCGCGGCCTGGTCAGCGGCACCGGCAAGAAGCCCTACAAGCAGAAGGGCACGGGTCGCGCGCAGGCCGGTGAAGCCCGCAGCCCGCTGTGGCGCAAGGGCGGCACGGTGTTCGGACCGCAGCCGCGCAGTTACGAATACGACATCCCGCGCAAGGCGGAACGGGGCGCGCTGCGGCAGGCGCTGGCGGCCAAGCTGCAGGCGGGGGCCGTGATCGTGGTCGACGCCTTCGCGCCGGTCGAGAAGACGAAGGCGGCGGCGGAGATGCTGGGGCGCCTTGGCGCGGCCGGCAACACGCTGGTGCTGGACATCAATCCGGCCGAGACCTTCGCCCGGGCGCTGCGCAATCTCGACAAGACCGTGTGCGTGCCGTCGGGCCGCGTGCGGGCGCGGGACGTGGCGCACGCCCAGTGCGTGGTCGCGACCAAGGCCGCCGTCGAGCGGCTGCAGGAGGTGCTGGGATCATGAACGTCACCGACGTGATCCGGCGGCCGCTCGTCACCGAGAAGACCTCGATCCTCCGCGAAGACGGAAAGACGATCGTCTTCGACGTGGCCCGCGACGCCAACAAGATCGATATCAAGCGCGCGGTCGAACAGCTGTTCGGCGCGAAGGTGGCCTCCGTGCGGGTCGCTCTCGCGCACGGCAAGGTCAAGCGACAGGGACGTTTCGCTGGTCGCCGGCCCGACTGGAAGAAGGCGTACGTCCGGCTCCGTGACGGCGAGAAGCTGCCGGAGTTCCTGGAAGGCGCGTAGAGCTGGGGTGGAGCAATGGCTATCCGCAGTTACAAACCGACATCGCCCGGGCGCCGCTTCCAGACGGTGCAGGACTATTCGGACATCACGACGCCGCGGCCGCACAAGCCGCTGACGGAAACGCTGAAGAAGTCCGGCGGCCGCAACAACCACGGTGAAGTCTCGATGTGGTGGCGCGGCGGCGGTCACCGGCGGCTGTACCGGCTGATCGACTTCAAGCGGGACAAGTTCGACATTCCCGGCAAGATCGTGACGGTCGAGTACGACCCGAACCGATCCGCCCGGATTGCCCTCGTGCAGTACGCCGACGGCGAGAAGCGCTACATCCTGCAGCCCTCCGGGCTGAAGGTGGGCGACAGCATCGTGGCCGGCGACAGCGTGGACATCCTGCCGGGGAACGCGCTGCCGCTGAAGAACATCCCCCTGGGTACCCAGATCCACAACGTGGAACTGCGCCCGGGCAAGGGCGGCCAGATCGCCCGCAGCGCCGGTTCGTCCGTGCAGCTGGTGGCGAAAGAGGGTGAGTACGCGTCGGTGAAGATGCCGTCGGGCGAAACCCGCCGCATCAACATCGAGTGCCGGGCGACGGTGGGCCAGGTGGGCAACCTGGATCACGAGAACGTGTCGCTGGGCAAGGCGGGCCGCTCTCGCTGGCTGGGCAAGCGGCCGCACGTGCGCGGTGTCGCCATGAACCCTGTCGACCACCCGCTCGGCGGCGGTGAGGGCAAGACCTCCGGCGGTCGTCACCCGGTGACGCCGTGGGGCATGCCCACCAAGGGCTACAAGACGCGGAACCGCAAGTCGACGGATCCGTTCATCATCCAGCGGCGATCCAAGTAGCGCAGGTTCGTTATGAGCAGATCCCTGAAGAAAGGTCCGTTCGTCGACACGCCCCTTCTCGAGAAGGTGGAGGCGATGAACCGGGCCGGCGAAAAGAAGGTCATCAAGACCTGGTCGCGCCGATCGACGGTGATCCCGGAAATGCTGGGGCACACGCTGGCGGTGCACAACGGCAAGAAGTTCATCCCGGTGTACGTGACGGAGAACATGGTCGGGCACAAGCTCGGCGAGTTCGCCCCGACCCGGACGTTCAAGGGCCACACGAGCAAGACCGAGAAGGCCGCGGCGGCCGCGGCCGCGGGCGGCAAGGCGGGTAGCTAGCCATGATTGCAGCGCAGGCAACGGCCAAGTACGTTCGCACGTCCGCGCAGAAGGCCGGGCTGGTGCTCGACCTGATCCGGGGGTGCGCGGTCAACCAGGCGTTGGCCACCCTGCGGTTCTCGCGCAAGCGCGTGGCCCGCGACATCGAGAAGGTGTTGCGGTCGGCCATCGCGAATGCGCAGCAGAAGCCCGGGTTTGGCGGCGACGTCGAGCAGTTGTACGTGTCCGCGTGTTTCGCGGACCAGGGGCCCACGCAGAAGCGCATCCGCCCGGCCCCGATGGGGCGGGCCTACCGCGTGGTGAAGCGCACGGCGCACCTCACCGTGGCGGTGACCGAGCGCGCGGGCGCCGTGAAGGCGGCGCCGACGCGCGGGACGAAGAAGGCGGCGGCCGGGGCGGCCGCGACGCCGGCGCGGGCGCGCAGGGGAACCAAGACGGCCGGCGGCGACGCCGTGAAGGAGTAGGAGCCAGACGTGGGGCAGAAAGTACACCCGTACGGATTCCGGCTGGGGTTCAACAAGACCTGGCGGTCGCGCTGGTACGCGGATCGGGACTACGCGAAGCTGCTGCACGAGGACCTCAAGCTGCGCGACAGCCTGAAGGAACGTTTCCAGCACGCGGGCGTGTCGAAGATCGAGATCGAGCGCGCGGCCAACAAGCTGAAGATCGACATCCACACCTCGCGGCCCGGCATCATCATCGGGCGCAAGGGCACGGAAGTCGACAAGCTGAAGCAGGAAATCCAGAAGCAGACCAATCGCGAGGTCTTCATCAACATCCAGGAGATCCAGAAGCCCGAGCTCGACGCTCAGCTGATCTCCGAGTCGGTCGCCATGCAGCTCGAGAAACGCGTGGCGTTCCGGCGGGCGATGCGGAAGGCCGTCGAGTCGGCGCTGCGGTTCGGGGCGCGCGGGATCAAGGTGCGCGTGTCCGGACGGTTGAACGGCGCCGAGATTGCGCGGTCCGAGTGGTACCTGCACGGGCAGCTGCCGCTGCAGACGCTGCGGGCCGACATCGACTACGGCCAGGCCGAAGCCGGCACGACCTACGGGCAGATCGGCGTCAAGGTGTGGCTCTACAAGGGCGAGCGACTGGTGCCGCGTACGGGACGCGAGGAAGACTACCGGACGCCGCGGCGGGCCCCGCGGGCCCAGGCGTAAGGACGAGGTGGCACACCCATGTTGATGCCAAAGAAGGTCAAGTTTCGTAAGCAGCAGCGCGGCCGCATGTGCGGCAAGGCGTGGCGCGGCTCGGATGTCTCCTTCGGGGAGTACGGGCTGAAGGCCATGGAGCCGTGCTGGATGACGGCCCGGCAGATCGAGGCGGCCCGCGTGGCCATGACGCGTTTCACGAAACGCGGCGGCAAGATCTGGGTTCGGGTGTTCCCCGACAAGCCGGTGACGAAGAAGCCGCAGGAAACCCGCATGGGAAAGGGCAAGGGCGCGCCGGAGTTCTGGGTCGCCGTGGTCCGTCCCGGGAAGATCCTGTTCGAGATGGAAGGGGTGACCGAGGTGGAAGCCAGGCGCGCCATGGTGCTGGCAGCGGCGAAGCTGCCCATCAAGACCCGGTTCGCCACCCGCTTCGGTGAGGAGAAAGCGTCATGAAGGTCCAGGAAGTCCGCGAGATGAGCGTCGACGACCTGCGCCTGCAGGAGAAGGATCTGCGCGATCAGATCTTCCGGATGCGCATCCAGAAGGCTATGGGGCAGACCGACACCCCGACGAAGGTCAGGGATCTGCGCCGGGATCTGGCGCGGGTGCTCACGGTGCTGCGGGACAAGCGGAAGGCGTAGGGACGCGGGAACGGTAGGGAACCTATGGCTGCGAAGACAGAACTGACGGGAACGGTCGTCAGCGACAAGATGGCGAAGAGCCGGGTCGTGGCGATCGAGCGGCAGGTGCGCCACGGCGTCTACGGGAAGACGCGGCGCCTGACGTCGACGTTCATGGCGCATGACGAGGCGAACGAGACGAAGGCCGGCGACCAGGTGGTCATTGCCGAAAGCCGACCGCTCAGCCGCCGGAAGCGCTGGGTGATCGTCCGCGTGGTCCACCGCGCCGACGTGGCCGTGGCGCCGGCGGGCAAATCGCAGCGCTAGGGCAGGGAGTACGCCATGATTCAGATGCGGTCGATTCTCGACGTTGCGGACAACTCCGGGGCCCGCAAGATCTCCGTCATCAACCCGATTGGCGGGTCGGTCGGACGGTACGCGCGGCTCGGAGACGTGATCACGGCGTCGGTGAAGGAAGCGACGCCGGAGTCGAACGTCAAAAAAGGACAGGTCGTCAAAGCGGTCATCGTCCGGACGCGGAAGGAGCAGCGCCGCAAGGACGGCAGCTACATCCGGTTCGACCGGAACGCCGCCGTGCTCGTGAACGACCAGAACGAACCGATCGGCACCCGCGTGTTCGGGCCGGTCGCGCGCGAACTGCGAGAGCGCAAGTTCATGAAGATTATTTCGCTCGCGCCCGAGGTCATTTAGCGCCATGCCACGGTTGCAGACACCCATTCGGAAGAACGATACCGTCCTCGTGACGACCGGGAAGGACGCCGGCAAGCGCGGTCGCGTGCTGCGGGTCCACCCCGACAAGAACCGCGTCCTCGTCGAGGGCGTGAACTTCATCAGCCGCCACACCCGGCCGAACCCCAGCAAGAACGTCAAGGGCGGCATCATGAAGCGCGAAGCGCCGCTGCACGCCTCGAACGTGCAGCTGGTCTGCCCCGAGTGCGGCGCCCGGGCCCGCGTCGGGCACAAGCTGCTCGGCGACGGCCGCAAGGTCCGGATCTGCCGGAAGTGCGAGGGAGTGGTCGACAAATGAGCCGCTTGAAGGTCAAGTACGTCCAGGACGTCGTGCCGGCCCTGACGAAGGAGTTCGGCTACAAGAACCTGATGGCTGTCCCCAAGATCACGAAAGTGGTCGTGAACATGGGCCTCGGCGAAGCGACGCAGAACGCGAAGCTCGTCGATGCGGGCGCCGAGGAGCTGGGCAAGATCACCGGTCAGAAGCCGGTCATCACGCGCGCCCGCAAGTCGATCGCCCAGTTCAAGGTTCGCGAGGGCATGCCGATCGGGACCATGGTGACGCTGCGCGGGGAACAGATGTACGAGTTCCTCGACCGCCTCATCGCGATCGCGCTGCCGCGCGTGCGCGACTTCAAGGGCGTGTCGCCCAAGGGCTTCGATGGCCGCGGCAACTTCACGCTGGGTCTCCGGGACCAGCTGTTGTTCCCGGAAATCGACTACATGCGCGTCGACAAGACGCGGGGAATGAACGTGTCGGTCTGCACTACCGCGAAGACCGACCAGGAAGCCAGGCGGCTGCTGCAGTTGATCGGCATGCCGTTCAGGACGAACTGACACGCATATGGCTACCACCGCGAAAGTCGCCAAGGAACAGAAGAAGCTGAAGTATTCGATCCGGCATCGCAACCGGTGTCAGCGGTGCGGTCGCCCGCGGGCGTACTTGCGCAAGTTCGCCCTCTGCCGTCTCTGCTTCCGTGAGCTCGCGCTCAAGGGCGAGGTGGCCGGGGTCATCAAGAGCAGCTGGTAAGCAACGCACGACAGAGTTGAGAAGCCATGACCGACCCGATTGCTGACATGTTCGCGCGCATCCGCAACGCCGTGCAGGCGAAGCACGCGCGTGTGGACGTTCCGGCGAGCCGCCTCAAGGCCGACATCGCCCGGATCCTCCAGAGCGAGGGCTACATCGCCGGCTTCCGCGCCGTCGAGGAATCCGTCGAAGGACGGAAGACGCCCGTCAAGCGGCTCCGGCTGTTCCTCAAGTACGGGCCTCACGGCGAGCGCGTGATCAGCGGGATCGAGCGCATCAGCCGGCCCGGCCGCCGGGTGTATTTCAGCCGAGACCAGGTGCCGCCCGTGCTGGGCGGGCTGGGCATCAGCATCCTCACGACGTCCCGTGGCGTCATGACGGGCCGCGAAGCCGTGAAGTCCGGCGTCGGCGGCGAAGTGCTGTGCAACGTCTGGTAGCGACCGACTAGGAAGACACCATGTCCCGTATTGGAAAGAAACCGATTCCGCTCCCGAAGGGCGTCACCGTCAAGGTGGCCGCCTCGGTCCTCGAAGTGCAGGGGCCGAAGGGCAAACTGCAGCAGCCGATCCCGCGCGGCATCGTCTTCGAGCAGAAGGGCGCCGAGCTCCTGGCGACGCCCGAGTCCGCCGACCCTGCCCTGGGCAAGTTCCACGGCCTCGCGCGCAGCCTGGCCGCCAATGCCATCGAAGGCGTGACCAACGGCTTCAAGAAGGAACTCGACATCGTCGGCGTGGGCTACCGCGCCGAGTTGAAGGGCCGCCAGGTGACGTTCGCCCTCGGGCACTCGCACCCGATCGTGTACGACATCCCCGCCGGGGTGGAGATCACGGTCGACAAGCAGACGCACGTGACCGTGACCGGCGTGGATCGCCAGCTGGTCGGCCAGGTGGCCGCCAACATCCGCCGCATGCGCAAGCCCGACCCGTACAAGCAGAAGGGCGTGCGCTACACGGGCGAAGTCCTGAAGAAGAAGGTCGGCAAGACCGGCGCGTAGAGGTCGATCGAGTATGAAGATCAAGACGAAGGAAGATCGCCGGGACCGCATCAAGCTGCGGATCCGCAAGCGCGTCCACGGGACCGCCGAGCGGCCGAGGCTGAGCGTGTTCAGGAGCGTGGCGCACATCTACGCGCAGGCCATCGACGACGCCACCGGGACGACCGTGGTGGCCGCCTCGAGCGGCGAGCCCTCGATCGCCGGCGCGTTCTCGGACGGCGCGAAGGGCGGCAACCTCAAGGGCGCCGAAGCCATCGGCAAGATGATTGCCGAGCGCCTGATCGCCAAGGGCATCAAGCAGGTCGTCTACGACCGCAACGGTTTCCTCTACCACGGCCGCGTGCGCGCCCTGGCCGAGGCCGCCCGCAAAGCCGGGCTGGAGTTCTAACGCGATGTTCCGAACCAGAGAAAAGATTGACGCGTCGCAACTCGAGCTCAAGGACACCGTCGTGACCATCAACCGGGTCACCAAGGTCGTCAAGGGCGGCAAGAACCTGAGCTTCAGCGCCCTCGTGGTGGTCGGTGACGGCCACGGCGTGGTGGGCTTCGGCGTGGGCAAGGCCCGTGAAGTCCCCTCGGCCATCAAGAAGGGCATCGAGGCGGCCAAGAAGGGCCTCATCCGCGTGCCCCTGGTGGGCACCACCGTGCCGCACCCGATCACCGGGCGGTTCGGCGCGGGCAGCGTGCTGCTGAAGCCGGCGCCGGAAGGCACGGGGATCATCGCCGGCGGCGCCGTGCGCGCGGTCCTCGAGTCGGCAGGCGTCCAGAACGTGGTGACGAAGTCCCTCGGCTCGGCGAACCCGCACAACGTGGTTCGCGCGACCTTCACGGGGCTGATGTCGCTCAAGGACCCGGTCGCGGTGTCGCGGATGCGCGGCCGTGAGCTGGCGGAACTGGAGAAGGCGTCGGTCTAGGGCCGCCCTTCAGAGACGAGGCAGCGACAATGAGTGGCGATCGCAAGACGCTGAAAGTGACCCTGGTGAAGAGCACGATCGGCTTCAACAAGAAGCAGGCGGAAGTGGTCCGCGGCCTCGGGCTGCGCCGCATCCGCCACACGATCGAAGTGCAGGACACCCCGGAGATGCGCGGCATGATCCACAAGGTGCGCCATCTCGTGACGGTCGAGTAACGGAGCAGGGCGGACGTTATGGATCTCAGCAATCTGAAACCGCCGAAGGGCGCAAACCGCAAGCGCAAGCGCGTGGGGCGCGGCCCGGGTTCGGGTCTCGGTAAAACGGCCGGCCGCGGCGCCAAGGGCGCCAAGTCGCGGTCCGGATTCAAGCGGAAGCGCGGGTTCGAAGGCGGCCAGATGCCGCTGCACCGCCGCATGCCGAAACGCGGCTTCTTCAACCCCTTCCGGGTTGAATACGCCGTCGTGAACCTCGACGACCTGGCCGCCAAGTTCCCGGCTGGCACCGTGGTGACGCCGGAACTGCTGCGGGAGACCCGCCTCGTCAGCACCAAGCAGAAGATCAAGGTGTTGTCGCGCGGCGAACTCGCCGTGGCGCTGACCGTCAAGGCGCACAAGTTCAGCGCCAAGGCGTCGGAAAAGATTGTGGCAGCGGGCGGGTCGGTCGAGACGTTGTAGGCCGGCGGAGACCGTATGGTAGACAGCATCAAGAACATCTTCTCCGTGCCGGACCTGCGCAAGCGGGTCCTGTTCACCCTGGGGCTGCTGGCAGCCTACCGGATCGGGAATCACATCCCGACCCCCGGTGTGAACACCGAGGCGCTGGCGATCCTGGCCGAGCAGGCCCGGAACACCATGTTCGGGCTGTACGACATGTTCTCGGGCGGCAGCCTGTCGAAGGTGACCGTCTTCGCGCTGGGCATCATGCCCTACATCAGCGCGTCGATCATCCTCCAGTTGCTGACCGTCGTCTGGCCGTATCTCGAGCGCCTGTCGAAGGAAGGCGACCTCGGACGCCGGAAGATCACCCAGTACACCCGCTACGGCACCATTGTGCTGAGCGTGGTCCAGTCGCTGGGGATCGCGTACTACCTCGAAGCCCAGACGGGCGTCGTCGGGGGGCTGCCCCTGGTGTACGAGCCGGGCTGGGCGTTCCGGATCATGACCGTGCTCACCCTGACGACGGGCACGGCGTTCATCATGTGGCTGGGCGAGCAGATCACCGAGCGCGG
>CAZJRM010000207.1:0-9891 GCA_964547975.1 uncultured Vicinamibacterales bacterium | reverse complement strand
GACCCGTCCATGATCGAGCGCGTGGAGACCGGCGGCGTCGTGTCGTGGTTCTGCAATACGTGTGCGTGCGACTGGCAGAGCGGGCCGCCGCGCCCGCGGTTCACTTCGCTCGACGATTTCGTCAGGCGCGCGGGCGTGAATCGCGACGAACTGGCGACGCTGGCCGAGATTGGCGCGCTCAACGCGTTCGGCCACCATCGCCGCGAGGCGCTGTGGCAGATCGAGAAGGTAGTGCGTCCGGCGGGGGAACTCTTCGAAGAAGGGATTGGGGATTGGGGATTGGGGATTGGGGCATGGGAGGAAGAAGGGGCAAGGAACAAGGAACAAGGGGCAAGGCCGCAGGCCGCGAGCCGCGAGCCGCAGGCCGAGACCCCCTGTCCCTTATCCCCCATGTCCGAGACCGAGCGGATGGTGGCCGATTATTCCGGGACGAAGTTGACGATCGGGCCCCACCCGATGAGCCTGCGGCGGCGGGAACTGTCGGCGCGCGGCGTGCTGCGCGCCATCGACCTGCCGCGCGAGCGCAACGGGCGGCGGATTCGCGTGGCCGGCACGGTCATCACGCGCCAGCGGCCGGGCACGGCCAAGGGGTTCGTGTTCCTCACGCTCGAAGACGAAAGCGGCATCGCCAATGTCATCGTCCGGCCCGATGTGTTCACGCGGCAGCGGATGGCGATTCTCGAAGAGCCGTTCCTGATGGTGGAAGGCCTGCTGCAGAACCAGGAGGGTGTGACGTCGGTGCGCGCCGAACGCTGCGAAGGGATCGCGGGTGTGCCCATCGATATCGAGTCGCACGACTTCTACTAACCAGGGGGAGAGAGAACAGGCGACAGGGAACAGGCGACCGGGCAGGGCGGGGAGAGAGTGTTCCGGCGTTCGGGCGAACGCCGGAACACTTCCGGGGGAAACGAGGCGTCAGCTAGCGCCGGGCGCGGCGCTTCGCCGCCAGGCCGACGAGGCCGGTGCCAAGCAGGAGCATTGACGCGGGTTCCGGCACCGGATCGGGATCCGGATCCGGGGCGGCGCCAACCGGCAAGACGAACGCCAGCGAGATCAGGCTCAACGCGTCCGTCAGCGCAGCGTCCGTCGTCAGGTTGAGCGTGTTCAGGCCGGGAACCAGGAAGCTGGTGGCATCGAAACTACGGATGTCCCACAGGAATCCGTTGGATGGGCCGCCCGCGCCAGCCGGCGTGGTGTTGCCATTCCACCAGGGACCGACGGCGAACAGCGGAACACCATTCAGGTAGGTCCGCTCGTCGTTGCCGAAGTTCTGGCCATCGGACACGATCATCTGGACGGCGGCAGCGCCCGACGTGTAGTTGATGCCCGACAACGTGGCCTGCCATCCGGAGGGGTCCAGCGCGCCGATGTTCGAATCGTTTCCGTGGAACGTCACGACGTCATGATTGTTCGCGTCGTCGCCATCGTCGTAGTACACCTCCAGGGACACGCCGTTGATATTGGCATCACCCTTGATGAAGTTCGACAGGCTGTAGACGCCGTTCCCGGAGACGAGCGACGTCACATCGACCGAGTACGCCTGGCTGTTCAGGTAGCTCCAGTTGTTGTCGCCGGAGATGCCGATGTTGGCGCCAGTGACATTGGTACCGTTGAAGGTCACCGCCGCGTTGGCGTTCGGGTTGGAACTGTTGGTCGGCCCGTGCCACGTAAGCACGGCCTTCGTCACGGTGCCGGAAACCCCGGAGACCGCGATGGAACCGGTGCCGACATTCCGCATCCCGCCGTAACCGAATACGGCATAGTCGGTGTTCCCGACAGTCTGGAAGTACGACACCGGGCCGGCCCCCGCCGGCAGGGCGGCGCCGAGCAGCGCCACGACGACTGTACACACGCTGAGGGCTTTCACGTTCATCGTCAGTCCTTTGAGAAGAGGAGGTTCTCCAGGCAGGGTGGTCTAGCAGATCGCATGCCATGTATCACGTGCTCCGATTCTGCCGTTTCCGGAACATGGCCCAACCAAAGCCCTCTCGGGCGGCGACTTTAGTCACGAAGTCATACTCCTCGGTGCTCTTGACATCACCGGGCTCTGGCAAAGACGATGGCTCTCATGAGCGGGACGGGGTTCGTCGAAGCCGTGCGCACCTTCCGGTGGGAGGGCCAGCCCACCACCGAGGTGGTGACGCCAGGGGCTCCGCACGTGCCGACGTTCGTCAACGAGTTCTGGACCAGCAAGCAGCGCGACGCTCACAGCCTGCACGAGATCTCGTACCGCGCGTGCTTCAAGCCGCAGTTGCCGCGGTTCTTCATCGACCGCCTCACGAAGCCCGGCGACGTCGTCTACGACCCGTTCGCAGGGCGCGGCACGACGCCGCTCGAAGCCGCGCTTCTGGACCGGGTGCCGTGCGCGAACGACGTGAGCCCGCTGTCGGCCGTGCTGCTGCAGCCCCGACTCACGCCGCCCGATGCCACAGCGGTGAAGCGGCGACTGGCCGCACTGGATCTCACCCGCGTCGTCGACGTTCCGCCCGATCTGCTGACGTTCTATCATCCGGAGACCCTCCGGGAGATCTGCGCGCTGCGCGTCTACCTCCTGGACCGCGAGGGGAGTGGCGCGATCGACAACGTCGATCGGTGGATTCGGATGGTGGCGGTGAACCGGCTGACAGGGCACTCTCCGGGCTTCTTCTCGGTCTACACCCTCCCGCCGAACCAGGCGACCTCGGTACAGGCCCAACGGAAGATCAACGACGCCCGCCGGCAGGAGCCGCCTCGCCGGCACGTGCCGGAGATCATCAACAAGAAGACCCGGGCGCTGCTGAAGGACGTCAGCACGCCCGTTACCAGTCTGGTCGGCGCGCGCGCCGACCGCGGATCGCAGGCCCGCCTGTTCACCGGGCCCGCGCACTCGACCCCCGGGATCGATTCGGATTCGGTGGATCTCGTGGTGACCTCGCCGCCGTTCCTCAACGTGGTGAACTACAGGTACGACAATTGGCTGCGGTGCTGGTTCTGCGGCATCGACCCCGATGGTGTCAGGCTGACCGTGGTTGGCAGCCTTGCGACGTGGGCGGCCGAGATGACGCGCGTGTTTCGCGAGCTGCACCGTGTCGTCAAGGCCGGCGGCCACGTGGCGTTCGAGGTGGGGGAGGTGCGCGGCGGATCGGTACGCCTCGAAGAGGCCGTGATTCCCTGCGGCGTCGAGGCGGGATTCGATCTCGAACTGATCCTGATCAACTCGCAGCAGTTCACGAAGACGGCCAACGTCTGGGGTGTCTTCAACAACAAGCTCGGGACCAACACGAATCGTATCGTGGTGTTCCAGAAGCGTTGACCGCAGAGAGGCGCCCGTGAAGACGGCGTTGCTGGTGGCCGGAGCGACGGGGCTCGTGGGCCGGGAGGTGCTTCGCGCGGCGGCCGAGCCCCAGGTGTCGGAGACGATTGCCCTGGTGCGCCGCCCGTTCGCCCCCCCGCACGCCGGGGTCCGAGTGGTCACCACCGATCTGTCGGCGCTCGATAGTTGCGCGCCGATTACATGTACCCACGCTATTTGCGCTCTCGGCACGACCATCGCCAAGGCTGGATCGCAGCCGGCGTTCCGTGCCGTCGACCTCGACGCGGTCGTGGCCTTCGCGCGCCTCGCGAGGCGCAGCGGCGCGACACGTTTCGGCCTCGTGTCGTCGGTGGGCGCGACCGTCCATACCTCGACCTTCTACCTTCGAGTGAAAGGCGAAGCCGAAGCTGCGGTCTCGACGCTCGGATTCGAGGCCGTGTGCCTGGCGAGGCCGGGGCTCCTCCTGGGCCGACGCGAGGAGTCGCGGCCGGCCGAGGCGCTGTTCCGGGGAGTCGCCCCGGCGCTCAATCTGCTGTTGCGGGGACCGCTGCGCCGGTTCCGTGCCATCCATGGGGCCGATGTGGCTACCGGACTGCTGTCCGCGGTCCTCGGCGTCGAGCGCGGCGTGCGCGTCCTGCACTATGACGACCTGGTCCGCGCCGCGCATCGGCGCTAATGTCGTCTAGCGCTGGCTGAAAGGCCCGCGAACGGGTATCCTATGGCCCTCGCCCCGGCGACATGGTGAAGCGTGGGGCGCCGATCTCCGGGTACGGTCCATGGACGTCCAGCAGTACTTGGTCTCCTGCACGATCGCGGCGCTGGCGGCATGTCTGTGCCCAATCGATGCCGCCGCACAGGGCCCGTGGTCAGTGCGGTTCGGCGCCGAGCATTCCTCGATCACGATTGGCGACACCGAGACCGACTGGGACCAGCAGTCGCTCAACCTGGCTTACACCAACGAAGAGAAGGGTGGTTGGCGCGGCGTTGTCGAGCGGCACGGGCGCTGGGGCCGCGAGGACTACGTCTTCACCACCGGTGGATTTCTCCGCCTCGGAGACTGGACCGTGGCGGGGAGCGCGTCCTCGACGGCTGACGCGGACTTCTGGTTCAAGAAGGCCTGGGACGCGGAACTGTCGCGACGGCTGATCGGCACGATGGTGGCCTCGGTCGGGTATCGCTACATGGACTTCGGTGTGGCGGAGATCCACCAGGCCCAGACCGCGCTGACGGTCTACCACGCCCGCGGCAGCGTCGAAGGCCGTCTGTACGGAACGCGCAATCGGACGCTCGATCGTGACTCCCTGACCGTGCTGGGGCGGTCGTTCCTGCGCGTGCATCCGCGGGTCGAACTGGCGGCGGCGGTCGCGAAAGGCGATCGCATCTTCGACATCGCCTCTCTGCCCGAGGGCCGTGCCGATGCCTGGACCGTGTGGGGGGGCCTCGTCATGAAGTTGACCCGCCGGGACGAAATGACCATCGGCGGCGGCATGGCCCGAGAGGACCCCTCGTTCGAACAGCGGACCCTCACGGTTGCCTACAGGAGGCTGTTTTGAGGCCGCCCTACGGATGGATGTGGCCGCTGCTGCTCACGTTCACGGCCTACCTGGTGACCGGCACGATCCTCGTGTGGTCGCGGTGGCGGTACGATCGCCGGCGGCGTATCCTCGCGCGGGTGGAGGCCGCGATCGGTGCCGGTGACGCGCTGGACCCGGCGGTGACCGCCAGCGGTCTCGAGGCGCTCTCGGGCACGTCGGTGGGCGCCGTGCATCGCCTGGCGGCCGAGACACGCGCCCCGCGGGCGGCCGACCGGGTCATCGCGCAGTATCTCGTCTCGGCGATCGGGCTGCCTCGGCTCGAGGCGATCGCGGAGAACACCTCCGGCCGCGTGTCGCGCTGGAAGCAGGTCACGGCGCTCAGGATCCTGGCGCTGGCCTTGCCCCATGACAATGTCACCCGCCTGGCGCGCGCGACGACGTCGCCGGACGGGGAGGTCGTGGCTGCGGCGGTGGCGACGCTCGGTGCCATGCGGGAGCCCGAGGCAGCAGCTGCGCTCGTTCATGCCCTGAAGATCCGGGCGTACTCACCTTCCCGCGTGGCGACGTTCCTCGACCGCTTCCCGCTCGACATCGCACCCCTCATCAGGCCGCTGGCCAGCGAAGGATCCCGGGGCAGCCGGTACTGGGGCGCGCTGCTGCTGAGGCGATACCGTCAGGCTCCCTGGGCCGTGGAACTGCTCGCACGCCTCGCGATGGATCCAGATGGCATGGTGCGCAAGGCGGCCTTGCAGTCGCTGACCGCCGCGGAGTCCCCGGTGACGGTGAGTGTGGCGGCCGAGGCGCTGCGCGACCCCGTCTGGTTCGTGCGCGCCCACGCGGCGAGGGCGCTCGGCGCGTGCAAGGCCGTCGAGCACGCGGCCGGTGTGGCCGGCCTCCTCGCCGATCGGCAGTGGTGGGTGCGCGAGGCGGCCAAGCACGCGCTCGTCGAGATGGGCACCGGTGTCGAGCCGGTCCTGCTGCCGTTCCTGACTCACCCCGATCGATTCGCGCGGAACTCCACCGCCGAGGTCCTTCAGCAATTGGGCACCTTCGAGCGGTTGCTGGCCGAAGAAGCCCGTCATCCCGGCGATCCCGTCCGGCGAGAGACGATTCGGCAGCTGCGCCTGGCTGGCGATCACCGCCTGGCGCGGGTGGCCCTCAACGCCCTGCCCGAGGACCTCCGGTCGAACGCGCGCGACGTGCTGCGGTCCTGCGTCCGGACCAACGCGGCCGGTGGAGCCTGACCATGGAGTTCCTGCACGCGTTCGTCTACTGGGCGGTGGTGGCGTGCCTGGTTTACCTGTGCCTGGTCTACGGCGCGTTCCTGCTGCTGCTCCTCCCCGCCTCGATCGAGGCCAGGTTCCTCGCGCGGCAGGGACGGCACGAAGACTACGACGCGATCGAAGGCTCCGAGTTCACGATTCCCGTCAGCATCATCGCGCCCGCTTACAACGAGGCTGTCGTGATCGTGTCGGCGATCCGATCGCTGCTGAGCCTGCGGTATCCGCTCTACGAACTGGTCGTCGTCAACGACGGGTCCACGGACGACACGATGGAGGTCCTGACGCGGGTGTTCGATCTGAAACCGCGGGAAACCTTCGTCCGGCGCGTCTTCAGGTGCCGTCCGGTCCGTGGCATGTACGTCAGCCGCCTGGACCCGAGGCTCATCGTCGTGGACAAGGAGAACGGTGGCAAGTCCGATGCGCTGAACGCCGGCCTCAACGTGGCGCGCTACCGCTACATCTGCACCGTCGATTCGGATACGGTGTTCTTCCCGGACTGCCTGGCGCGCGGTATGCGCCTGGTCCTGCGCGACCCTGCGACCGTGGTCGGCCTGACCAGCTACGTGGCCATCAGCCGACGCCCCGAGGACAATTCCGGCGAAGGGCTGGACACCAAGGCCGCTCAGGACACGATGCTGACGAAGTTCCAGTACATCGACTACCTGAGGGCGTTCCTCAACGGGCGCCTCGGCTGGAGCCGGCTGGATTTCATGCTGTGCACCATCGGAGTCTTCGCCATCTGGCGCCGGGACGTCGTCGTCAAGCTCGGCGGCTTCGCCAGCAACTTCACGTGCGAGGACATCGAGTTCACGTTCCGCGTTCATGAGCACTTCCGACGGAACAAGCAGCCTTACCGCGTGCTGGCGCTCGGCGAGGCGGTCGGCCGCACCGAAGGCCCTGACTCGGTCCGAAGCCTGATCAGCCAGCGCGAGCGCTGGCAGCGCGTGATCACCGAGACCGTCTGGCACTATCGGCGGATGCTGTTGAACCCCAAGTACGGCGCCGTTGGCCTCCTGGGCATGCCCTACTACGTGCTTGCGGAGGTCCTGGCCCCGGTTTTCCAGGTCCTGTCGGTCATCGTGTTGCCGATCGCGCTCTGGATCGGGGACTTCACCTGGCTCCAGTTCGTGCTGTTCACACTGGCCGTGGCATTCGCCAACGGCTTCCTGACGAACATGGCCTTGTTGTTGCATGACTTCGTGTCGAGGTCAGGCACGTTGAGGGGCACTGCGGCACTGATGTGGCTCGGTCCTCTCGACCTGTTCTTCTACCGTCCGATCCTGGTTTACGCACAGGCCAAGGGGCTGTTCAGGTTCCTGACCGGTGACAAGGGCTGGCACAAATTCGAGCGGAACCGGCGTAATGGTCCGCCGGCGGCTCCGGCTCACGTGGCGAACTCGGGGGTATAATCGAGGCAGGCTCGGTGGTCTGCTTACGGGGGTGTGCAGTGAAGTCCCGCCTCTTCTCGTGTCTCGTGTTCGCTGCCGCGCTGTGCGTGTCAGCCCAGGCGCTTGCGGCGCCCATCACGGTGTCGTTTTCGGCTGCCGATGTGAAGACGATCATGCAGGCGCAGGGGGCTCCGCTGCATGACGACACCTACCAGTGGGGGCTCTGGGCCCTTCGCGCCATGCCCATCGTTCAGGGCGGCAACTACTCCATCGTTGGAGGAACACTGAGCGGTGCGGGGACCGAGTACTGGGCGTTCGAAGAGCCCGCGCAGTATGGCTGGGCGCAGCCGTACGACCAGGAATTGGCCTATTTCTACTCGCAGCCGGGTTCGGAGCACCTGGGAGTGGACGCCCATCCGCTCTACATGATCGCGGACCAGCCCGTTCAGACGTTCCAGTCGTACAAGTTCGACAACACGATCCAGGCATCGCCGGGACGCAGCCTCTGGACGGGGGTCTGCACCGCCACTCCGTGGGAGTCCGGCTGCAACCAGACGAACATCCTCGCGGACACGGTGATGTTCTCGTTTTCGTTCGTGATCGATCCCGGAGCGCGTTTTCTCGGATGGCAGTTCGTCGTGGATGGTTCGAAGTACTACCGGCCAGGGCAGGAACCGGTCGGATACGGCGAGAGCCTGTGGGTCGCTGACTTCGTCGGCGGGGACGGCAAGCTGTCCGACCCGCCGTACGGGTGGGGCGGAAACGCCGGAGGCCTGACGAACAACCCTGGTGACGGCTACCAGATTCTCGAACCCGTGCCGGAGCCCGCTACGCTCGGGTTGCTGGCGCTCGGACTTGGGGGCGCGGCCGCCGCGCGACGCCGCAAATCGCGGTAGGTTCCTCGCGCCAGACGCTACACTTTATGTTGAAGCCGGGGCCGTCGGTCCCGGCTTCGTCGTCTCTCTGCTGACGTCCGTCCTCTTCCGGCCGGTCTTCAACTCGCGCAGGTAGACCTGTTCCAGTTCAGGGTCGGGCGGCTGCAGGCCTCGCTCGACACGCTCGCGCAGGAACGCCAGTTCGCTGGCCGTGTGTTCGAACGCCTGGCGGGCCTTCCAAGCCGCGCGCCCGCCGTGGAGGTACGCTCGGACCGCCGCGTCCAGGCGACCGCGCACGCAGCACAATCCGTCGAACTCGTCGGCAGGCACCAGTCCACTCGCGACTTCGGGTGCCAGCCGGGCACGAACGACGCGTCCTTCGCCCTTGAGCGCCAGGAAGGCAACGACCAGGACGACGGCGCCGGCCGGGAGCATGACCAGAAAGTACACGAAGAAGAACACGCAGCCGAGGGCGGCGGCTCTGTTCCACAGCGCGTGGAGGGCGATGGCGACCACGACGCCGATCACCGGCGCCGCGCGTTTGAGCGGTGGCTTCGTCGTCTGACGCGCGACGCCGAGGCCCAGGCCCGTCATCCCCGTGAACAGCGGATGCGAGAATGGGGCGAAGACACCCCGCAGCGTGAACGTCACCGCCAGGCCGCCCGCCCCGTCATCGGCGAGCGCGCGGGCGTAGTACGCGATATTCTCGACGAACGCGAAGCCCAGGCCCGCCATGGACGCGTAGATCAGCCCGTCGATGATGCCGTCGAACTCGTCGGGGCGTCGGCGGTAGAGCGCGACGAGGATGGCGCCCTTGGCCAGTTCTTCGATGGCCGGGCCGACGATGGCGGCCCCGGCCGCCTCGCCGAAGGCGCGGTCGGCCAGCGCGTTCAGCAGGGCCGCGACGAAGACCGACACCGAGGCGCCCCAGAGGAACGCCGTCGCGAGGAGCGAACGGGGCTCGGGTTCGAAGCGGTCGATCCAGAGGGCCAGCGCCACGTACAGGGGAAGCGGAAGCAGGGCTGCGACGGAGGCCGCGGCGAAGATGCCGACATCGAAGACGGCAGCGCTGAGCGCCAGCACGACGCCCGTGGTGATCGCCAGGGCGACGAGCGCGCGGCCTCCGGTCAGGCGGCCAGCCTGAACCCACGGGCGCGGCGCGTCGCGTCGAGGTGCCGACTCGCGCATGTCGGGGCGGGCCCTAGTTCTCCCGGTAGTTGCCGAACTGCAGCGCGATGCCGAAGTCCTGTTCCTTCAGCAGCGCGATGACCGCCTGGAGTTCGTCGCGCGACGGCGAGGAGATCCGCAACTGGTCGGCCTGGATGGCGGCCTGCACCTTCTTCAGCTTGCGGTCCTTCAGGAACTTCACCACGGCCTTGCCGGTGTCGGTCGGGATGCCCTGCTGCAGGGTGATGACGCGCCGCACGATGTCGCCGCCGCCGCGTTCGATGTCCCCGAGCGTGAGGTTCTTGACGGGTACGCCGCGTTTGACCATCCGCCCCTGGACGATCTCCCACA
>CAZJRM010000206.1:5267-9967 GCA_964547975.1 uncultured Vicinamibacterales bacterium | reverse complement strand
CCGCACACGAACGCCGAGACGAACAGCATCATCGCGGACGGCACGTGGTAGTAGAAGATCTTCTGGATGAGCCCCATCGTCGTTTCGAGGGGCGCCCGCGCCACCAGCCACGGCGCGATGGCAAACATCACCGCCGCCAGAGCCAGCAGCGGTACCGTCGATCGTTTCATACCATTGCCTCCACCATGGCAGGACTGAAAGCCCTGCCCCACGAGAGACACGATCACGGCCGGGCTGAAGCCCGGCACTACGTACGGCCCGCTACTCCGTCATCAGCGGCTCGAACGTCCACAATGCCAGCGTCACGAACACGACGTCGAAGAACACAAGCAGCGACAGCCAGAACCGCGCCATCGCGACATCCGGCGTGGCCTGCAGCAACGCCGACGTACCGCGCACACCGGCAATCATCACCGGCACCGTCACCGGATACAGCAGGACCGGCAACAGGACGTCGCGGCTGCGTGCGCGCACCAGCATCGCCGCGAAGAGCGTGCCCACCGACGCGAAGCCGACCGTGCCCGCGGTCAACAGCAGCACCAGCCACCCAGGCCGCGTCCAGAACCCGGCGTCGAACAGCAGGCCAACGAGCGGCACCAGCACCAGTTCGACCGCCGCCAGCAACAAGACGACACCCGCGAGCTTGCCGACGTAGATGGCCGGCCGATCCGCCGGCGCCAGCATCAGCGCACGCAACGTCTCGGCCTGCCGCTCGCGTTCGAACGTCCGCCCCAGGGCCAGCGTGCCCGCAAACGCGATGGCAATCCAGAGAATGCCCGCCGCCGCATCCTCCATGGCCTTGCCTTCCTTCACCAGCGCAAAGGAAAACACCAGGACGCAGGACACGGCAAAGAACAACGTCGTGTAGAGGATCTCGCGGCTGCGGACCTCCACGCGGAAGTCCTTCAGGACGACCAGGCCGGCCACGCGCAGGAAGCGGCTCATGCGCGGGCTCCGTTGCCGACGACACGCGCCGCATCGAGCGCATGCCGATACCGGTCGCGCAGGCTCGTGGATCCTTCTTCCACGCCCAGCAGTCGCCCGTCACGCAATACCGCGGCCCGATCGAGAAGACCATCGGCGAGATCCAGGTCGTGCGTCGCCGCCATCACGATCGCGCCCGCCGCCTTCAGGCCCGCCAGCCGCGTCACCAGTGCCTGCCCCGACGCATCGTCCAGCCCGGTAAAGGGCTCGTCGAGGAGGAGCAGCCGCGGATCGTGCAACAGCGCGCGCTCGAGCGCCAGACGCTGGCGCATGCCGCGCGAGAACCCCGACACGAGGTCGTTGCCGCGATCCGCCAGGTTCGCATCCACGAGCGCGCGTTCTACACGCACCTTCGGCGATGGCAAATCGTAGAGCTGCGCAAAGAACGCCAGGTTCTCGCGCGCCGTCAGCTCAGGATAGAGATACAGGTCGTGGCCGAGCACGCCGATACGCCCCCGCAACGCCGCGCCGCCGTCGTGGGCGGTGGTCGTGCCGTACAGCACGTCGCCGGACGAAGGCACCAGGAGCGTCGACAGGATGCCCAGCAGCGTGGACTTCCCCGCACCATTCGGGCCGAGGAGGCCGACAATCTGACCGGCATGGCACGTCAGGCTGACGCGATTCAGCGCGCGCCGACGACCGAAGTGCCGCGACACATCGCGGATGGTCAGTGTGTCGAAGTCGAACAACATGGATGTGGCGTGCTACGCCTCGAGCGGCGCACCGTGCTCGTCCAGTTCACCGTACACGCGCTCGAGCTGAGCCACAAGCTCGTTGTGCCGCGCGGTCAGTCTGGCGGCATCCCCGCTCCCCGCCCGCCGCTGCTGCTCGACCCTGGCCAGGTCGGCCATCAGCGTCTGGCGGCGGCGTTCGAGTTCGTCCCGGCGGAGATCCGCCGCGCTCCGGCGACGGCCGCCGTAGGCAGCCCACGCCCCCCCCAGCAGCACCGCCACACCCAACACCAGCGTCAGCACCTTGCCCGCGCGACCGCGCGTCGGAAGCCCGGACAACGTCACCCGCAGGGGCGTTCCGGCCGCGAGCGCCGGGCCGGTCCCGAGGTAGAAGTTGTGCCCCTCGCTGGGCATGACCCGGTTGCTCGAGAATTGCTCGGACGTCACGGCGACGTTGCCGACCTGGGACACGATGACCTGCACCTGCTCCCACGGGGCGGGCAGGGCCTGCACGATGTCGCGCGCGGCCGCTCCGCCCGTCAGGCCGAAGGCGACCTGCACCGGCGTGACACCGGGCGCGAACGGCCCGTTGATCGACACCACCCGGCCGCGCACCTGCGCCTGCGTGGACGACCCTTCGAGCATCGCGGGTGCCTGCGCGTCGTCCGGCAGCACCAACGTCAGTTCCTGCTTGGGGGTCACCGGGCTCGATCCGCGATTGACGACGTCGAGCAGGTAGTACACCTCGATCCGGTCGTCGTCGAACTCGACCTGGATGCGGCTCTGCCCGCCGAAGACCACCTCGCCTTCGACCGCCGCGACACCCGCCGGAGGAGGCGGCACGGCGCCGCCTCCGCTCCCGGCACCGACGCCGGCCACCAGCATCACTCGCAGCCCGGTCGACCCGGACAGCTGCAGATGATCGGACTCGATGCGCTCACCATCGACGACCGCGATGGCGTGAGCGTCCGTCCCCGGCGCCAGTCCCGAGAACGTTGCGCGGCCAGTCTCGTCGGTCTTCGCCGTCATCGTCCGGCCGCCGACCTGGAGTTCGATGTCGTGATTCGCGATGTTGTTGGCGATGTCGCCGCGCACGAGCCGCACGACGATGGAGCCGGCCGGAACGTCGGGCGATGGCATGGGGATGCCCGACATCTGGCGCGCGTCCGGCATCTGCGCCGTCGCGCTGCCGGCTGACGTCACGACCGTGAATGCCGCGCAGAGGAGGACTCGGATCGTCTGCCGCGGGCTCACCGGGTCACCTCCAACGACGCCCCACATGCCTTGCAGAAGCGGGCATCCGTGTCGTTCTTCACGCCACATGCCGCACAGTGGCCGGGCGCCGGACTCGCGGGCTCGGAGGCGGGCGCCGGGGCCGGCACCGCCGTCCCGCCGACCATCACCTGCAGGTCGCGTTCGATGAGCGCTCGATACCCGGTGTTCCCATCCAGTTGGCGAATCAGGCCCGCCGCCCGCACGCGGAGCCGCCCCACCATGTCCTGGTAGTCAGCGTCCGAGATCTTCTTCATGGCGCGGTCGAACTCGACCTCCTTGATCGAACGGAGGACGAGCATCTTCTCGCGCTCGAGCGCGGCCCGCGTCCGTCCCGCCAGCATGTCGGTCTGTTCCCCGGCATCTGCGGACACGAACGGCACCAGCGTCCGGAACAACGCAGCCGCCGCCAGGCCCACGGTGGCCACGGCGACGGCCACGGCCACGGTGTTCACCGGGCCCGTGCCTCGCGTCACGAAGACGGTCGCCGCGGTGGCCGCGAGCACCCCGACCATCAACAGGTGGCCACCCCCCAGTCCGCTCGGCCTCGGTCGGGCCGCGGCGGCCGGTCGTTGAACCTTCATGTGGAACTCCAGAACCGAACTCGCGTGGCGTCCGGCTTCTGCCGGACGAACACGGGGCCGGCTGAAGCCGGCCCCCACGATCTCCTACGCCGATGCCGGCACGCGGCCGAGCGCGAACGCAAACGCCCGCTCCGGCAGGAGCGCGATCCCCGTGCCGATCACCAGCAACCCGAATCCCGTCCAGATCCAGTTCACGAGCGGATTCACGACGACCTGCAGGCTCATCGACTGGTCGCCCAGTTCGTAGGCCGGCATGACGAGGTAGAGGTCTTCCGCCGGCGTCCGCCGGATGGCCACTTCCGTCGTGGGCTGCTGTTCGTGTTTGCGATAGAACCAGCGCGCCGGGTACATCGTCCCGAGCGACTTCCCGTCTTCCGAGACCGCGACGTGGCCCGTCACCATCTGCTTCTGACCGTCGTCGCTCACCTTCACGGCCAGGTTCTTGACGGTGTAGTGACCGACCGTGGCCGTGTCGCCCGGCTTGAGCAGGACCTGCTGCTCCAGTTTGAAGCCCTCGCCGGCGAAGCCCAGGTACATCAGCACGATGCCGAGGTGCACGATGTAGCCGCCGTACCGGCGCCGCTCGCGTGTCACGAGGCCGACCGTCGCCGTCAGGAGGTCGGTGCCGGTCGACTCCCTGCGCACCGCCGCCCCCCGCACGAACTCCTGAATGATGGAGACGCTCACGAACGCGCACAGCGCGAAACAAATCCCCGACGACCAGACACGAATCCCCAGCGCCACCATCGCCACGCTCACGACGAGCGTGACGACGACGGGCCACAGGAACTGATCGCGCACGTTCGCCAGCGACGAACGCCGCCAGGCCAGCAGCGGCGCCACGCCCGTCAGGGCCAGCAGGATGAGCCCGATCGGCGTCATCCAGCGGTTGAAGAACGGCGGGCCGACGGTCAGCCGGTTGCCGGTCAGCGCTTCGCTGATCGTCGGGAACATCGTGCCGAACAGCACGAGCAGCGCCGAGATGAGCAGGATCCAGTTGTTCGCGACGAACGCCGCCTCGCGCGAGAACCACGAATCCATCTCGTAGCGGGGGCGCAGCATGGGCAGGCGCTTCACGATCCACCCGAACGAAAAGATCAGCAGCGCCGCCATGAAGACGGTGAACATCCACGCCAGCGCGCGATCCTCGCCGAACGCGTGCACCGACTGCACCACGCCCGACCGCGTC
>CAZJRM010000206.1:0-5257 GCA_964547975.1 uncultured Vicinamibacterales bacterium | reverse complement strand
CGTCATGAACGTGCCGAAGATCGTCAGGAAGAACGTGACGACGACGAGCGAGACGTTCCAGACCTTCAGCATGCCGCGCCGTTCCTGCACGATCACCGAGTGCAGAAACGCGGACGCGGTGAACCACGGCAGCAGACCGGCGTTTTCGACAGGGTCCCAGCCCCAGTACCCGCCCCAGCCCAGTTCTTCGTACGCCCAGATCATGCCGAGCGTGAGCCCCAGCGACAGAAAGAGCCAGCTGAGCATCGTCCAGCGGCGCACGGCGCGCAGCCACGAATCGTCGAGGTGGCCGCTGATGAGCGCCGCCATGCCGAAGGCGTACGGGATCGTCATCCCCACGAAGCCGATGTACAGGCTCGGCGGGTGCACGACCATGTAGATGTTCTGCAGCAGCGGGTTCAGCCCCTGGCCGTCCGCAGGCGCCTGCACGAGAAACGTCTCGAACGGGTTCTTGTGGACGATCATCATGAACAGGAAGAACAGCTGCACGCCCGAGATGATCGCCACCACGTACGGCACGAGCTCCCGGTGGCGTTCGCGGTTCACGTACACCGCCAGCGCGCCGAACAGCGCGAGCAGGAACACCCAGAACATGATCGAGCCGTCGAGACCGCCCCAGTACGACGTGATCTTGTAGAAGAGCGGCTGCAGGCGATCCGAGTAGTGCTGGACGTACTTGACCGAGTAGTCGTCCGTCACGAACGCTCGGACGATGACCGCCGAGGCCACGGTCATGAGCGCGGCGACGAGATAGAACGCGCCGACGCCGCTTTCGATCAGGCGGCGGGATCCACGCCGGGCCCCGGCCACCGACACGGCGATGGCGTAGGCGCTGGCGACGAATGAGGCGTACAGCAGGAACGTACCGAGTGTAGCCATGTTATGTGCACCTACCGGGAGCCGCCGGAGGCCCTGCCGGCGGCAGGGCCGAGCCGACGCGTAGGTTGATGGGAATCACGGAGACCGCAGGACCGCAGGTGATGCCGGGGCTACGCACCCGGGCGTCCCTGTCCTTTTTGCGCTTCGTACTTCGAGGGGCACTTGGCCATCACCCCGTTGGGCGACACCTTGAACTGACCGCCGTCTTCGAGCCGCCCCTTGAGGACCACTTCGGAATCGTCCTGGAACGTATCGGGCACGATTCCCGTGTAGGTGGCGTCGACCACCGACCCCTTGCTCTGGATCTTGAAGCGGTACTCGAGGGAATCACGCTTGCGGAGGATCGAGTCTCTCACCACGTACCCGTGCAGTTGGAGGTTCTTGCCCTGCCAGGCAGCAGGGTCGGCCATCACTTCTTCGACGTGCATGTAGTATTCCGTCCCTTCGCTGAGGGTGGAATACAGGAGACCGCCCAGGGCAACGACCAGGACGACCGTCGTGAGCGCGATCTTGAGGGCTTTGTTGTTCATGATGTGAAGGAGTCTCGCGATACTCCTCCAGAATACCCTTGCCCGGCGGCAGGGTCAATGCGATCCGGCGACGGGGGAACATCGTCGAAGCCGATAATTCGCAACAACTTATACACGACCGACACCGGCAGTCCCACCACGTTGCTGTACGACCCCGACACCTCGGTGACGAACCTTCCCGCGAGTCCCTGCACCGCGTAGGCGCCAGCCTTGTCGAGGGGCTCGTCGCTGGCGACGTACCAGGCGATCTCGGCCCGCGTCAGGGGCGCGAACCGCACCTGGGTTCGTTCGACGTGGGATACCTCCTCGTGGCCGCCCGAGACGACGACCGCAGTCAGAACCTCGTGCGTCCGCCCTGAGAGCCGTTCGAGCATGGCCGCCGCTTCGGCGCGGTCCCGCGGCTTGCCAAGGATGTCGCCGTCCACCACGACGATCGTATCCGCCGCCAGGATGATGGCGCCCTGGCGTCGCGCCCTGACAACGCGGGCTTTGTCGAAGGCGACCCGCAGCGCGTGGGCGGTCGCATCTTCACCAGGCCGGACCGACTCGTCGGTCGCCGCGGGATCGATCTCGAAGACATACCCCGCCGCCGTCAGCAATTCCTGACGACGCGGTGACGCGGACGCAAGGACGAGTCGCACGTTCGAATGATACACTTGGCGTTCGCCGATTGACTCCGTGGAACCCATCCAATCGTTCCTGCACACGTTCGTCGCCGGGCTCGTCAAGCCGGCACCGCTGTCCCCGGAGAAGGTGCAGTTCGCCTGGCGGATGGCCGTCGGCCCCGCGCTGGCCCGGGCGACGAGCGCGACGGCTGCGCCGGGCGGCGTCATCGACGTCCGCGTGGACGATCCGCACTGGCGTCAGGAACTGGAGCGGTCGCGCGACCTGATCGTGGGACGACTCCGCGGCGTGCTCGGCGCAGAGGCCGCCCGCGTCCTTCGGCTTCACGGCCCGAGGCTTCGCACGCGACGCCTGCCGGCCCCATCCACTCCCCCGTCCACCCCCAATACGCCGGACGCGTGAACGCGCGCCGGCCGAGCCTCGAGGAACAGCGATGATCAAGAACGTTGGTGTCATCGGAGCCGGCACGATGGGTAACGGCATTGCCCAGAGCTTCGCGCAGTCGGGATTCACCGTCATCGTGCAGGACGTCGCCAGTCCCGCGCTCGAACGCGGCCGCGCCGCCATCGAGAAGAGCCTCGCGAAGTTCGTCGAGAAGACGAAGATCACGCCGGAGGAACGCGACGCCGCGCTCGGCCGGCTGCGCTTCACGACCGATGTCAGCAGCCTCGCCGAGGTCGACTACGTCGTCGAAGCGGCCATCGAACAGCTGGACCTGAAACGCAAGCTGTTCGCGCAACTCGATCAGCTCGTCCGTCCCGGCGTGATGCTCACGTCCAACACGTCGTCGATCTCAATCACGACGCTCGCCGCGTCGACGAAGCGGCCCGACCTCGTGCTCGGCATGCACTTCATGAACCCGGTTCCGTTGATGACGCTCGTCGAGCTCATCAAAGGCCAGGCGACGTCGGCCGACGCGATGCAGGTGGCGACGGAGTTGTGCGCGCGCCTCGGCAAGACCGCGGTGGAAGCGGCCGACTACCCCGGCTTCATCGCCAACCGCATCCTGATGCCGATGATCAACGAGGCCATCTTCGCGGTGATGGAAGGTGTGGGCACGCCGGAAGCGATCGACACCGTGATGAAACTCGGGATGAACCACCCGATGGGGCCGCTGACGCTTGCCGACTTCATCGGCCTCGACGTCTGCCTGGCCATTCTCGACGTCCTGCACGAGGGACTCGGCGATCCGAAATACCGCCCATGCCCGCTGCTCAAGCGCATGGTGGCCGCGGGGCATCTGGGCAGGAAGTCAGGCAGGGGCTTCTACAGCTACTAGGGGCAAGGGACAAGGCGATAGGGATTCGGGAATAGGGATTGGGGATTGGGGATTGGTAACGGCGTACGTAGCGCCCGGCTTCAGCCGGGCCTTCGGCGGTTCCAATACGCCAATGCCGCAATCGGGCCGAGGATCAAGAGTTCACGCGCGACGGCCGCGAGGTTGCCCCAGACGAACTGGGACGGCTCCCAGTAGCGCCGCGAGACTTCGGCGAAGACCTCCAGTCCCGAGATGACGTAGTCGCGGCTGACGGGCCAGAGCGCCATGACGCCGAACGGGGCCGATCCGTCTTTCCCAAGCCAGTCGAGGGCCACATGGCTGGCCCACACGGCACCGCAGGCAATGGCCAGCCGCGCGCGCAACGCCGAAGCGGCGCCGCCGGCGCTCGTGAGCAGGCCCCACGCCATTCCCGAAACGACGAGGGCGCTCGCGAGGCTGTGCCACGCCGCGCGGTGTGTCGTGACGAGGATGTCCAGGTCGGGCGCGACCGCCAGGGCGGCACACGCCGCGGGAATCCGCCACCGGCTCCAGCCGTCTCGCGGGCCTGGCGCGGACCCCGGCAGCAGCGTCCAGGCGACGGTCAGTCCGGCAAGGGCGTGTCCGAACGGGGTCGGCATCCTCCCACCGTAGCAATCCCGGCAACCTTCGGGCAAGCGGGTCTGCGGCAGAAACTGTCAGCCCGCGGGAGCGGGGCGAAAGTCGCATAGCCCGTAACATATTGCAAATAGGAAACTAACAAGTACTGGCTCTCGGATTTTCGCTTGACGACGACCGGGCACGAATCTAGAATAGTCAGACTCGCACTGAGATTAGCGGAGCGCAAGGAGCGAACATGGCAGACGAACGGAACGAGCGCGCCAAGGCCATCGAAGCGGCTGTCGGCCAGATCGAGAAGCAGTTTGGGAAGGGCGCGATCATGCGCCTCGGCCAGAAGGGGGCCATCGCCCCGATCGACTCGATTCCAACGGGATCGATCAGCCTCGATTTCGCCCTGGGCATCGGCGGGCTGCCGCGCGGCCGCGTCATCGAGATCTTCGGGCCGGAATCGTCCGGCAAGACGACCCTTGCCCTCCAGGTGATTGCGCAGGCGCAGCGCCTCGGCGGCATGGCGGCGTTCGTGGACGCGGAACACGCCCTCGATGCGACCTACGCGCAGAAGCTCGGCGTGCAACTCGAGGACCTGCTCGTGTCGCAGCCCGACAACGGCGAGCAGGCGCTCGAGATTGTCGAGGTGCTCGTGCGGTCCGGCAGCGTGGACGTCGTGGTGGTCGACTCGGTCGCGGCCCTCGTGCCGCGTGCCGAGATCGAAGGCGAGATGGGTGACGCGCAGGTCGGCCTCCAGGCCCGCCTGATGTCGCAGGCCCTGCGCAAGCTGACGGGCGTCGTCTCGAAGTCGAAGACGTCGCTCATCTTCATCAACCAGCTGCGCGAGAAGATCGGCGTCATGTTCGGCAACCCCGAAACGACGACCGGCGGACGGGCGCTGAAGTTCTACTCGTCGGTGCGTCTCGACATCCGCCGGATTGGCAGCCTGAAGGACGGTGAATCGGTCATCGGCGGCCGTACGCGCGTGAAGGTCGTCAAGAACAAGGTGGCGCCGCCGTTCCGCGAAGCCGAGTTCGACATCCTGTACGGTGAGGGGATCTCCCGCGAAGGCGACCTGCTTGACCTGGCGGTGGATCGCAAGATCGTCGACAAGAGCGGCACGTGGTTCTCGTACAGCGGCGATCGTCTCGGCCAGGGCCGCGAGAACGCGCGCCAGTTCCTGCGCGACAATCCGACCGTCTGCCAGACGATCGAAGATCGCGTGCGCAAGGAACTCGGCCTGCCCTCGCGCGAGGCGGATGGCGCAGAGCCTGCGGCACGGGCTCCTCAGGCCAAGAAGTAGCACCAAGACTCTTCCCACGAGTGGACCAGCATGTTATAGTGCTGAGTCCACATTCGT
>CAZJRM010000205.1:0-10001 GCA_964547975.1 uncultured Vicinamibacterales bacterium | reverse complement strand
GGGGATTGGGGATTGGTATAATCCCCCCTGCTTCATCGGGGTGGGTTCGAGACCCCCGGATCCCCAACCCCCAATCCCCAATTCCAGAACGATCCCGCCGAGGCGCCCTCGCGGCGGGCGAGGAGTACACCCGTGCGCAGACCAGGGATCCTGATTACCGGTGCCAGCGGTGAGATCGGCCACGGCCTGATCGAACGCCTCGCTGCCGACGGCAGCACGGCCATCGTCACGCTCGACGTGCGGAACCTCGAGCCCGACCTGGCGAAGATGGTGAGCCGGGAAGTGATCGGCTCGATCACCGATACGGCAGTGCTGGATCGGATCCTGGCCGAGTTCGACATCGACCACGTGTATCACCTCGCTGCCTACCTCTCGACCCGCAGCGAGTTCACGCCGGTGACAGCGCACCAGGTCAACGTCGAAGGGACGTTGAACCTCCTCGAGTTCGCCCAGAAGCAGGGCGAGTCGCACGGCCGCACCGTCAAGTTTCTCTATCCGTCCTCCATCGCCGCCTTCGGCCTCGACCGGGAGACGAAGGACCGCGCCGGCAAGGTCAAGGAAGACGACTACAACGCGCCGAGCACGATGTACGGCTGCAACAAGCTGTACTGCGAACAACTCGGGCGGTACTACGCCCGGCACTACAAGCAACTGGCGGCCGAAGCGTTGTCGGGGAAGGTGGACTTCCGCGCCGTGCGTTTCCCCGGGCTCATTTCTGCCGTGACCGTGCCGTCGGGCGGAACGTCCGACTTCGCGCCGGAGATGATTCACGCGGCGGCCAAGGGCGAGCCGTACGCGTGCTTCGTGCGGCCCGATACGCGGATTCCCTTCATGGCCATGCCGGATGGCGTCGAAGTCCTGCTCAGACTGGCGGAGGCGCCCCGCGAGCGGCTGACGCGAACGGCGTACAACGTGGGTGCGTTCAACCCGTCGGCCGAAGAAGTGCGCGCGGTGGTCCTCGAGGCGTTTCCCGACGCCGAGATTACGTACCAGAACGACGTGAAACGCCAGGGCATCGTCGATTCGTGGCCCGCCGACGTCGATGACAGTGCGGCGCGGGCGGATTGGGGCTGGGCGCCGGCGTACGAGTTCGATCGGGCGTTCTCGGAATACCTGATCCCCACGATCCGGAAGCGTTACGAACTGGAGCGCCCGGCGGCCATCCGCCGGTGGCGGCGCGAGAGCACGCAGTTGCCCGAGTAGCCCAGGGCCGGTGAGCCTTGAGGTGGGGCAGGGAGTCGGTCATGGACCTGAAGTCGCTCATCCGTCATGCGCGCGGCGACGACCCGGCCGACGTGCTCCTGCGCAACGGACGCGTGGTCAACGTCCTGAGCGGCGAGATCGTCGCGACGGACGTCGCTCTCGCCGGCGAACACGTGGTCGGCTTCGGCGACTACCCGGCCTCGCGCGAGATTGACCTCGCCGGCGCGTTCGTCTCGCCGGGGTTCATCGACGCTCACGTGCACATCGAAAGTGCCATGGTGCCGCCGTCGGAGTTCGCGAGGGCGGTCGTGCCCCGCGGCACGACGACGGTGGTGACCGACCCGCACGAGATCGCCAATGTCCTCGGCCTCGAGGGCATCCGCTTCATGTTCGACAGCGCGAAATACGGGCCGCTCAGCATGTATGTGATGGCGCCGTCGTGCGTGCCGGCCACGCGGATGGCGACCAACGGGGCGGTGCTTCACGGGTACGACCTCTTCCCGCTCAAGTCGGATCCGTGGGTGCTCGGCCTCGCCGAGATGATGAACTTCCCGGGCGTCGTCGGCGGGGAGGACGCCGTGCTCGAGAAGATTGGCGCGTTCCAGGACCGGGTCATCGACGGGCACGCACCGCAGCTGTCGGGGCGGCCGCTTCAGGCCTACGCCGCCGCCGGCGTGACCTCCGACCACGAGTCGACGAGCGCCGAAGAGGCGCTGGAGAAACTGCGCCTCGGGCTCATGGTGTTCATTCGCGAAGGGTCGGTGGCACGCGACCTCGACGCGATCCTCCCGCTCGTCAACGCGGGCACGCAGCACCGGTTCTGTTTCTGCACGGACGACTGTCAGCCGGCCGACCTGGTCGAACGCGGCGGCATCGATCACATGGTGCGGCGCAGCATCGCGGCCGGCCTCGATCCCATCCAGGCCATTCGCCTCGCGACGTGGAACGCCGCTCAGCATTTCCGGCTTCACAACCGCGGCGCCATCACCCCAGGGCGTCGCGCCGACCTCGTGGTGTTCGATGACCTGCGGGCGCCAGTGGCGCGGATGGTCTTCCGCAACGGGCAGTTGGTCGCCCGTGACGGCCGCATGGTGGTCGAACCGAGGCCTCAGGCCCGGATGCTGCGCGGGACGATGAACGTGGCCTGGGACAGCGTCGACTTCCGGATTCCCGCCGAGGGCCGGCACGTTCGAGTCATTGGCGCTGCCGACCAGCTGGTGACGCGGGCGCTCGTGGAACCGGCGGCGCTGCGGGACGGGAACGCCGTCGCGGATCCCGGCCGGGACCTGCTCAAGATCGCGGTCATCGAACGGCACATGGCGTCCGGGGCGATGGGCCGCGGGTTCGTCCGCGGGATCGGGCTGCGGCAGGGAGCCATGGCCTCGTCGGTCGCGCACGACCACCATAATCTCGTTGTCATCGGCGCGGATGACCGTTCGATGATGACCGCGGCCCGTCGCGTCGCGGCACTGCACGGCGGCATGGTCGTGGCGGACGGCGAGCGTGTGCTTGCCGAAGTCCCGCTCCCGCTCGGGGGCCTGATGAGCCTTGAGCCGGTAGAGGTCGTGCACCGCCAGGTGGCAGCGGCTGTGAGCGGCGCCCGGGAGCTCGGCTCGCCGCTCCGGGACCCGTTCATGACCATGGGATTCCTGGCGCTGGAGGTCATTCCTGCGCTGAAGCTGACCGACCAGGGCCTCGTGGACGTCGAGCGGTTCCAACTTGTGCCGCTGTGGGTGAATTAGGTCAAATGCAAAAGGGGGCCAGGCCCCCTTTTCGGGCGGAACGGGATGAGCGACGACGGCGACCACCACGGACTGACGGACGCGGAGCGCCACGCGCTCGAAGAGCGCGCGGCGTGGTCCGCCGTGAGCGCGGCGTTCGGTTCGCTCGGCCGGGCGTTCGTCTGCGTGGACGCCAACTTCCGCATCATTCACGGTTCCTACGTTCTCGACGAGGTCTTCGGCCCGGGGTCGTCGCAGCGCCTGGAAGGACGCACCCTCGAAGACGTCTTCGGCCTCGAGCTGTTTGGCCCGTCAGGGCCCCTGCGGCAGGCGCTCCTGGCGGGTGAACGCAGGGAAGGGTGGCGCACCCGGGTGCAGATCGGCGACGGCAACGCGCGCCTGATGTCCCTGAGCACGGCACCGTTTCCCCAGCAGCCGGCGTTGTCGTGCAGCGAGACCATCAAGTTCGTCGTCGTGCTCCGTCCGACCGAACAGGATCAGGGCGACCACCTCGGCAGCCCGATGAGCATCGGCGGGCTCAACGCGCGTTCGCCGGCGATGGCCCGGATCTTCACGCTCGTGGAAAACCTCCGCCAGACGGAAGCCACCATCCTGCTCACGGGGGAAAGCGGAACCGGCAAAGAACTGCTGGCCAGGCTGATTCACGATCAGTCACCGCGGCGCAAGGGGCCGTTCGTGGCGGTGAACTGCGGCGCCCTGCCGCTGGAACTCCTTGAAGCCGAGATGTTCGGCCACGTGCGCGGCGCGTTCACCGGCGCCGTGCGCGACCGCGTCGGGCGCTGCGAGGCGGCGTCTGACGGGACGTTGTTCCTCGACGAAGTGGGAGACCTGCCGCTGCCGCTCCAGGTGAAGTTGCTGCGCGTGCTGCAGGACGGGACCTTCGAACGGCTCGGCGAGAACCAGACGCGTATCAGCCGCGCCAGAGTCATCGCCGCCACGCACGTGAACCTGACTCGAGCCGTCCGCGAAGGACGCTTCCGCGAAGATCTCTACTACCGCCTGCGAGTCGTTCCGATTGAAATCCCCCCGTTGCGCAAACGCCGGGAGGATATCGAGCCGCTGGCCCAGGTCGTCCTCGCCAGGGTCGGGGCACGCCACGGACGCGCGCTCCGCTTCTCGCCCGACGCGTTGCGCGTCCTGCTCGAGCACGATTGGCCCGGAAACGTCCGCGAGATGGAAAACGCCCTGGAGTACGCCGTGACCGTGTGCCGGGGCCAGACGGTACTTCCGGAGGATCTGCCGGAACTCGAGTCCGCTTCCGCCGCGCACCAGGCCGACACGAACCGGCAGCCGGTCCCTCGTCCCGCCCGGGCGCGAGGGGAGACGCCGGACGCCCTCGAACTAAGAGCGGCACTGGAGGCCCACCGCTGGCGTCGGGCCGACACCGCCCGGGCGCTCGGCATCAGCCGAATCACCCTGTGGCGCCGGATGCAGGCGGCTGGCATGCTTCATCCAGAAGCGTAATGTTTCATTTCTGTTGAAACAGTATGAATCGTTATGTTTCGGTAGCCCGCAAGCCAGACTACGATTTCCATCAATTTATCAACGGTTTGCGAGAATCAGGGCCGTGGCCTGCCTTGTGCATTTTCGTCCCTGAATACTCGACAGCCTGTTACGCCGCGTTGGCTGCACAGGACTGCCGGCAAAGGAGTTCCAATGCGCACGCGGCTCATCGCGGTCTTGATGGTGCTGGCTCTGGTGTGGACGCTCGCCCCCGTGTCCCTCCTGGCGACGAACGGCTATTTCAGCCCCGGCTACGGGACGAAGTCGCAAGGGATGGCAGGTGCAGGCGTGGCGTTTCCCATCGGCCCCCTCTCGCCCGCGACGAATCCGGCGTCGCTGGCCGACTCGAAGCCCGGCCTCGAGATCGGCATCGGTGTGTTCAACCCCCGTCGCCAGTACGAAGTGGTCGGGAATCCTTCGGGCTATCCCGGCACGTTCGGCCTCATGCCCGGTACCGTCAAGAGCGGTACGCCGCTCTTCCCGATGCCGCACCTTGGCGTCTCGTGGAAACTCGGCGACAAGGCCGCGTTCGGCATCGCGGCGTACGGCAACGGTGGCATGAACACGAACTACGACGCCGCCACGTTCGGTGTGAAGCCGACCGGCATCAACATGGCGCAGATGTTCGTGGCGCCGACCTTTGCGGTCAAGCTCAACCCGAATCACTCTCTCGGCGTCACGGCGGTTCTCGGCTACCAGTACTTCAAGGCTGAAGGCCTCCAGGCCTTCGGGATGTTCTCGAGTGACGCGGCCAACCTGACGAACAACGACACCGACTCGGCCCTCGGCGCCGGCGTACGCGTGGGGTATCGCGGCCAGTTCGGCAAGTACGTGTCGCTTGGCGCGGCGTATCAGTCGAAGGTCTTCATGGGCACGTTCGACAAGTACGCGGGCCTCTTCGCCGAACAGGGCGGCTTCGACGTGCCGTCGAACTGGACGGTCGGCATCGGCCTTTCGCCGACGGAGACCTTCGACATCGCCGTGGACGTGCAGCAGATGCGCTACAGCGAGATCGCGTCGGTCGGCAACCCGATGTTGCCGAACCTCATGAAGGCGCCGCTCGGCGCGGACGAAGGCGCGGGCTTCGGCTGGAAGGACATGACGGTCGTCAAGGCCGGTATCGAACACCGCGCGACGGAGACCTTCGCATGGCGCGCCGGCTACTCGTACGGCGAGCAGCCAATCGGGTCGAGCGAAGTGATGTTCAACATCCTGGCCCCGGGCGTCATCGAACAGCACGCCACGGCCGGTTTCAGCGCGAAGAACGGCCGCGGGTCGCTCGACGCGGCCGTGACCTACGCGTTCAACAAGGAAGTGTCGGGCCAGAATCCTCTCGAGGTTCCCGGCCGCCAGACGATCAATCTCTCGATGAACCAGTGGGTCGTGACCGTCGGTTACACGCTCAACTTCCGGTAGAATCCGCCTGCGGGGCGGGCCTGTCACGTTTCGGGACATTCCTGAATCCAGTGACCAGGCCCGCGCCGTTCGGGTGCCCCCGTTCATCTCTCCGTTGAGCCATCCTATGGACTCTGTCTCCCGTCGTCGATTCCTGCGGATCTCGGCCGCGACCCTCGGCGCGACCGCGGCCGTCGGACAACTCGTGAAGCTGTCCGGCGGCGCTGCGTCCGGCGCCGGCTCGGAAATCGGCGTGCGCACCGTGCCGACGTTTTGCGACATCTGTTTCTGGAAGTGCGGCGCCATCGCCTACGTCCAGGACGGCAAGCTCTGGAAGGTCGAAGGTAACCCCGACGATCCGCTGAGCCGAGGCCGGTTGTGCCCGCGCGGCACCGGCGGCGTCGGCGCCCACTACGATCCCGATCGCCTGAAGACGCCGCTCATCCGCCGTCAGAAACGTGGCGAGGACGTCTGGACGCAGGCGACGTGGGACGAAGCTCTGACGTACATCGCCGAGCGCATGAACCGGATCAAGACCCAGTACGGCCCGGAGTCCATGGCGCTCTTCTCGCACGGGATTGGCGGCACGTTCCTCAAGCACACGATCAAGGCTTACGGATCGCCGAACATCGCGGCGCCGTCGTTTGCCCAGTGCCGCGGGCCGCGGGACGTCGGCTTTCACCTGACGTTCGGCGAAGAGGTGGGATCGCCCGAGCGCACCGACATCCGCCACGCACGCTGCCTCGTGCTCATCGGCTCGCACCTGGGCGAGAACATGCACAACACGCAGGTGCAGGAATTCGCGGAGGCCATCGGCGCCGGCGCGTCGATCATCGTCGTCGATCCCCGGTTCTCGGTGGCGGCGTCGAAGGCCTCGCACTACCTGCCCATCAAACCCGGTACGGACCTGGCGCTCGTCCTCGCATGGATGAACGTGCTCGTGACCGAAGGGATCTACGACAAGGACTACGTCGCCGCGCATGGCTTCGGCTTCGATGCCTTCGCGGCGGAAATTGCGGCGTACACCCCCGAGTGGGCGTACCCGGAAACCGGCATCGAGCCGCACGTCATCCGCGAAACGGCCCGCGAAATGGCGCGGCACAGGCCAGCCACGCTCGTGCACCCGGGCCGGCACGCGACCTGGTACGGCGACGATGCCCAGCGGAGCCGGGCGATCGCGCTGCTGAACGCGCTGCTCGGGAGCTGGGGACGGCGTGGCGGCTTCTACACGCCGGTCAGCATGGACGTGCCCGGCTACCCCTACCCGCCGTATCCCGCGTCCGCGAAGGGCAAAGTCGACAACGCCGGCAAAAAGTACCCTTACGCGCTCGAATCCATCACGACCGGGATCCGCGAGGCGACCATCACCGGCCAGCCCTATCCCGTCAAGGGCTGGATGACCTACGCGACGAACCTGATGGGGGCGCTGCCCAACGAGGCCGAGACGATCAAGGCCATCCAGAGTCTCGACCTCCTCGTGGTTGTGGACGTGATTCCGAGCGAGATGGCAGGCTGGGCGGATGTCGTGCTGCCCGAGACAACGTATCTGGAGCGGTACGACGATCTGAATGTGGAACTGTTCCGTGACCCGTTCGTGGCGCTGCGGCAGCCGGTCGTGAAGGCGCCGCACGATCAGAAGCCGAACTGGTGGATCGCGCGCGAACTCGCGAAGAAGCTGGGGCTCGCGGCGTATTACCCGTGGACCGATGTCGAGGAGTACCTCAACGCGCGCCTGACGAAGGCCGGGTTGAGTTTTGCCGAGCTGAAGCAGAAGGGCGTCATTCACGGCGCGAAGCAGCCGAACTTCTTCGACGAAGGCGTGCCGGCCGAGTTTCCGACTCCGTCCGGGAAGATCGAGTTCTACTCGACACAGCTTCAGGAGAGAGGCTTCGACCCCGTTCCGAAGTTCACGCGCCCGGCCGAACCGCCGGCCGGGTCGTTCCGCCTGCTGTTCGGCCGCTCGCCCGTACACTCCTTCGGGCGGACGCAGTCGAACCCGCTGCTCCACGAAATGATGCCCGAGAACGAGGTCTGGCTCAACGCCGACGTCGCCGCCCGCATGGGCCTCGCCGACGGCGCATGGGTCCGCCTGCGCAACCAGGACGGCGTCGTCAGTAACCGGGTGCAGCTCAAGGCCACGCAGCGGATTCGTCCCGACTGCGTGTATACCGTGCACGGCTTCGGCCATACCGCGGTGCGCCTGCGCCGCGCGTACGGTAGGGGCGTGAACGACACGCAGTTGGTGACCCGCTACGTCACCGATCCGCTGATGGGCGGAACGGCCATGAACATCAACTTCGTCACGATCGAGGCGGAGGCGTAGCGTCATGGCTCGATTCGGCATGGCCATCGATACCCGCAAGTGCGTCGGGTGCATGGACTGCGTGGTCGCCTGCAAGACCGAGAACCACGTCCCCGAGGGGTTCAACCGCGACTGGATCGCGTACGAGTCCGTCGGTACGTTTCCCACGATTCACCTGGAGATCCGCTCCGAGCGGTGCAACCACTGCGACAACCCGCCCTGCGTGACGTGCTGCCCGACGGGCGCCAGCCACGTCGATGCGTTCGGCAACATCGTGCTGGTGACGCACGAAGAGTGCATCGGCTGCAAGGCGTGTCTCGCGTCGTGCCCCTACGACGCGCGGTTCGTCAACCCCGAGGGCTACGCCGACAAGTGCACGTTCTGCGTGCACCGGCTGAAGGACGGGAAGGACCCGGCCTGCGTGTCGGTGTGCCCGACCCACTGCTTCACGTTCGGCGACCTCGACGATCCGACGAGTGAGATCAGCCGCGTGCTGAACTCGCGGAAGGCGCACCCGCTGCTGCCCGCCGCCGGGACGTTGCCCCGCATCTTCTATCTCGACTGAGGCCGACCATGCTGCCAGAACTCGACCTCACGCGTCACAATCACCTCATCGACCCCAGCGTCCACGTGTGGGCCTGGCAGATCCCGGTCTACCTGTTCCTGGGGGGATGGGTCGCCGGGAACATGATCCTGACCGGATATTTCCTGCTCGGCGGCCGCCACACGCGGCGGTCTCCGCTGTTGTCGTCGCTGCCGGGCCTGTCGCTCGTGTTGCTCAGCCTGGGCATGTTCGCCCTGTTCCTGGACCTCGAGCACAAACGGTACGTCTGGCGGCTCTACACGACGTTCATGCCGACCTCGCCGATGTCGTGGGGCTCGTGGATCCTGCTGCTGGTCTACCCGGTGCTCACGGTGTCGCTGCTCGTGAGGCCGCCGGTGATCCTCGAGGACCTGAGCCAGCGTGTCGCCTCGCTCGCGGTCTGGTTCCGGGCGCATCGCGAGTTCGTGCGCGGCCTCGGAGTCACGAGCATGGTGCTCGGCGTGGCGCTGGGTGTCTACACCGGCATCCTGCTCAGCTCGCTCGGCGCCAGACCCCTCTGGAACAGCGGCGCCCTGGGCGTGTTGTTCCTGGCTTCGGGCCTCTCGGCCGCAGCGGCGTTCGCGCACCTCGTGACGAACGACCTCGATGAACGTGCCTTGACCGTGCGCATCGACAACGTCGTGCTGGCGTCGGAACTCGGTGTGCTGGCCCTGTTCATCTTCGGTCTGCTGGCCGGCAGCGCGCCGCAGGTCGAAGCGGCAAAGCTTCTGCTCGGCGGCGCCTACACCGCGCCGTTCTGGACGCTCGTCATTGGTGTCGGCATCGTCATCCCCCTGTTCATCCAGATCCTGGCCGCGCGGCACCTGATCCAGCACACGCCGATCGCGCCGATCCTGGTCATGCTCGGCGGGCTTGCGCTGCGATGGGTGATCGTGTCGGCCGGACAGGTGAGCCACTGGGCGCACGGGGCGATGAGGATCCACTAGGGGCTAGAGGCTAGGGGCTAGAGGCCAGGGGCAAAGCGGCTGGCGTAGTGCCGGGCTTCAGCCCGGCCGTGGAGTAACGGAATATGTCTGAATCACACACCGCTGACGGACACGCGCACGAGCACGGCGCGTTCAAGCCGGCAGACGGGTACGCCAATCCGTATGTGGCGGGGATCGGGCTCGGGCTCGTGCTGCTGGCGGCCTTCGTCTTCGTCGGCCGCGGGCTCGGGGCGTCGGGGGCATTCGCGTCGATGCTCACCTGGGCCCTCGGCGCGGTCGCGCCCGACCATGTCGCGAGCAACGCCTACCTGTCGAACTACGTCGGC
>CAZJRM010000204.1:0-10072 GCA_964547975.1 uncultured Vicinamibacterales bacterium | reverse complement strand
CTGACGAACCGATTCACGGACGTGCCGCTCGTCGTTGGTGCCGCGCACATCGCGATGCGGACGCAGGGCGCGGCGATCGACCCCGCGACGGACCGTGCGCTCACTTTCGGGGGGCAGGCCACGATTACGATCCCGCCCGGTGAGACGCGCTGGAGTGACGCCATCGCGTTCGCGGTCACGCAGCACACCGATGTCGCCATCAGCATCTTCGTCCCCGGCCCGTACCGGCCGACGGGCTTTCACGCGGCGGGCCTCAAGACCAGCTATGTTGGTGCCGGCAACCTGACCGCCGAGCCGTCATTTCCCCCGGTCGGGACTCTGGCGCAGGGCAGGAACCGGGACAACAGCCCGACGATCGATTCGGTCTTCATCGTGTCGGGCCTGCAGGTGCTTGCACCGTCCAGCACCCACGTCATCGTGGCCCTTGGTGATTCGATCACCGACGGAGCCGCGTCGGACACCGACGCCAACGGATCCTGGCCCGACGTGCTGTCGATGCGCCTGCCGTCCCTCGCAGAGGGCACGCCCGTCTCGGTCATCAACATGGGCATCGGTTCGAACCGGTTCGTCTCGGCGGACCAGGCGGGCCCTGCCGGGACCAAACGCTTCGACGACGATGTCCTCGATCGGCCCAACGTGACGCACCTCGTCATCATGGAAGGCATCAACGACATCAGCTACGAACACGTCAGCGCCGACACGTTGATCGCCGCGTACAAAGCGGCCATCGCCAGGGCGCACGCCAAGGGGATCAAGGTGATCCTGGCGACCCTGCTGCCGATTCAGAATTCAGTGAAGGACACGCCCGAGAATGTCGCGACGCAGCAGGCCGTGAACCGCTGGATCCGCGCGGGGGAGGGGTTCGACGGCGTGATCGACTTCGAGAAGGTGGTGCAGGATCCGCAGAACCCCCTTCGGATCAGGGCCGATCTGACAGGCGACTACGTTCACCCGAATACGCGGGGTTACCGACTGATGGGCGACGCCATCGACCTCTCACTGTTCGGCAAGTAGCCGCCTGGTTCCACCGGCCACAGTTCGGCCGCCCGCAGCGCGAGGCCGGTCGCCACCGACGTCAGTTCAGAGCCGCCGGTCATCTTGTCCGTGCCGAACCGATCGGACAGGATCGTTCGCACCGCGGGCACGAACGACGACCCGCCGGTCAGGAAGACCCTGTCGATCTCTTCGACGCCGACGCCTGCGGTCATCATCACCCGGTCCACGCATTCGGCGATGGCCGCGAGCTCGTCGCCGATCCAGCCCTCGAAGTCCTGCCGCGTTACGCGCGTGTCGATGGATACCGTTCCGCAATCGAACACGAAGTCGGCGGTTTCCCGCATCGACAGCTCGAACTTCGTCATGCGAACGGCTTCGTGGAGCTGGTAACCCAGGCCCTCCCGGACCAGGTGGATGAGCCCGCCAACCGCCTCGGGACACAAGGCGTGACGATGCAGGTAGCCGAGACGCTCCAGGTCGCGGCGGTTGTCGAGAAACGCCACGTGGTGCCAGCGTTCGAGTCGTTCGTAGGGCCACGCCGGCATCGGCAGGATCTTGTCCGGGGGTGAGACGAAGTCCGAGCCCATACCGAGCGCCGGTGCGACCAGGTGCCTGACGAGCTGCCGGTCGAACGCGTCACCGGCGATGGCGACGCCGTCGACACCGAGCACGTCCTCCGGTCTCCGGCCGCGGGCGTGCAACGTGGGGCCGACGCGCAGCACGCAGAAGTCGCTCGTGCCGCCGCCGAAGTCACCGATCAGGATCAGCTCGTCCCGCGAGAGTGTGCGCGAGTAGCTGTACGCGGCCGCTACCGGCTCGTACTCGAAGATGACCTCGTCGAACCCGCACTGCGACACCGCCTCGAGCAGCCGCTTGCGGCCGATCTCGTCGTCTGTCTCGTCGCGGCTCGTCGCGAAGTGGACGGGCTGTCCGACCACGACACGCCCGGGAAGTGGCGCGCCCCCGGCGTTCGCCTGGGCCTGGGTCAGCATCTGGCGGATGATGAGCGTCGCCAGTTCCTCCAGGCGGTAGGACCGGCCGTAGATGGTCCAGCGTTCGAGGAGCCTGTCGGACAGACAGGTCTTGAGTGACTGGATCAGTCGGCCTTTCTTCTCGGCCAGCAGGTATCGCTCGACAGCCGCGGTGCCGGCCGTGGCGCGGGCCCCGACGTACGTGCCCTCGCGATACCGCTCGAAATAGACGATGGACGGGAACGTGGTCGTCGGCCCGGCAGTCGTGTGATACGTCGCGAGTACCGGACGCCCGCCGGTGACCGTCGCGACCGCGCTGTTCGTCGTTCCGAAGTCGAGGCCGATCCCGCCGGTACCCTCCCAAGAACCGTGCACCTGCGTCATGACAGTTCGTCTCCATGGCCATCCGGCCAAAACTCCAGTCTCAACCTGTCTACGGTGGACAGGTCAAGGATTCGGTCTGGAGATGCCTGTGACGCCGAACGATGGAGTGTGCGAGAATCCCTACCGGGCATACGCACCAATTCAGCCGTCCTGACCATTGCCAACGTTGCGCACCGACGCCGGCAATTCGGGGCACCTCTCTGTCGGCAAGTCCACACCCGCCGATGGTCACCAGAAGACTGAACCATATTCGCACGGGAGGAACGCACCATGGCGCACGTCATTCTGTATTCGGCTCCCCGCTTTCACGGAGACAGCCTCTCACTCGAGGAAGGCAAGACCCGTTTCCTCGACGCCCCGTCCTTCAACGACCGAGCGTGGTCCGTCCGCGTGCCCCCGGGGCTGTGCGTCCTGCTGTACGAGCACGCCAACGAGTTTGGGGGCTATGGGGTGTCGGTATCGTTGGTCAGCGATTGCGAAGACCTCGGAGCCATCGGGTTCGGCGGTATGGCCTCGCACGCGACGGTATTCCAGCGGGAACGTGACGGGAAGTTCGTATGGGTGCCCGGGAGCGTGCAGGACGGCGCATTCATCCCGAGTCATTGGGAGCGCAAGCGCGCCGGCGGCCAACTCCCGCCCGCCCGTCCGCCAGCGCTCAGCCCGCCGATTCCCCCGCCAACGCAACCCCAGCTCGAGTTCAGCAGCGAGGACCGAACGCCCGGCGGAGTGATCGTCACGGATGCCGATGGGCATGTGGTCGGGGGACGCGTCGCCCCGCCGCCCGAGGCGCCGGAAGGCGGCTGGGACGGTCCCGTCCGCGATCACCGCCGCACCAAGATCGAGCACGTGTTCGTGCTGGCGCTGGAGAACCGCTCTTTCGACCATATGCTTGGCTTCTCCGGCATCACCGGTACCGACGCCGAGTCCGGGCAGCCGACCGCGATCGACGGTCTGAGCGGTCAAGAGTCGAATTCCAGCGCCGGCATCGCCTATCGCGTGGTCCGAGGCGCGCCGGACGTTGCCCCCTACGACCCGGGCCATGGGTTTGCTGCCGTCAACGAGCAGCTCTGCGGCGAGGGACACCGCTACCAGCGCGACCGGCCGTACCCGTCGATCAACAACGCCGGCTTCGTCTCGCACTTCGCGCGTGCGCATCCGGATCTGCCCGATGGCGCGATGCGCTGCTTCACGCCCGAACAGGTCCCCGTGATTACCGCCCTCGCGCGGGAGTTCGTGGTTTGCGACCGATGGTTCTGTTCCATGCCCGGCCCGACGGAGCCGAACCGCTGGTTCATGCACGCGGCAACGGCCGGGGACTTCGACAATTCGCCCACGTGGGACGAGATTGCCGCGGCCATCGCCGTCCCATGGGGCGGGTTCGAGTTCAGGCACGGCTCGATCTTCCGCCGCCTGAGCGACAAGGGCGTGAAGTGGCGGATCTATGCCTGCGACGAGTTCCCGAATGTCGCGGAACTCGACGGCGTCAGCCGCACCTTCGACGTGGATGACTACGAGGACTTCCTCGAGGACGTCGCCGACGCGGACTACGATGCGGCGTACACCTTCATCGAGCCGAGCTACGACGTGTTCAACCACTTCGAGGGTGGCAATTCCCAGCACCCGCTGGGGAGCGCGCGCGCCGGCGAGCTGCTGATCAAGCGCACGTACGAAGCCCTGCGCCGGTCCCCGGTATGGGAGAAGAGCATGCTCATCGTGACCTACGACGAGCACGGCGGGTTCTACGACCACGTGGCGCCGCCAGCGGCGGTGGCGACGGGAGAGACCGGCCGCGCGTACGGCTTTACCTTCGAGCAGCTGGGCCCACGGGTGCCCGCGCTGGTGATCTCGCCCCTGGCCGACAGGAACGTCGTGGACCACCGGGTCTACGAACACTCGTCGATCTGCAAGACGCTCATGGATCTGTTCCACCTGGGGACCTACACGCCGCGAGCGAACAGCGTGCGAGGGTTGAGCGGCGTCGCGCGTCGTCGGGAAGCGCGCCAGGACGCGCCGATGACGCTACCGGATCCGACCGGCGGCGCGATGGCTCGCGTCGCACCGCGGAGGATTGCGGACGTGGTGGCGGCGCGACCCGACGCGAGCCTCGCCGACGATCCGCACGGCAACCTCGCGGCGACCCTGCGCTCCGGCCTCGCGCAGCACCTCGAGATGACGCCGCCCGAGCAGCATCCCGCGATCCGCGCGCGGGCCGCGGCCCTGCGTACGCAAGGCGAGGCGCTGGCCTACTTGAAGGAGGTGGCGGTGATGGCGCGTTCCGCTCGTGCCAGGGCCGGCGTGCGACGCAGTCCCCGGGTGCGGCCGCACGCGAGACGGGTACGTGAGGGATCCGTTCTGCGGTGACGTCAGGGCCAGACTGGCCGTTCGAGTGTGCCGGGCGCGGGCTGAGGAGGAGTCCTCTTCCCGCGCCCCGGCCAGCCACCCGTGTCAGAATAGCGGTATCCAGGAGAAAACAGACATGGCGAACCCTGCGGGTAGCTTCATCTGGTACGAGTTGATGACCCCGGACCCGGACGGCGTCGCGCCGTTCTACGCGGCCGTCGTCGGTTGGCGAATTGCGGCGGGAGACCCCGGGCAGGCCGGAGGCATGGACTACCGTATGGTCATGCGATCCGATGGCGGGTCAGCCGGCGGCGTCCTTCGCCTCACCGCCGAGATGCAGCAGCACGGCGCCAGGCCGACGTGGCTGCCGTACCTCTACACGCCGAACGTGGATGACACTTGTTCGGCCATCGTATCCGACGGCGGCAAGGTCCTGGTGCCCGCGTTCGATCTCCCCGTCGGCCGCATCGCGATGGTGGCCGACCCGCAGGGCGTGCCGCTCTACGTGATGACTCCCGTGCCGCCGCCGGGCAAGCCGGACGCCGGGAGCGACGTGTTCGACCCGCATGCCTCGCAGCGGGTGAACTGGAACGAACTGGCCAGTCCGGACCTCGAGGCCTCCAAGGCGTTCTACACCCGCCACTTCGGCTTCGAGTTCAACGAGTCGATGGACATGGGCCCGATGGGCCCGTACTGCTTCATCGACCACTACGGCCAGCGTGTCGGTGCGATGATGCGGCGCCAGGGCGACGAGCAGCCAACGGCCTGGTTGTTCTACTTCGGCGTGCCGTCGGTCGCGGCCGCGGCCCGCGCCGTCACCGACCACGGAGGCAAGGTGCTGATGGGACCACACCAGGTACCGACGGGCGAGTGGATCATCCTCGCGACGGATCCGGCAGGCGCAGGATTCGGGCTGGTGGGATCGCTGGGCGAGTAGACAGGCGAATCGTGGCCAAAGCCTCGGGCGACTTCCAGATTTTCGCCAAGCCGGTAGGAGCACTCTGCAATCTCGACTGCAAGTACTGCTACTACCTGGACAAGGCCGATCTGTACCCCGACACCCGCTCGCCTCGCATGTCGGACGAGGTGCTGGAGGACTACATCGTCCAGCACCTCGCCGCGAGCAGCGGCCCCGAGGTCAGCTTTTCCTGGCACGGCGGCGAGCCCACGCTGCTGGGCGTCGACTTCTACCGGAAGGCGATCGCCCTGCAGCGGAAACACGCGCCGCCGGGCTGGACCCTCCGCAACGGCATGCAGACCAACGGCGTGCTGATCGACGACGAGTGGGGACGGTTCCTCGCCGCCGAACGGTTCCACGTCGGCCTGAGCCTGGACGGCCCCGCGGAGTTGCACGATCCGTATCGCGTCAACAAGGGCGGGCAGCCCACGCACCACCTGGCGCTGCGCGGTTACGAGATCCTGCGCCGGTGCGGCGTGTCGCTGGACGTGCTCTGCGTCGTGCACAGCCTCAACGTCACACAGCCGCGGAGCGTCTACCGGTTCTTCCGCGGGATCGGCGCGAAGTACCTCGGCTTCCTGCCGGTGGTCGAGCCGGCGCCAGGCACCGAGCGCGGCGTGAGCGAGCACACGCCGTCAGCCGAGGACTTCGGCACGTTCCTGTGCACGATCTTCGACGAGTGGATCGCGCGAGACGTGGACCGGATCGGCGTGCAGTACTTCGAAGAAGCCGCGCGGCCGGCCGTCGGGCTCGATCACTCGTTGTGCATCTTCCGCGAGACGTGCGGGCAGATCCCCACCATCGAGCACAACGGCGACGTGTTCTCGTGCGACCACTACGTCGATCGGGAACATCGGATCGGCAACATCCGGGTGATACCGCTCGCCGAGATGCTCGACAGCGCTCCGCAACGCGCGTTCGGCGACGCGAAACGCGACAGCCTGCCCCGCGAGTGCCGGGAATGCGACGTCCTGGTCATGTGCCACGGCCATTGCCCGAAATACCGCTTCATCTCCACGGCGGACGGAGAGCCCGGGCTCAACTACCTGTGCGCGGGGTTGAAGCGCTTCTTCAGGCACAGCCGCGAGCCGCTCGCGAGGCTCGTGGCCAGGCAGCGCCAGCCGGCAGCGACGCCGACGCGGGTCGCGAACGAGGTCGGTCGGAACGACCCGTGCCCCTGCGGGAGTGGCAGGAAGTTCAAGAAATGCTGCGGAGAGCGGGTGTAGAATGCGCCCGATCGCATCTCGCGCCTTCCAACCGAGTTCAACACATCAGGGAGCACATCGATCATGAGTGCACTGTCGAGACGGCATTTCCTGGGACACGGCGTCGCCGGAGCGGCCGCGATTGCCCTGGGCGCCCGGACGGCTGTGGCGCAGGACTGGGCCAAAGCGATGCTCGAGGCCTCTCCGCGCAAGAAGGAATGGACCACGGTCAAGAACGGCACGAGGACCGTCGATGCCTTCCTGGCCCAACCGCAGGCCGCCGGCAAGGCGCCCGGCCTCATCGTCATCCACGAGATCTTCGGGATGACCGACTGGGTGCAGTCCGTCACCGACGAGTTCGCGGCCGCTGGTTTCGTCGCCATGGCGCCTGACCTGCTCTCGGGCATGACGCCGGACGGCAAGCCGGCTCGCAACCTGGCGATGAGCGAGGCCGGCGGAATGGTGCGAGCCCTGCCGCCGGACCAGGTCACCGCGGACCTGAACGCCTGCTTCGACTACCTGAAGGGCCATTCGTCCTGCAACGGGAAGGTGGCCGTGGTCGGGTTCTCGTGGGGCGGCAGCCAGTGTTTCAGGTTCGCGACGAACCGGAAGGACTTGGCAGCGGCCTTCGTGTTCTACGGCAGCGGTCCTGACGCCGCCGACCTGCCGCGCGTCCAGGCCCCGGTCTACGGGTTCTACGGCGGCAACGACGCGCGCATCGGCGCGACGGTTCCCCCGACGCAGGAGGCGATGAAGGCCGCCGGCAAGACCTTCGATCCGGTTACGTACGAAGGAGCCGCGCACGGCTTCATGCGAAGCGGCGCGAGTCCGACCGCGCCGGAAGCCGACAAGAAGGCGCGTGAGGCGTCCTGGGCCAGGCTGAAAACGCTCGTGGGCACCCTCAAGTAGACGCGGACCGTTCGCCGCGCCAGCGGAACACGGCGGGCGGTCTCCTCGTCCAACGCTGCGATGACTCGACGTCGCAAGCTGGTATTCGTCCTGGCGCCACTGCCAGTACTCATCGCCACGCTTGCCGTCGTCCGCGCGCTGACCGCGTCGCCGCCGGATGCCGACCTGGTCCCGCCGACGCTCACCGAGTGGCTGTGGACAGCTCGGCCTTCCGATGTCTCGCGCATGCCTCGCCGGATGCGCGTCGCGGTCGTGTCGGCAGAAGGACTCGAGGACAAGGCCCGGAATCTCCGACAGGTCGAGGCGATCTCGGGCCGCGTCCTGGCGTCCCACCCTGACACGCGCCTGATCGTGTTCGGAGAGTCGGCCCTCGGTCGATACTTCTACGCGCGCGACCCCGTGGGCTACCAGGCGCGGATCGCCGAGCCGCTTCCAGGGCCCTCGAGCGAGGTACTCGCCCGCCTCGCAGCCCGGCTGCGCGTCTACCTCGCCATCGGGTTGATGGAGACCGACCACGGTCGTCGGTACAACTCCGCCGTGGTGTTCGCCCCGGACGGTCGCCTCGTGGCGAGGCATCGCAAGATGCTCCTGCATTCGCTCGACGAAGGCAGCGGCACTACGAAGGCGGAACCGAACGCGCAAGTCGCCGACATCGACGGTTTTCGCTGCGGCCTCGCGATCTGCGCCGATGCCAACAGCCGTTGGCTGATCACCCAGTATCGAGCGCAGGCGATCGACGTCCTGATCTACTCCGTGACGTCTCAGGTGCCGCCGACCGTGCGGTGGTTTCAGTACTGGCCGATGGCGCGCCGCTTTGGCGGGTGGGTACTGGCGGCCAATCGATACGGGACCGAAGACGCCGAGCGCTACCCAGGCACCGTCTTCATTGCCGAACCCAACGGGGCGCTGCACGCGTTCAGCCAGGGGCCGGGCTACGTCACCGCCCTGATTGGGAAGCGAGATTGAGTCAGTGCGGAACACGAAGATCGCGTGCGCTCGCGACGGCTACCGCCGGCACTCGTAGTTCGCCGCGTCTTCCGGATCACCCTGGCCCTTGTAGTGGGCGTAGGACGGAAACGCGCACAGCGGTCGGCTGCGGCCCGGGAAGGCGCGTCCCGTCGCGGTCACGGAGGCCGGCGCCTCATCCTTCTCCACCCAGTTCGAGATGGCGGTGAGCATGTCGAAGTTGTCGAGCGCTGCCGGTCCGCCGCCGCAGTGGCCCATGCCCGGCGACAGGAACAGGCGGCTCGATCCCATCACCGCGTCGGTTCCGCCGTTCGCGGCGGTCATCCGTTCGTAGTAGTCGATCGTGTCCTTGGCCGAGAACCAGGGATCGCTGACGCCGTGGTAGAAGATCAACTTGCCGCGGTGCCCGAAGAACGTACTGAGGTTCGTCCACGAGGACGAGTCGCCAATCTGCGCACCGGGATTCGCGCGGGCCGCGGCGGCTTCCTTGTCCACATCCTGCTCGACGGGCGGGGTTCGGGGCCCGACGGGGCTGCTCCCGGCCATCAGCAGGCCGGGAATCCCCTCGGTGGCCGCGATCCCGGTATCGAAGAAGAAGCCCGGGTACACCTGGTTGCCCAGCGAGTCCTTCGGTCCCGCGAAACCCTTCTGGATAGCGGTCACCTGTTCCGGCGAGAGGCACCCTTCGGCCTTGGGACCCTGGCACGTGAGCATCGCCGGGTCGAACCGGCAGGCCGCGGTGTTGAAGATCATGCCGTCCGTGACCCCATCGAGGCCGTCACACACCTCGACCAGCTTGTTGACGATGGCCTTGCGGTCGCCGTCGGAGAGTGCCCCGCCTGGAATCGGGCGGCCGGTGGCGTCCTTCGGCGCGATGCGGTTCAACGCGACGGCGACCGTTCGATCGGCCAGGTTCGACAGTCCCGTCCGCTGCGCCGGCGCGCCCGAGACGACGCCGTCGAAGTACAGCGGGTATCGCTGCGTCATCAGCATCGCCTCGCGCCCTCCGGTGGAGCAGCCGACGTAGTACGAGTGCTGCGGCGGCTTCCTGTAGTACGCCTCGATGATGTGCCTGGCGAGCAGCGTCGTGCGGCCGATGGCGACGTACTCGAAGTCGAGCAGCGCCTGCTGGTCCTGCATGAACGAGCCGTCGAAGGCGCCGGTCCCCTTGTGGCCGGTGTCGGTCGACACCACCGCGTAGCCGCGCGCGAGCGCCGGCGTGCTGCCGGCGTTCTGGCCGCCGATGGGCGTCGCGACGGACCCGTTCAGGCCGCCTCCGCCCATCTGCAGGAACTGACCGGTCCACTGCTCGGGCAGTGAGATGGCGAAACCGATGCCGTACG
>CAZJRM010000203.1:0-10095 GCA_964547975.1 uncultured Vicinamibacterales bacterium | reverse complement strand
ACGAGTTGCCGACCAGGAACTCGACCGTCGCGCGCTCGAGCGCCCACGCGTGGCGCTTGACGTCCCAGTAGGCCAGGTCCGCCCCTCGCACCGTGATGTTCACGCGCTTCGTCTCGCCGGCCGGTACGGTGACACGCTGGAAGCCCACCAGCTTCTTCGACGGCCGCTCGACCATCGATCCGCTGAAGCGCGCGTAGACCTGCACCACCTCGTCGCCTTCGCGTTTCCCGGTGTTCGCCACGTCCACGCTGACGACCACCTCGTCCTTCATCGTCAGCGCCGGCTTCGACACCGCGAGATTCGAGAGGGCGAACGTGGTGTAGCTGAGGCCGTAGCCGAACGGGTACTGAGGCTCCACCTTGGAGTACATGTAGGTGCGGCCGTTCCGGATGTCGTAGTCCATCATCGGCGGCAGCTGCTCGAGCGACTTCGGCCACGTCTGCACCGTCTTGCCGCCCGGGTTCGCCACGCCGAACAGCACGTCGCCCAGTGCGCTTCCCTGCTCCTGGCTCGCGTGCGTCAGGTGCACGATGGTCGAGGCATTTTCGGCCGCCCACGGCATCGCGTATGGGAAGTTCGAGATGAGCACGACGACGGTGTTCCGATTCACCGCGTAGAGCTTCTTGATGAACTCCTCCTGTTCGGGCTGCAGGGCGATCGTCTTGCGATCGACGGCTTCCTTGCCTTCGCTCGACGACGACACCAGTGCCCAGCTGCCGTTGCCCTCGGGGTGATTCCCAAGGCACACGACAACGGCATCGCGCGTGCGAGCGGCTTCGAGCGCGCCGTCGCTCATGTCGCCGACCCACGCCACCGACACCGTCTTCCCGCCGGCAGGCGGCGCGGCCGCCGCGCGTTCGATCCCGGCGCGCGGGGTCACCGTGTACGGCGGCGTCCCCGAGTACCAGTCGAGCAGCGTGGTGTTGATCAGCGGTCCGACGACGGCAATCGAGCGAATCTTCTCGCGGTCGAACGGGAGCAGGCCGGCGCTGTTCTTCAGAAGCACGATCGACTTGCGAGTCACCTCGCGCGCCAGCATCCTGGTTTCGGGTTTCGCCCACGGCTCCGGATCGCCCGGCGCGCCAATCTTCGAGTACGGAACGCGGTCCGGCGGGTCCAGGAGCCCGAGCCGAATCGAGACACGGAACAACCCGCGCAGCCCGGCGTCGAGTTCCGCTTCGGTCAGCAGGCCGCGCTTGATGGCCTCGGTCAGCGGCTCTTTCTGGCGATCGAGGAAGTGGTTGATGCCAGCCTTGACGCACGCCGCGGCGGCCGTCGGCAGGTCCGGGAACGCCTTGTGATCGGTGACCAGCAGCCGGAGACCGCTGCCGTCCGTGCAGATGATCCCGTCCAGGCCCCACTCGCGCATCACGATGTCGCGCAGCATGGGGTGAACGTGCGCCGGCGTGCCGTTCACCGCGTTGTAGGCCGCCATCATGGCTCTCGACCCGCCTTCGGCGATCGCCCGGTCGAACGGCCACGCGTAGTACTCGCGCCAGAGCCGTTCGTCGAAGTTCGACGAGGAACTGGTGCGGATGTCTTCGTTGCTGTTGGCGATGAAGTGCTTGAGCAGGGCCGAGGTCATCCAGTAACGCGGATGGTCACCCTGCAGGCCCTTCGTGAAGGCGGTCGAGAGGACACCGACGAGGAACGGGTCTTCGCCGTAGACCTCTTCCGTGCGGCCCCAGCGGGGATCGCGCGCGAGATCGGCGTTCGGCGCGCGCACGATGAGGCCCGCGCGCTTGTAGGTCGGACTCTGGTAGAGGTAGCGGGCCTCGATGGCTTCCTGCTCGGCGACCTTTCTCAGGAGCGCGGGATCCCAGGTGGCCCCAAGCCCGTACGCCTGCGGGAACTGCGTCGTCGGCGTCGGGTTGCGCTGGCCCCAGTTGCTCGGGCCGCCCTGGGCCACGCCGTGGTAGCCCTCGATGTGCGGCGAACCGATGACACCAAGACGCGGCACGGACGCCCGGTTCGCCATCGCGTCGATCTTCTCGTCGAGGGTCATCCGCGAGATGAGATCGGTGATGCGCGTCTCGTCCGGAAGGTCCGGGTTCAGGAACGGGAAGTTCCCGGCCTGGGGAACCGGCGCGGAGTGGAGCGGAACGGTGACGAGGGCAAGCAGGAGCAGCAGGAAGATGGCACGTGGTAGACGCATGATGGGTGCGATTCTACGCGATTGAAAGCGGGTACAGCAGGGGTGTTTTCGGAGAGAATGGCGTGGCGCGAACGACACGGCGTGGCGGGCCATTCGGCCGCCGTGCCCGCAGGGCTGAAGCCCTTCGCCACGTCCTGCATACGGCCGTTCATCCGGGAGGAACACGATGGGACGTCTGCCTGGTCGGGTGTGGGGATTGGCGATCGGACTCGTGGGAATCGCGGCTGTCACTGCCGCCCAGCCGCGTGTCGACACGCCAGCCGGCGCCCGCGTCGACGCCTTCGCCGCCCGCCCGCGCATCCTGGTGATGACGGACATCGCCAACGAACCCGACGACCAGATGTCGATGGTCCGGTTCCTCCTCTACTCGAACCAGTTCGACGTCGAGGGCCTGGTCGCGACGACGTCGACCTGGATGAAGGCGCGGGTCAGGCCCGACGTCATCCTCTCGGTGCTCGACGCGTACGAGAAGGTCCAGCCGAACCTGCTGAAACACGCGCCGGGCTTCCCGACGGCCGCGGCGCTGCGTGAGAAGGTGGTCGCGGGTCAACCCGGCTACGGCATGGCGGCGGTGGGCGACGGGAAGGACACGGCGGGCTCCACGCTCATCCTGAACGCGGCCGAACGGGACGAAACGCGGCCGCTGTGGGTGCTGGCCTGGGGCGGCACGAACACGCTGGCGCAGGCGCTGACGAAGGCGCGCGCATCGATGACGCCGGACCGGCTCGAGCTGCTCGTGTCGAAGCTGCGGGTCTACGCGATTTCCGACCAGGACGATGCGGGGCCGTGGTTGCGGCGTGAGTTCCCGACGCTGCGGTACATCGCGATGCCGTCCACGCAGAACGGCGAGGAGTATCACCTCGCGACGTGGACGGGAATCAGCGGCGACCGGTATTACAGGAATGCGCCCGGCGCCGACTTCACGACGTTCGAGGACGGGTGGTTCGAGACGAACATCCGCAGCAAGGGGCCGCTCGGCGCGCTGTATCCACACCCGTGCTGCATCCACGAAGGCGACACGCCGTCGTTCCTCGGGCTGATCGACAACGGCCTCGGCAGCGCGATGAGCCCGGCCTTCGGGGGTTGGGGCGGGCGCTACGTGTGGCGGCGGCCGAACGGCGAGCCGCGGGCGTTCTGGAGCCAGGGCGGCGATTCGTACCCGGGGAACGACACCTCGCGCGACACGGTGACGGGGACCGATGGCAAGACCTACACATCGGACCAGGCGACGATCTGGCGGTGGCGGACGGCGTTCCAGCACGACTTCGCGGCCCGGATGGACTGGACCATCAAGGAGCCGGCGGCGGCGAATCACAATCCGCGCGTGGTCGTGAACGGCGCGCGCGGCACCGAACCGCTCGCCGTCGATGCGCTGGTGGGCGTGCCGGTCACGCTCGACGCAGCCGGCACATCGGACCCGGACCGGGGCCAGGCCCTGCGCTACACGTGGTTCTTCTACCCCGAGGCCGGTATGGGGATTCCAGGGCAGCCCGTGGCGGTTCGAGGAAGGCCGGGGGTGTCGCTCGCGCCCCGCGTCTCGATCGACGGCGCCGATGGACCGAAGGCCACGATCACTCCGAACGTGGCGGGCATCGCCCACGTGATCCTCGCGGTCGAAGACAGCGGCACACCGTCGCTCACGTCCTATCGCCGCGTGATCCTCACCATCAGGCCGCAGCCGGCTTCGTTCTGACGAATCCCGCAACGGGGCGGGACGGTCCGTCGACGGTCGAATCTGGCGCTTGAGGTTCGTCTGATATTCGCCATTTCGGGGCCGCGGAACATCCACGCCTCGCATTTCGTATTGACATGTAGTTTGCAGCGCAATATAGTTTTCACGGGAGACAAGAAGCGAGGCCACCATGCCAACCAAAGACCCTGTCGGGACCCTCAAGCGCCGTGCGCTCCGCCATCTCTTCGAGGATGGCTCGTTCGACCTCGTCCTCGGGTTCTTCACCTTCATCGTCGGCATCGCGACCCAGCGCCGTTTCTTCGTGGCGCTGTTCGTGGTCTACCTGGCAGGACTGACGTCCACCTGGAAGGCCCTGCACGCCAGGCTGACGAGCCGCCGGACGGGCTACGCCGAGCCGGTCGGCAACCCTTCGGGCATCCTGTTCGGCGCGACGGTGATGGCCGGCATCCTTCCCCTCGGGGTCGTGGCGGCCTCGACGCTGGCGACCGGCTCTCTCTGGAATCTCGAGCACTGGCCCTCGTGGGCCGCGGTCGTCTCCGGCGTCACCCTCGCCGCCGGGTCGCTCTACGCCTACCTGGCGTGCCGGCTCCCTCGCTACGCCGTGTTCGCGATCCTGGCGATCGCCGGCAGCGTCTTCTTCTGGCGCTTCCCGTTCGGCGCGTCGATCAACCCGAGCGATCGCCTGACGCTGTTCCTGCTTTCGCTCGCGGCCGTGCAGATGGCGACCGGCGCGGCGGCGATGGCCTCGTTCGTGCGCAGGTATCCCGAAGTCGCCGAGGACGCCGCCCATGGCCACTGAACGGGATCCCGGCGTCGACCTGCAGGCGCTGGCAGGCGTGGAGCGCCTGGTGCACGAGCCCGCACGCCTGGTCATCCTGGCCTGCCTGTCGGTGGTAGCCCAGGCGGACTTCCTCTACGTCATGCGGGAGACCGGGCTCTCGCAGGGCAACCTGTCGTCGCACCTGGCCAAGCTCGAAGCCGCCGGGTACGTGAGCGTCGAGAAGACATTTGCCGGGAAGATGCCGCGCACGGTGCTGCAGATCACCGACCGCGGGCGCGAGGCGCTGCGGACGTATCGCACGCAGTTGCTCGAGGCACTGAGCCGGTTGCCGGAATGAACGAGCCCCACACTGGAGGACGAAGCCATGGATCGACCAATGGCTCACGGCCGCTTCGGATGGCTGCGATTCACGCTGGTCACCATCGTTCTGCTCATCGGGATCGCCGTACTCGCGGTGGTCATGACGGCCCTCCTCGCCAATCGTGGTTACGCGAGAGCGTTCGACCTTCGCACGCAGCTCGAGGCGCGGCACGGTGACCTCGACAGGTATCGCGTGTCGCCAGACGGCACGATCCCGCCCGATCGGATGGCGCGATTCCTCGAGGTGCGTCGAGCCCTGAAGTCCCGGTGCGCCGCGGTGACAGCTTCGACGGAGCCGTTCCAGCGCGTCGCGCGCCTGGCAAAGGCCCGTGGTGGCGAACCGGACCTCGCCGGGATCTTCGGCGGCGTCACGGCGGCCGCGGGTCGGCTACCGACGCTGGCCTTCGTGTTCGGGGACTACGTGACCGCCAGGAACGGGGCGCTCCTCGAGCAGGAGATGGGTCTCGGCGAGTACATGTGGATCTACTCGGTCGCGTACTTCGGGCTGATGGGCCAGGCGCCGCTGCCCGTGCTGGAACGAAAGTCGGAGGCGTCGATCTTCGAGGGCCGCGTGTTTCCGACGATCGCGAAGGCCATCCGCCGCCACGTCGCCGACGCGGCCCTGGGCGGCGGCCCCTGGGTCGACGAACTCGGGCGGCTCCAGCGCGACCCGGAACGGATCCCGTTCTCGAGCGGCCTTCCTATCGAACTGGCGGCGTCGCTGGCACCCTACCGGACGACGCTCGCCGAGCGAGCGTGTCCGGCGGCGGCCGAGCTGGATCTCACGATTACGGTGCCGCGGCGCTTCGCCGGCTACGATCACCGGTAGTTGCTGGGGATTGGGGATTGGGGATTGGCCGGGCGACCGCTCCCCAACACCCAACCGTCTATCGCACGCGCAGGACGATCGCCTGCTGGTCTTCGTCGCGAGACGAAGAGCCGACCATCAGCTTGAACTCGCCGGGCTCGACGGTCCATTTCATGTCGATGTCGTAGAACGCCAGGCTGTCTGCCGTGATCTCGAACGTCACCGTCTTCTGCTCGCCCGGCTTCAGCGTGATGCGCTGGAACCCCTTCAGTTCCTTGACGGGCCGCGTGACGCTGCTGATGACGTCGCGGATGTAGAGCTGCACCACCTCGTCTCCCGCGCGCGTGCCCGTGTTGGTGACGTCCACCGACACCCGGGTCGAGTCGCCCGGCGCGATGTCGTTCCGCTCGAGACGCAGGTTCTCGAACGAGAACGTCGTGTAGCTGAGGCCGTACCCGAACGCGAACAGCGGCGCCGTCGAGTCGAACACGTACCCGCGCCGCGCCGACGGCTTGTAGTTGTAGAACGCCGGTACGTGGCCGACGGAGCGCGGCATCGTGATCGGGAGCTTGCCCCCGGGATTGATGTCGCCGAACAGCGCCTCGGCAATCGCCCGCCCCGATTCCTGGCCGAGATACCACAGTTCGAGGATGGCCGCGGCTTTCTCCGCGACGTTCCGGATCGACGCCGGCCGCCCCGAGAACACGAGCGCGACGATCGGCTTTCCCGTCGCCGCCACCGCATCGACGAGTTCGTCCTGCTGGCCGACGAGATCCAGGCTGGCGCGGTCGCCGAGGTGGTTAAACGCCCATGCCTCGCGCGAGGTCTGTTCGTTGTCGCCGATGGCGAGCACGACCACGTCGGCCGTCGCTGCCACCTTCGCCGCTTCGGCAATCAGGCGGCGGTTCTCCACCGGGTCTCCCGGCGTCACCTCGTCCTGCTGCCAGGATCCGCCAATCGTGACGTGGCAGCCCACGTGGTGGACGACCTCGACGCCCGCACCGACGCGGTCGCGAATGCCCTGGAGCACCGTGCTCTCGACCAGCGGCCTGCCGCTGTAACCGCCGAGCAGGACGCGGTCGGCGTTGGGCCCGATGACCGCGATCCGTTTCACGCGGCCCGCATCGAGCGGCAGCACGGCTCCGTCGTTCTTCAGCAGCGTGATGGTCTTGCGCGCGGCTTCGAGTGCCAGGTCGCGGTGCGACGGGTCGCGGACGATCCGCTCGGCGGCATCGGGATCGACATACGGGTCTTCGAAGAGGCCCATCTGGAACTTGGCGCGGAGCATCGGCCGCACGCGGTCGTCGATCACCGACTCAGGCACGACGCCCTCCCGCACCAGCTCGACGAGCAACGGGTAGCAGTCGCGGTCCGGGAGTTCGATGTCGATGCCGGTCACCGCCGCGATCGCGGCGGCCGCCTTCCCGTCCGCCGCGACGTAGTGGCTCGTGGCGTTCGTCTTCGTCTCGTTCAACTCGCGGATGGCGAAGTAGTCCGACACGGTGAAGCCCGTGAAGCCCCACTCCTTGCGCAGCACCTCGTCCACGAGCCACCGGTTGGCATGCGAGGGCACGCTGTCGATCTCGTTGTAGGACGGCATGACGCTGATGGCGCCGCCTTCCTGGATCGCCGCCCTGAACGGCGGCAGGAAGGTTTCGCGCAGGACCCGCATCGACACGTTCACGGGGCCGCAATTCGTGCCCGATTCGGGCTGCCCGTGGGCCGCGTAGTGCTTGAGCGTGGCGATGAGGTGCTGCTTGCCCTTGAACGTCGCATCGCCCTGGAACCCTCGCACGGCGGCCACGCCGAGACGAGACACGAGGTACGTATCTTCGCCGAACGTCTCTTCGACGCGGCCCCAGCGCGGGTCGCGCGCCACGTCCACGACCGGCGTCAGCGCCTGGTGCGCGCCGCGTGCGCGCGTCTCGGCGGCGGTCATGGCGTACAACCGCTCGACGAGGTCGGGGTCGAACGTCGCGCCAAGGCCGATGGGCTGCGAGAAGCTCGTGCCTTCCGGCGCGGCATGCCCGTGCAGGCACTCTTCGTGGACGATCACCGGAATGGGCAGGCGGCTCTTCTCGACGAAGAACTTCTGGATGGCATTCGTGAGTACGGCCATCTGCCTGGCGGTCCGCCCGCCGCCGGCGTCACTGGCTCGCCCCACCTGTCCGAGGCCGTGGCCTTCGCCGAACGCCTGCCGCGCCTTGGCTTCGTCGAAATTCCCCTGCTCGTCCACGAGCGTCGCGGGCTTCTGCTGCCACACGCAGGTCATCTGCGCGACTTTCTCCTCGATCGTCATGCGCGAGAGCAGGTCGGCCGCGCGCTCGTCGGGCGTTCGTTTCGGGTCGCGATAGGGCAGAGTCGATTCTGAGGCGTTCATCGTTTCTCCTTCAGGACGCCGGCCACGGCCTTGAATGCCGGCTTCGGCTGGCCCTGTCGGTCAAAGAGCAGCGGGTAGTTCACCCGGCCGCGAATGGGAAAGCCGTTCAGCCAGGACGTCGCGTCCGTCACCCCCCAGAACGTCACGCGTCCGACGGTGGCGCGATGCTTCAGGAATACGCGGAAGATGTCCGCGTAGCGCTGCGCCAGCTTGGCCTGCACGTCGTCGGGCAGACCGTTCGGATACAGGTTCGTCGACGCCTGGTACGCCTGCTGCTTCGACAGGTCCGCGCCGTACATGCCTTCGTCGCGCGGCAGCACGTCGACGTCGAGTTCGGTAATGACGGCCTTGAATCCGGCCTTCTCGATCTCCGACAGCATCGCGTCGATGGCGGGACTTGGCGGATCGTTGATCAGCCAGTGGCCCTGCTCGCCGATGGCATCGACCCGCAGCCCCTGCGCCTTCAGCTTCTTGACGATTCGAATCGCGCCCTGGAGCTTCGCGGGTTTCCACAGGTTGTAGTCGTTGTAGTAGAGCTCGGCGTTCGGGTCCGCCTCCCGAGCGTATTCGAACGCCTTGGCGATGAAGTCCTCGCCGATGATGTCGAGCCACGGTGATTTGCGAAGGGTCCCGTCTTCTTCGAGCGCCTCGTTGACGACGTCCCACCCCCGAATCCGGCCCTTGTAGCGGCCGGCCACGGTGTGGATATGCTCGCGCATGCGCCGCAGCAGCGTCTCGCGGTCGGCCGGCCCGCCGGACTCGCCGGCGAATACCCACCGTGGCGTCTGCTGGTGCCAAACGAGCGTGTGGCCGATGACCGCGAGCCCGTGTCGTTCGCCGTACGCGACGAATCGGTCGGCCGGCTCGAAGTTGTAACGCGTCGGCTCGGGGTGGATCGGCCCCCACTTCAGCAGGTTCTCGGGCGTGACGGTCGTGAAGTGTGTCTCGACGATCGCCGCGTTCGCCGGATCGGCCCCATCACCGACGCGCTGGTTGATCGCGGCGCCGATGAGCAGGCTCTTCGGGGCGAGGCTCTTGAGGCTTTCGACGGTTCCGGGCTGCCCCGCCGCAGACTGGGCCAGCAGCGCGGCTCCGGACGCCAGAACGACAACCGCCAGCGCGGCGGACGAAAGGCTCCATCCCTTACGCAGATGCATACTGCCGCCTCCGTGCTTCGAGTTCTTCCTGGATCTTCAGGTTGAGCGCCTTGCCAATCGGGTAGATCGCGAGGCATACGATCACGACTCCGAGCAGCAGCGCCGGGTAGACACTCGAGCCGAGGCGGATGCCGAGCAGGGCACGCTCCGTCTGCGCCACGTTCGGCACGTAGCCGTATGCGTCGATGACCCACGCGCTGAGCGCGCCGCCCAGGCTCAGGCCGGCTTTGAGCGCGAACAGGATGCCCGCATACATGAAGCCCGTCGCGCGGCGTGACGTCTTCCACTCCGAGAAGTCGGCGACGTCCGCGATCATGACCCACAACAGCGGCACCGTCGGGCCCCAGCCAATCGCCCACAAGATGCCCAGCCAGAACAGCAGTCCGATCTGCGTCGGGCCGACGAAGAACACGCCAAGCGTGGCTGCCGTCGTGATCGTGACGCCCGCGAGGAACACGGCCTTCTTCCCGAAGCGGTCTGCCAGGGGCTTCGACGCCATGATCCCGAAGATCTGGATGATGCTGCCGACGACGAAGAAGAGGCTGAGACCGACGGCGGCCGCGTTCGAGGCATCCGCCTTGACGAGCAGGCCGAGACTGTCGAGGACCGCCTGCCAGCTGGTCGCCGGGCCGTTGCCAATTCCCGTCAACCCCATGCCGCCGAGGAACTCGCGAATCTGATTCTGATCCATGTAGTACGCGAACATGTAGTTCGACGAACTGCCGCGCACGACGAGCATCGTGAAGACGCACAGCGTGAGG
>CAZJRM010000202.1:0-10125 GCA_964547975.1 uncultured Vicinamibacterales bacterium | reverse complement strand
GGAGTTCGACGTGTTCGTCGGAGCGGTGGCGCTGACGCCGTACGAAACGCCCGGCACGCAGGCGTTCGCCGAAACCGTGGTGCCGTACGTCACGAACTACAACACGGTGCTGCTCGGCAATCACGGCATCGTGTGCTGGGCCGACACGGTGACGCACGCGGAGTGGTACGCCGAGGTGCTCGAGACCTACTGCTGGACGCTGACGATCGCGACCAACCAGCTCGGCGTGCCGGTGAGTCGCATTTCGCCGGCGAAGACGCAGGACCTGCTGGCCATCAAGAAACGCCTCGGCCTGCCCGACCCGCGCTTCACGCCGGACGTCTGTCCGCTCGCCGAAGACCCGAACATGCCCGGCGACAGCATCACGCTGATGCCGCCTCAGCCGTGCGCGTGTTCGTTGTCGGGCAGCGGCCTCTGCACCAAGCAACATGCGGCCAGTCCGGCGCCCGGCGCGGGCAGTGAGGCAATGGACATGGACGGGCTCGTGCGCGACGTGACCGACGCGGTCATGGCGGCGCTGCAGGCCAGGGGGCGCTGAGCGTGAACCAGGCGCAACGTCACATCAGGATCCGGGAGCTCCTGGAAGACCGGGAGTTCGTCGACCTGGACACGTTGTGCCGCGAACTCGACGCGTCGGAATCGAGCGTGCGCCGCGACCTCGGCCGCCTCGAGGAATCGGGCGTCGTCAAGCGTGTCCACGGGGGCGCGCTGGCCGTGCAGCCGCGCGGCCACCTGCTGGACTACAAGTGGCAGCGCGAACGCCAGCCCGGCGAGAAACACCGGATTGGCGAACGCGCGGCGTCACTGATCGCCAACGACCAGACTGTCATCCTCGACGGCGGATCGACCGTGGCCGCCACCGCGGAGTTCCTGGCCGACCGTTCGCTGCGCGTCATCACCAATTCCCTCGCCATCGTGCGCCTGTTCGCGGAGTCGCGGAACATAGAGGTGACGCTGACCGGCGGCTACCTCTTTCCCCGCCTCGAGATCGTGCTGGGGCCGCTCTGCGAGCACATGTTGTCGGCCGTCGCCGCCGACGTCCTCGTCATGGGCATCGGCGGGGCCACCGCCGACGGCTTCAGCAACAACAACACCCTGGTCGTCGGCTCCGAGCGTAAGATGATCGACGTGTCGCGCAAGGTGATCATTGTCGCGGACAGCTCGAAATTCGGCCGTGCCGCGATGACGCCTCTCGCGCCGCTCGATGTCGCCGATGTCGTCGTGTCCGACACCGGCCTGGCGCCCGACCATCGCAAGATGCTCGAAGCCGCCGGCATCGACGTTGTGCTGGTGTGACCAGGTGTAGCGCCCGACTTCAGTCGGGCCGGCAGATGTAGCGCCGGGCTTCAGCCCGGCCCTCCCGAGGTCTTCATGTCACTTCGTACCCGTTTCGTCCTCCCCGCCCTGGCCCTCGGCCTCGCTGCGTTCATTCCTTCCGCGATGCCCGCCGCGCAGCAGCCGGCGGTCGCCGTCGAGCAACCGGTCATCGTCGCCCGGGTGAAACCCGTGCTGACGGTGGACGGCCTGCGATTCAAGGACGCGAACGGCAACAGCACGCTCGATGCGTATGAGGACTGGCGCCTCGACGCCGGGACCCGTGCGCGCGACCTCGCGTCGAAGATGAGCCTCGACGAGAAGGCCGGCATGATGCTGATCGACACGCTGAACCCCGGGTCTGGCGGTGCCGTAGCCGAGCCGGCCGAGGCGTACGTGCGCGAGCAGAAGATGACGCGGTTCATCTTCCGCGCGGTTGTCAGCGCGACCGCGGATGCCGGGCGCGGCGGACGTGGCGAGGGCCGCGGCGAAGGACGGGGCGGTGCCGGGCGCGGCGAAGGCCGCGGCGAAGGACGTGGCGGGACGACGGAGGGCCGTGGCGGCCGAGGCGGAGCGGGATTCGGGGGCAGCCCGGTCACGCCCCGGCAGGCGGCGACGTGGACGAACAAGATCCAGGAACTCGCCGAAGGCACGCCGCTCGGCATCCCGGTGCTCTTCAAGTCCAACGCCCGTAATCACTACGAACGCAGCGCCAGGTTCGGCATCAATACCGAGGCCGGGTCGATGTCCGAGTGGCCGAAAGAAGCCGGCCTCGCGGCGACACGCGACATGGCGCTCATCTCGGAGTTCGCGCGCATCATGGGCCAGGAGTGGCGGGCGGTCGGCATCCGATCGATGTACGGCTACATGGCCGACCTGGCCACCGAGCCCCGCTGGTACCGCACGCACGAGTGCTTCACGTCGGATGCGGACTTGAACGCGTCCATCATGCGCACCCTCGTGATAAACCTCCAGGGCGGGCCCGTGACGCCGCGCACCGCAGTAGCGATGACGGTGAAACACTTCCCCGGCGGCGGCCCGCAGGAACTCGGCCTCGACCCGCACTTCACGTTCGGCAAGAACCAGATCTACCCGTCCGGGCAGTTCGGCGCGCATCTCAAGCCGTTCATCGCGGCCATCGACGCCGGCGTGTCATCCGTCATGCCGTATTACGGCGTGCCGATCGACGTCACGTACAACGGCGTGAAGTACGACCAGATCGGGATGGCCTTCTCGAAGCAGATCGTGACGGACCTGCTCCGCACGCAGCTCGGGTTCAAGGGGTACGTGAACTCCGACACCGGCATCATTGCCGACCGCGCGTGGGGGTTCGAGTCGAAGACCGTGCCCGAACGTGTGGCCGCGGCCGTCAACGCCGGCGTGGACGTCCTGTCCGGGTTCCACGACAAGCAGACGGTCATCGACGTCGTGAGGTCGGGGCTCGTGTCGGAAGCCCGCTTGACCGAGGCGACCGTCAGGCTGCTGACCGAGCAGTTCAAGCTCGGCCTGTTCGAGAATCCCTACGTTGACGAAGACAAGGCCGACGGCATCGTCGGCAAGGACGCGTTCCGCGGGAAAGCGATGGACGCGCAACGCGCGTCGATCGTCCTCCTGCAGAACGCGCTGTCCGGGGCGAACCGCGTGCTGCCGATCCGGGCGACATCCGCGTCGAAGCCCGTCAAGCTCTACACGATGGGCCTCAACGCGCAGGTGGTCTCCAGCCCCGCCTACGGCGGCTACACCGTCGTCAACGGTGACTACGACACGGCGAAGGGCGAGACGCGGCCGAGCGCGGCGGGCGCCGATTACGCGATCATCCGCGTCGAGGTGACGATTCCGCGCGACGTGACGGCCACCTACAAGAGCAACGACCCCGCGACCGGCGCGAACCCGGCCTACGTGAGCCCGGTGACCGGCAAACCCTGGGGCGCCACCGACCCGACGAACGTGGACAACCTGATGTTCGGCGCGCCGTTCCCGTGGGAGTCGGACAACATCTCGTTCACGGCGATGGCGGCGTCGAGGTCTTGGCGGGTATCGCCGTCGCTGGCGGACATCCAGAGCGTGATGAAAGAGGCGGGCGCGGCGCGCACGGTGCTCTGCATCTACTTCCGCCAGCCGTACGTCATCGATGCCGAGAGCGGACTGCGGAACGCCGGCGCGATCCTGGCGGGATTCGGCGTCAGCGACTCCGCGCTGATGGACGTGGTGACGGGCAAGTTCGCGCCGAAGGGCAAACTGCCGTTCGCGCTGGCGAAGAGTATCGCCGCGGTGAAGGCGAAGCCTTCCGACTCGCCGACGTATCCCGCCGCCGACACGCTGTTCCCGTTCGGCCACGGGCTCACGTACGGGCAGCGTGACTAGAGGCTAGGGGCTAGAGGCTAGGGGCTAGAGGCTAGGGGCTAGAGGCTAGGGGCTAGAGGCTAGAGGCTAGGGGCTAGAGGCTAGGGGCTAGGGGCTAGGGGCTAGGACGGACGCGGTGCCGGGACGCGGTGTGTCGGGTCCGTGCGACTACGAGCACGCCGCTCGGCGCCAGTCTGCAAACGCGACCGTGAGGGGGTGACACGCTTGGGGATGGGGGGTCCCCAAGCCTGCATCAGGACGAATCCCCGGCAAGGTCGCGTTTGCCGGCGTGTCGAGTCGGAGCGCGGGACCGACACACCGCGCGCCGGCAGCGTTATCCCTCAGCCAGACCGACGCCACATCTACCACCGCGACTCGAACACGTACTTCCCCGACTCGATCCGGTAGACCGCCGTGTCACCGTCCCGGCGCACGAACGTGACGCCGGGGCGGCGGCTCGCGTCGACGCCGCCCTCAGTAACGGTGCTCCCGGCGCGCGACGGCACGTGAACCGTGGCTGTCGTGTTCGCAGGAATCGCGATTGTGAGCGTCAGTCGATCCGCTTTCCGCTCCCACCGCGACGAGACCTTCCCGCGCAGCGAGTCGTAGCTGGCCTCTGCCCAGGAGAGCCCGTCGACCGGCTGCGGCCGGATGACGATGGCCTTGAAACCTGGCCCCTCCGCATCCGCCGTGATGCCCGCGAGGTCCTGGTAGAGCCACTCGATGATCTGCCCGAGGATGAAGTGGTTCTGCGACACACCCCAGTTCGCGTCCCAGGCCTCGGCCAGCGTGGTGTTGCCTTTCTTGATCTGGAAGCCGTAGCCGGGCTTGTCGTCACGATCGATCAGGCGGTAGATGGCGTCCGAGCGCCAGTGCGACGCCAGCGCCTGCAGCACCGAGCGGAAGCCGATGTCGCCGGCGGTCGTGTACCCGCGCCGGTCGAGGTCCGACACCAGCCAGTCCAGCATCGTGCGCGTGGTCGCGTCGGCCGGGTCGGCGAGCCCCAGCGCGACGGCAATCGCGACCGACGCCTGCGAGCCGGTGCCGTAGGTCGCGCGAGCCTGGTCGAAGAATGCCCGGTTGTAGCGGTCACGGATGGCGGCAGCCTTCTGCTGCCACTTCGCAACGTCGTCGCTCTTGCCGATGACGCGCGCGATCTGCGCCAGCGTCGCCACGTCCGCGTAGTAGTACGCCGTCGCGGTCTGCGGTGGAGGCGTCAGGTTCGCGCGTCCTTTGATCGCGAGATCGAAGTCGTACCAGTCGCCGAGGCCGTCCGACAGCAGGCCGTCCTTCGTCCGCGTCTCGAGATACGCGACGTAGCGCGTCATCGCGTCGTAGTGCTCCCGCAGCAGGTCGATGTCGCCGTCGAACAGGTACTGCTGCCACGGCACGAGGATGAACGCCGCGCCCCATTCGGCCGCGCCACGGAACGCGTCCTTGAAGACGGTGTACTCCGGCGCGATGTTCGGCACCAGCCCTTCGTCGGTCTGCGCCTCGGCCATGTCGCGCATGGCCTTCGTGAACTGGCGCGCCATGTCGAACTCGTAGCGGATTGACGGCCCGTTCAGGTGGAACTGTTCGATCCACCCCAACTTCTCGCGGTGTGGGCAGTCGGTCAGCACCGACACCATGTTCGACCGCTGCGCCCAGCGCACGAGGTCGCGGATCTGGTTCAACCTCGGGTTCGATGCGGCGAACGTCCCGACGGGCGCGGCCGACGAATGAACGACCACCGCTTCGATCGAGTCGAGGCGCGGGCGCCCGGCCTGCGGCGCCTCGTCCGGCGGAAGGAACTCGGCCTTCACGTAACGGCTGCCGAGGTAGTAGAACCGCGGGAACCAGTCCTCGGGGCCGTCGGTGGCTTTGGTGTATTGCCACCACGAACTGCCCCGTGCGGCCGAACCCATCGTGCCTCGGAAGATCGTGCCGTCTTCGTTCACGACCTCGGCCGGTGTCAGGCGGACCGTGCTGCCCGCGGGGCCGCTCACGCGGATGCGCGGCATGAACGGCATGTTCTGGCCGAAGTCGTAGACCGCCGTGCCATCGGGAAACGCGCGAACGCCCGCCGGCCTGCGCGATTCGATCGCGCGAATCGGATCCGTCGCTGCCGAATGGCCGCGCAGCTGGTCCTCGAGGCGGATGACCGGCACGGCGACCTGCCAGCGGCGGTCGTCGAATCCTGGACGATCCCATCCCCGTGGCTCGAGTCGCGCATCGTGGTCCTCGCCGCCGTAGATGCTCGAATACGTGATGGGCCCAGCGTGCGCGCGCCACGACGTGTCGGTGCCGACGAACTCCACCGAGCCGTCCGCATACTCCAGCCGCAGGTGTAGCACAGCGCGCAGCGGCCCGAACGAACCCGTGAACTTCGCGAAACGGTTTCGGCGGACGACGTGGTACATGCCGGAGCCGAGGAAGAGGCCGGCGGCGTTGTCGCCCTCGCGGAGTGACGACGTGATGTCGTACGTGTCGTAGAGGGACGTGCGGTTGTAGTTGGTCCAGCCCGGCGACAGCAGGTCGTTGCCGACCTTCGTGCCGTTGAGCGTGAGTTCGTACTGCCCGAGGCCGCTGACGTGCACGACCGCGCGGCGCAGGCCGGCGCGCACGGTGATGTCCTTGCGCAGCAGCAACGTTTCGGTGGCCGCCGGTGCCGCAATCCACGCGCCCTTCCACTCCTCCGCCTTCAGGATCCCCATCGTCCACGAGGCGGGCGCGCTCCAGGCGGACGGCCGGCCATCCCGATCCCAGACGCGCAGCTTCCAGAAGACGCGCTGCGAGGACGAGAGCGGCGCGCCGGCGTAGCGGATGTGGGCGGTCTCGTCGGATGCGACGCGGCCGCTGTCCCAGAGATCGCCGCGGTTGGTGTCGAGCGCCTCGCGCGACGAGGAGACGATGACCTGCCAGGCGGTCTGGCGTTCGCCACGAGCGGGGCTTGTCACCTGCCAGAAGAGGCGCGGCGACGCCACGTCGATGCCGAGAGGATCGACGGCGTACTCGCACCGCAGGGCCGTCGGTCTGAGTCGGCCGGCGATGGGCGCCTGCGCGTCCAGCGGAATCACTGACAGGACGAGTGCCAGAAGAAGGAGTCTCGGTCGCACGGCGCGCATTGTACAACGCTGACTGGCGCGCGATTGTGGCCTACAATCTCCCCCGTCATGCGGATCCGTCATTCTCTCGTGGTGTGTCTTCTCGTTGTTCTGGCGACGACCCTCGTCCCCGGGGCAGGACCGGGCCGGCTCTCCGTGTCGCCGAACCATCGATTCCTCCAGCAGGCGGACGGCACGCCGTTCTTCTGGCTCGCCGACACTGCGTGGCTGCTCCTGACCCGGCCGAGCCGGGCTGAGGTGATCCGGTTCCTGGATGACCGGCAGGCGAAGGGCTTCAACGTGCTGCAGGTGATGGTGCTGCACACGGCGGAGGTGAAGTCGCCGAACGGCACGCCGGCGCTGGCGAATGCCAACCCGGGCACGCCGCTCGTGACGCCCGGCAACGATCCTGCAGATGAGACGAAGTACGACTACTGGGATCACCTCGACTGGGTGTTGAAGGAAGCGGCCGCGCGCGGCCTGTATCTCGCGCTGGTGCCCTCGTGGGGCTCGCTCGTGAAGGCGGGGCAGTTGAACGAGACCAACGTGGTCGCGTACGCGACGTTTCTCGCGAAGCGTTACCGCGACGTGCCGAACATCGTGTGGTTGAACGGCGGCGACCTCCAGGGCGACATCCATCCCGAGGTGTGGCGGGCGCTCGGCCGGACGATTCGCGCGGGCGACCCGAACCACCTCATGACGTTCCATCCGTTCGGGCGTATGCAGTCGTCCACGTGGTTCCACGACGAGCCGTGGCTCGACTTCAACATGTTCCAGTCGGGGCACCGCAACTACGCGCAGGACACGGATTCGCCCAAGCGCTTCGGCGAAGACAACTGGCGCTTCGTCGTGGACGACTACGCAAAGGCGCCGGCGAAGCCGGTCCTCGACGGCGAGCCGTCGTACGAGAACATTCCGCAGGGCCTGCACGACGGGACGCAGCCGTACTGGACCGCTGCGGACGCGCGGCGCTACGCGTACTGGGCGGTGTTCGCCGGCGCGTTCGGCCACACGTACGGCAACAATGCCGTGATGCAGTTCCACACGGCGGGGGCGAAGGGGAGTTACGCGCCGCGCAATACCTGGCTCGAGGCCATCGACGACCCCGGCGCCGGGCAGATGCGGCACCTCAAGGCGCTGATGCTGTCGCGTCCGTTCTTCGAGCGCGAGATCGCGCCCGGGGCCATCGTGTCGGGGAGCGGCGAGCGGTACGAGCGCATTCTCGCGACGCGAGGGCCGGGTTACCTGATGGTCTACACGTACACCGGCCGTCCGTTCGAGGTGGGGAAGAGCGCGGTGCCGGCATCGCGCCTGGTCGCGTGGTGGTTCAACCCGCGTGACGGCCGTGCCGAGCGGATCGGCGAACGCGCGCTGGACGACCTGCGCTTCACCCCTCCCGGCCAGCCCGGCCCCGGCAACGACTGGGTCCTGGTGCTCGACGATGCGACGCGTGCGTTTAGCGCTCCTGGCGTGCAGAAGTAGTGCCCGACTTCAGTCGGGTCTGGCTCCCTGGCAGATGTAGCGCCGAACTTCAGTTCGGCCGTGCTCCGGGACCGTTTTCGTTGACCCTGCCGGGGCATTTTCGTAGAATACTAGTTCGCGGTGTTCGCCACGGACATCGCTTGCTGCCAGTGTTCCTCAGTAGCTCAATGGCAGAGCATCCGGCTGTTAACCGGAGGGTTGTAGGTTCGAGTCCTACCTGAGGAGCCAAACCTTTCAGCGACTTACGGCCGCTTCTCCCGCCAGCGAGTGAACAACCGTGAACAATTCAGCACCGACACGGTCCGCTGCCGATCGCACCGATGAGTCGAGCACCTGCGTGTAGACGTTGAGCGTCGTATCGACCTTCGCGTGTCCCATTAGCTGCGCGACGACCTTCCCAGGCACGCCCTGGGCGTGGGACCAGGTCGAATACGTGCGACGAAAGGTCAGCCACGTCGCTCGCCGAAACTTCAGTGCGTCACACGCCGGGAAGACCCAGCGGCGCAACACGTTGTTCGGCGAGATTGGCTTGCCCGACCGCGTCGAGAAGACGAGCGCGTCTGGCGCGACGCGTTCAGCGCGAACGGCCTTCCACGTGGCGAGGAGTGAGAGTGCACTTTCCGCCAACGGAATCTGGCGCAGACCTGCCGCGGTCTTGGGTGTGCCGAACGTGCCCTCGTAGACCGCCTCACGCACCGTGAGCGTACGTGACACCTCGTCGAGATCCTGCCAGCGCAGCGCGAAGAGTTCGCCGCGCCGAAGGCCCGAGAGCATGGCAAGTCCCGCCATCGTGCGGGGCAGCAGCGGCAGCCCCTCGAGCAGCGCCGCGGCCTGATCCGTCGTTAGCACCCATTTCGAGCGCACCGTCCGGAGCGTGGGCAGATCCACACCCCGAGCCGGGTTGTCTTGCAGATGCCCCCACTTCACTGCGGTTCTCAGCACGGCGCTGAGGACATCGTGTAGGTGGTCGATCGTCTTGGGTGCGTACCCGACCTGCATCAGGTGGGCGACATACGCCTGGATCTCCTGCCGAGTGACTTCACACAACGGCTTGTCGCCGAACCGGGGCAGGAGGTGTTTCGCCACGATGTGTCTGTGGTTCTTCTGTGTCGAGTTCTTGTAGGTAGGCAGGACGCTAGCCTGCCACTCACGTGCGATCGTCCCGAACGTGACCCGGGACCGTTGTGGAACATGGTTGCCGGCGGCAGCCATCTTCCGGGCGAGTATCGCGGCGGCCTCCTTTCGCGTGATGTGTCCGAGTGCCTCGTAGCGGAGTACCTTGTGGGTCGCGCCGTCGGGAGCGATCTCCAGCTCCCGCCACCGGATGGCAAACCCGGTCTCCTTTGTGAGCAGACAGCCGCTGCCGTACTGCCGTCGAGTTCGAGCCATACGAGAGAATCCCTTTCCTCCCGTTGGCCCTTCGTGGGTTAGCTGGGAGGCATTGTAGCGGGCATTGGGGACCCCAGTCACATGGACTTGCAGCGTCGGTCCAGAAACGCTCGAACAGCCTGCGCATCGAAGCGGACGTACTTGCCAAGCTTGATGTGCGGTAGCCGTTCGGACCTCGGTGAGCAGCGTGCCCGAGAGTGCTCGTAAACCCAGCTCTTGCTGACCTTGAGCAGGGTGGCGATCTCGTCCACGGTCAGGAGTTCGTGCAGTTCTGGGTCAACGGATGCCAAGGGAGCGCTGCCCTCCTCGCGTGGCGTCGATCGGTTCGCGGGGTCAAGGCCAAGGAGTCTAGGGGCCATCGCATCCCTCCCGGGAGACTGACGTTGGTGAGGCCGGACGCTGCCAGATGGCAGCGTCCGGATGTTCTTCACGATCGACTACGACGCCTGTTCTTCGACGGCGTGCTCTTCGAACTCGGCGTAGGCCTGCAGCACCAGGTCGCGGAGGCGAT
>CAZJRM010000201.1:0-10131 GCA_964547975.1 uncultured Vicinamibacterales bacterium | reverse complement strand
GCGTGGAGCGCCTACCTCATCGGCGCGTTCTACGCGCTCGGGCTGGGCGTCTTCGGTGTCGCCTGGCTCGCCATCCTGTACCTGTCACGCGCCGACTGGGCCGTGACGATGCGCCGGATTCCGGAGGCGATGACGTCCTGGCTGCTCCCGGGAGGGATTCTGGCGCTCGCCGTCGGCCTCGGCGGGCATTCGCTCTACCACTGGGCCGACGTCGAGGCGGTGGCGAAGGACGAGCTGCTGACCCACAAGGCGCCGTTCCTCAACATGCAGATGTTCTGGGTGCTCGTGGGCGCCAGCCTCGTGGCCTGGGTGGTCTTCGCGCTGCTGATGGTGGGCGTGTCGAACCGCCAGGATCGTGAAGGCGGCATGGGACCGACGCGGACCAGCCGCACGCTCTCGGCGGTGTTCCTCGTGGTCTTCGCGCTCACACTGAGCGTCGTCAGTTTCTACTTCCTGATGTCGCTCGATGCCCACTGGTTCTCGACCATGTTCGCGGTGGTGGTGTTCACCGACATTGTGCAGACGGGGACGGCGTTCGTGGCCGTGGTGGCCGGGCTGTTCGTGATGTCCGGCACGCTGAAGGGCTTCCTGAACGAACACCACCTGCACAGCCTCGGCAAGATGGTGTTCGCCTCGACGGGATTCTGGGCGTACATCTACTTCTGCCAGCACATGTTGATCTGGTACGCGAACATCCCGGAGGAGACCGCGTATTTCCTTCGACGCATGGACAACGGGTGGGCGCCCTACCTGCTGCTGTTGCCGCTCCTGAAGTTCGTCGTGCCGTTCCTGCTCATGGTGCCGCGCGAGGCGAAGCGGAACCCGGCGCGTCTCGTGCCCGTGTCGGTCCTGATTCTCGTGGCGCAGTTCTGGGAACTCTACGTCATGGTCGGTCCGGCGATTGGACACGGCGGGGAAGCCGCCCACGGCCATGTTCCGCTCATCGAGTTCGCGGCGACGCTGGGATTCGTGGGGCTCTTCGTGCTGGTGTTCGCCTTCGCGCTCCGACGAAGCAACGCCGTGCCGCTGAAGGACCCGGCGATCGGCGCGTGCCTCGAGTATCACTCGTAGGCCGGAGGGGCCGGCTGAAGCCGGCCCCCACGATGGCTCCGACGGTCGTGGCGTCCGGCTTCGGCCGGACGTAAGATCACGGGGGCCGGCCTGTGCCGGCCCCCGACGTGTGTCGGCACAATTCAGCGCGTGTGATCCGCCGTGAAGTACTCGCAGACGATTGCCGGGATGCTCGTCGTCGCCCTGATCGGGCTCACGGTGTACTGGGTCCGGACCCGGCAGCCAGGCCCGTCGGACGCGCTGACGGCCGCGGACTCCGCGCTGCCCGACATCACCCGCCACGAAGGCCGCGCACCGTCCGGCGGCGTCACGATCGTGGCGGCCATCGATCCGGCTCCCCCGGTGGCGTACGCGATCTTCACGCTGCGTATCGGCGCCGTGACGACCCAGGGGGCAGCGGCCATCGATGACGCCAGGGTGTCATTCGACATGGCTATGCCGATGGGGGAACATCGCTACCGCCTGGTCGCGGGCGCCGGAGGTACGGTGACGGCTGACGTGACCCTCCCGACCTGCCCGACCGGAAGTCCTCATTGGTTCGCGAACGTCGAGGGGACCGTGGGCGGTGAGAAGGTGGCGGCCCGTTTCCGGTTCGAACTCGCGCCGCGGAAGTGACCGATTGTGATTGAGACCATCGACCTGCTCGGCTTCCTGACGCTTGGGCTGCTTGGCGGCTTCGGGCATTGCGTCGGGATGTGTTCGCCGTTCGTCCTCTTCATCGCGCGGCGCTACGTGCCGGACGGGCAGGGCCGGCCGGCGGCGCTTGGGGCGCAGGCGTGGTACACGGCAGGGCGCGTGACGACCTACGCGGTGCTCGGCGGGGCTGCCGGTGCGCTCGGCGGTGTCGTTCAACTGGCGGGCGCCCTGCTGGGGGTCCAGCGCACCGCCTCCGTGGTGGCCGGGTTGGTGCTCGTCGTGTGGGCGGCGGCGGCCCTTGTCGATCTCGTGCCGGGGTATCGCGGCGGTGGGCTCCTGTTCGCCAGGGTGGCGGGCGCAGTGAAGGGCCGTGTCCCGAGCCATCCCTTCGCGCTGGGCCTGTTCCTGGGGCTGCTGCCCTGCGGTCTGCTGTACTCGGCGCTGATTGCCGCGGTCGCGCGGGGCGGAGCCCTGCAGGGGGCGCTGGCCCTCGCCGTGTTTGGCGCCGGCACCGCTCCGGCCCTGCTGGGCGTCTCGCTGGCGGACGAGTTGCTCGCCCGTCACCGCGTGGTCGTGAACCGCCTGTCGCAGGTGTTCCTGCTCGCGATGGGGCTGTGGTTCCTCTGGTCTGGAGCCACGGCGTGGAGGTAAGACCCGACGAGGCCGCGCGCCGGACCCTGGTCTACGACCTGCCTGCGCTGAAGGGCGTGGCCGTGCTGTCGGTGGTCCTGACCCACGCCAGCGCGTCCATCTGGCGGCCGTTCGACTGGCCCGTCGTGCCCGAAGTGTTCGTCAATACCCTGGTGCGGTTTGCGGTGCCCCTGTTCCTGGTGCTGTCAGGGTTCTACCTCAGCCTGAACCCGAGGAACCGTCACGCCCCGCGGTTCTACAGACGGACGTTGCCGGGTCTCCTGTGGCCGTACGTGCTCTACACGATGGTGTACGCGGCATTTCGCGCGCCCGACGCGCGGGCATTCTTCCTGGCGTTGCCCGAGCACCTGCGTCACGGCTCGGCCAGTCCTCATCTCTGGTTCATCCCGGTCATCGTCGAACTCTACGTCCTGCATCCGTGGCTCAGGCGGGCGTACGCGCGGATGGCGCGTCCGGGCGCCTTCGTGGCCGGCGCGTTCCTCGTCCAGGCGGCGTACGTCTTCGTGTACGAACTCGTGCTGAAGCCGGGCGGACCACACACCGGCTGGGCTGATGCGGCGGTATCGGCGACGGCGTTCCTGAAGTTCGTCGGTTACTTCGTGGCGGGCTACGCGCTTTGCGATCACGCGGCCGCGTTCGTCGAATCGGCCCGCGCCCGCTTCTCGCTGGAGGTGGCTGCGACGGTGTGGCTCGGCACCGGCCTGCTGCTGCCGGTGCTCTGGCTCACCCGCGGCACCCCGGGGCACGGCGTCTCGCCGACGTGGCTGACCGCCTCGCGGATCGCCCTCGAATTGCTCGCCGTGCCCCTTACCGGAGCTGTGCTGACGTTGCTGGCGGCGCGGCGCGAACGGTGGCGTGTGCCCGCGCCGTTCCGCCTGGTGATCCGGACGAGCGGACTGTACGCCTACGGAATCTACTACCTGCACCCGCTCGTGATGATGCTCTCGGCGCGTGTCTTCTATGCCTACGCCCGGCCGCTGATGACACCGGGGCCGTCACGGGCCCTCCTGATGTTCGCGGCTGGGACGTTCATCACGATCGCGCTGGTCAAAGTGATGGTCAAGCTGCCGCTGACGCGGCGGTTGGCGTAATTCCGGCTCTCGGCTCTCGGCTCGCGGCTCACGGCTCACGGCTCGCGGCCTGGCCCAATCCCCAATCCCCAATCCCCAATCCCCGCCTCCCGCCTTGCCTTACCGTCCTTCCCAGGTAATCGCTTCCCCGGGCTTCAGGGCGATCGCCTTCACGATCGTGCCCGAGCGGAGCTTCGCCGTCGTGCCCCAGGTCGATCGAATCGTGGCTTTCACGAGCGTACCGCTCGCCCAGTCGAGATCGACGTCGAAGCCGCCCCTGGCACGAAGGCCCGTGACATGACCTGTCGGCCACGCCTTCGGCAGGGCCGGCAGGAGATCGATCGTGCCTGCGTGCGACTGCAGCAGCATTTCCGCGATGGCAGCCGTGCCGCCGAAGTTCCCGTCGATCTGGAACGGCGGGTGCGCGTCGAACAGGTTCGGATAGGCGCGAGCGGGTGAGATCAGGAACGCGATCATCTTGTAGGCGCGTTCGGGATCGCCCAGGCGCGTCCACAACGCGGCGCGCCAGGCTGTCGCCCATCCAGTCGACTGGTCGCCGCGGCGGTCGAGCGAGTGGCGCGCGGCTGCGGTGAGTTCCGGCGTCGTGCCGCTCGACAACTGCGCGCTCGGATAGACCCCGTAGAGATGCGAGACGTGGCGATGCTGAGGATCGGGCGCCGTGCTGTCCCAGTCCTCGAGCCACTCCTGCAGCTGGCCGTCCCGGCCGATGCGATCCGGAGGCAGCTTCACCCGGGTGGCCGCCAGCGTCCGGCCGAACGCCGCGTCGGTCCCGAGGACCTTCCCGGCGTCGATGACCTGCGTGAAGAGGTCGCGAAGGATCTGGCTGTCCATCGCGGGACCCGCCACGATTGCCGCGTCGGCGCGGTGGCGGTTTTCGGGCGAAATCGAGGGGCTCGTGATGAGGTACCGGCCGGTCGGATCGGGCACGAGCGTGTCCAGGAAGAACTCGGCGGCGCCCTTCATGATGGGATACGCGCGTGCGAGAAACGCGCGGTCACCCGAGAAGCGGTAGTGTTCCCAGAGGTGCGTCACCATCCACGCGCCGCCCGTGGGCCACATGCCGGACCGCGGGCCGTCCACGGGCGCCGTGTTCCGCCACAGGTCGCTGTTGTGGTGCAGGACCCAGCCCCGCGCGCCGTAGTGCGTCCGAGCCGTGCGCGCGCCGGTCTCGGCCAGCTCGCCAATCATCGTGAACAGCGGTTCCGCGCAGTCCGCGAGGTTCGTGACCTCCGCGTGCCAGTAGTTCATCTCGGTGTTGATGTTGGTCGTGTAGTTGCTGGCCCACGGCGGATTGGTGCTGTCGTTCCAGAGGCCCTGGAGGTTGGCCGGCTGTGTGCCGGGCCGCGAACTCGAGATGAGCAGGTACCGGCCGTACTGAAAGTAGAGCGCGGCCAGCTGCGGATCCGCGCCGCGCTCGAATCCCTTGATCCGTTCGTCGGTCGGCAGCGCCGTGCTGGCGGACGATCCGAGATCGAGGGCCACCCGGCGGAAGAGCCGGCGGTGTTCCGCGACGTGATCGGCGCGCATCGCGTCATACGATCGTGCGGAGGCCTTCGCGATGACGTCCTTCGTAGCCGTTGCCGGGTCGCCCGATACATCGTCGTAGCGACGGAAGCTCGTGGCCGCGGCGATGAGCAGCGTCGCGCCTTTCGCCCCGAGAATGCGGAGCTGGGTGCCGTCGGCCGCGACCGAGCCGCCATCGGGAATGACACGCACGCGTGCCTGGTAGGTCAGCGCGCCCTTGATGCCGAATGCCTCACCGTTGACGCCGGAGAGGACGAGCGTGTCTTGGCCTTCGGCGTGAGTCGAGGCGGCCATCGGGGATGAGAAGGCGATGCTGGCCGTCAGCCGTCCGGGTGCCGTGGCCGCGGCGGCGGGATCCCCGGCGGTCAGGCGGCACACGATGACCTGGTCCACGGGCGACGCGAACACCTCGCGGGCGTAGACGATCGTTCCCATCCGGTAGCTCGTGCGCGCGACGGCGGTCTCGAGATCGAGCGACCGGCGGTACTCCGTGGCCCACGTGCCGCCGGCCGTCGTGATGGTGAGATCGCCCACGGTCTGGTAGGGCATCTCACGCGTCGGCGTCGCCATCGCCTCGGCCATGATGAGCTTCTCGGCGTCGGCGTACTGGCCGGCGGCGATCATCGCGCGCACTCGCGGCATGGCGGCTCGCGCCGCCGCGGAGGACGGGTCGTACGGGCCGCCCGCCCAGAGCGTGTCTTCGTTCAGCTGGAGGCGTTCGTGTTCGACGCCGCCAAACACCATCGCGCCGAGGCGGCCGTTGCCCACGGGCAGGGCCTCCACCCACTGCGAGGCCGGCTGACGGTACCACAGCGTCAGCGGACTCTCCGCCGTCCCGGCGCCAGGGGAGGGGAGGGCCGGTTGCTGGGCCCGAACGGCAAACGACGGGGCCGTGGCGGTCACGGCGGTCAGCAGCAGGAGTGTGCGGAGCGCGCGCATCGGATGGCCTTTCTCTGCGGAGCCGGGAGACGGATCGCCGGTGGCGTTGCCGCGCAGGATAGCACGCGGCCCGGTGAAACGCCGTTCGCGGTGCGCCAGCGTGTAGAATGCCCGCATCATGGCGCATCCATCCCGATTCCTGGCGCCACTGGCGCTCGCCTGCCTCGCGTGGTGTTCCACCGGTGCCCGTCCGGGGCCCGCCGCCGTCGCGCTCCAAGACGACGATCCCGGCATCCTCACACCGCCGCCGCCTCGTGAGCCGCGGGTCAACGGTCCGAGTATCTACGGGGTACGGCCTGGGCATCCCTTCTTCTACCGTGTTCCCGCGACGGGAGATCGCCCGATGCGGTTTTCCGCCATCGGGTTGCCCGCCGGCCTGACGCTCGACCCGGAGACGGGCGTCATCCGCGGCACGGTCGCGGACAGGGCGGCCCGCACGCACGCCATCACGTTCGTCGCTGCCAACGCCCGTGGGCGCGCCGAGCGGCCGTTCCGGCTGGTCGTCGGCGACACGCTCGCGCTCACGCCTCCGATGGGCTGGAACGACTGGTACACGTTCTACGAGAGGCCCAGCGATGCGTTGATGCGCAAGGCTGCCGACATCATGATCGCGTCGGGCATGGCCGACCACGGGTACCAGTTCGTGAACATCGATGACGCGTGGATGATGAAGCCGCGCACCGAGAATCCCGACGAACAAGGTCCACCCCGGGACGCGCGGGGGATGATCAACGCGAATCGCCGGTTCCCCGACATGAAGGCGATGACCGACTACATCCACGGTCTCGGGCTGAAGGCCGGCATCTACACGTCCCCGGGCGCCCTGACCTGCGCGGGCTACCACGCCTCCTGGGCGCACGAAGAACAGGACGCGGCGCGGTTCGTGGAGTGGGGCTTCGACTTTCTCAAATACGACTGGTGTTCGTACAGTGAGACGCCCCGGCCGCGTCCCGACCCGGAGATGAACCGCCGCCAGCGCCCGTACCGGCTCATGGGCGACATCCTGCGCAGGCAACCCCGCGACATCGTCTTCAACCTGTGTCAGTACGGGATGGGGGAGGTCTGGAAGTGGGGGGCCGAGGTTGGCGGCCACTCGTGGCGCACGACCGGTGACCTCGGGCTCGAGAAGGGCGCCCGGCTCCCCGGGTTCTATTCGATCGGGCTGAAGAATGCCGAACTCGCGCAGTACGCCGGGCCCGGGCGCTGGAACGACCCCGACTACATCCTCATCGGCTACGTCGGCAACGCGCACAACATCGAGGAACCGGCGAAACCGACCACGCTGACGCACCACGAGCAGTATTCGTACATGTCGATGTGGGCGCTGATGGCGGCGCCGCTGTTCTACTCGGGCGACATCACGCGTCTCGACGACTTCACGCTCAACGTGCTCAACAATGCCGAGGTCATCGCGGTCGATCAGGATGCGCTCGGGCGGCAGGCGGCCATCGTGCGCAGGACGGAGGACGAGTTCATCCTCGCGAAGCCGCTCGAGGACGGCTCGTTGGCCGTCGGGCTGTTCAACCTCTCCGAGGCCCCGCGGACGATGTCGGTGTCAACCGCCGAACTCGGGCGCAACGGCCGCCAGCGCGTGCGCGACCTCTGGCGCTGGAAGGACGTCGGCACCATCGACGGTCGGTACGAGGCCACCGTCGGACGGCACGGCGTGATGCTCGTGCGCATGTGGCCCGAAGCGACATCCACCGCGGCGGCGCCGTCGTTTCAGGTGCTGGGGACGACCACCATCAGCCGCGACGCGGCGTCGTACCACGGCTGGCCGACGGTCGCGCGGCTGAAGGATGGACGCCTGATCGCCGCGTCTTCGGGCGGGCGCGAGGAACACATCTGCCCGTTCGGCCGCGTGGACCTCTACACGTCGGCCGACGATGGGACGACGTGGGCCGGGCCGCGCACGATTCTCGACACGGACATCGACGATCGGGACGCCGGTGTCCTCGAGACCTCGAAGGGCACGTGGCTCGTGACGACGTTCACATCCCTCGCCTACGAACCGATCCTGATCAAGGCGGAGGGGAGCGGGACGTGGGAGGCGGCGAAGCTGCGGCGCTGGCAGGCGGCCCGCGATCGGCTGTCCGCGCCGCAGCGGCAGGCGGAACTCGGGCAGTTCCTCGTCCGGTCGACGGACGGCGGCCGCAGCTGGTCATCCCGCATCGACACGATCGTCAACAGTCCGCACGGGCCGATCCAGCTGAAGGACGGCCGGCTGCTCTACGCGGGCAAGGAGCTGTGGACGGGAGAGCGACGCAATGGCGTCGCCGAGTCGGCGGACGACGGCCTGACGTGGCGGTGGCTCGCGCCGATCCCCGCGCGCCCCGGCGACGACCCGGCGCAGTATCACGAGTTCCATGCTGTCGAGTGCGCGAGCGGGCGGCTCGTGGTGCAGATTCGCAACCACAATCCGTCGGAGAGTCGCGAGACGCTGCAGTCCGAGTCCGCGGACGGCGGCAGGTCGTGGAGCGTGCCGCACCCGATTGGCGTGTGGGGCCTGCCGTCGCACCTGCTGCGGCTGAAGGACGGGCGCCTGCTCATGACCTACGGGTACCGCCGCGCGCCGTTCGGCAACCAGGCGAGAGTCAGCCGTGACGAGGGCCGGACGTGGTCGGAGCCGATCGTGCTCTCGGCAGACGGCGCGTCGACGGATCTCGGGTATCCGAGCACGGTCGAACTCGGCGACGGGACGTTGCTGACGGTGTGGTACGAGGTGCTGAGGGGCAACCCGCGCGCCGTGCTTCGGCAGGCGCGCTGGCGGATCGGCAGCTAGGCGGGGACGGGCGGGAATAAACCGGGGAGGCATCGGGTTAAGTGCAATAGCTGTGCAAATACTGCACAAGAGCTATTACACTAAACAGGAGCCTCTCATGAAACTCGCAGGGTTCGTTCCCGTTGCCGTTCTCGCCTTCACCGTTGTCGGCTGCAGCGACTCGTCGATGCCGACGGCTCCGACCCTGACGCCCTCCGTGCCGGCCGCGACGCCTGGCGGGGGGGCCGGGACCATCTCCACTCCGACCATTGCCGGGATTGCGACGGGCAATGCCGACTTCAGCACGCTGGTGAAGGCGTTGTCGAAGGCCGGCCTGGTCCAGACGTTCAGCGGCCCCGGTGCGTTCACCGTCTTTGCGCCGACCAACGCGGCGTTTGACGCCGCGGCGGCGGCGCTGCTCGGGCCGGGATCCACGGGAGTGGGCCTCGTCGACGCGCTGGACGTCGCGACGCTGACGGCCGTGCTGAAGTACCACGTCGTTGGCGATGCCCGGACGTCTCAGGCCGTGCTGGCCTCGAGCGCGCTCGTCATGCTGGATGGCAACTCCGCGGCGGTGTCGCTGAAGAACGGCGCGCCGTACCTCCAGAATGCGCGAATCGTGGCCACGGATCTCCAGGCGAGTAATGGCGTCGTGCACGTCATCGACGCCGTGATCCTGCCTCCGGGCGTAGGGCCGACGCCCGCGGCGGCGACCCCGACGATCGCGGCCATCGCGGCCGGCAACCCGGCGTTTTCGACCCTCGTGTCGGCGCTGGCGAAGGCGGGCCTGGTCGCCACCTTCAACGGCACGCAGCGGTTCACGGTATTCGCCCCGACGAACGCCGCCTTCGATGAGGCGGCCAAGCAGCTCCACTACCGGAACGGCGTGGAACTCGTGGCCTCGCTCGACGTGAAGACACTGACCGCGATTCTGACCTACCACGTCATCCCGGGTGACGTGCTCGCGAAGGACGTGGTGGCCGCCGACCAGTTGCACATGTTGAGCGGCGTGGCGGCCGACGTCAGCCTGCGCAACGGCCAGGCCTTCATCGACGGCGCCCGGATCGCGACGACGGACCTCGCGGCGGCCAACGGCGTGATTCATGTGATCGACGCCGTCATGCTGCCGTTCGGCGACTAGGTCTTCCGACGGGTATTCGGCCGGGGGCGGCCATCGCGCCGCCCTTCGGCCGGCCGCCGTCTTCGGCTATCATGCCGGCATGATGCGTCCACTGATTCGCCCCGTCCTCGTCCTGTCCGTTGTGATGTTGTGCGTGTCGGCCGTGCCGGCCTCCGCCCAGAAACCCATCAGCCTGTTCAACGGCAAGGATCTGACGGGCTGGAGCCACTTCCTCGTCGATCCCAAGGTGCCCGCGTCCGACGTGTGGAGCGTGCGTGACGGCATCCTGATCTGCAAGGGTGACCCGCTCGGTTACCTCTACACGAAGGCCGAGTACA
>CAZJRM010000200.1:0-10149 GCA_964547975.1 uncultured Vicinamibacterales bacterium | reverse complement strand
GCTCGCGGACTTCGTCGAGGTCTTCGCGGCCGACGCGGCGCGACGGTCGTCGGTGCTGACTATCGCGCGCGACGCGCTGGAGCACGCGGCGGATACGCCAGGTGCGACGCGCGAGGATCTCAAGGGACAGGTCGAACAACTCCTGGCCGGCCACGATGATCGCCCGTTCGTGTCGGACGCGTACGCCGGCGAACTCTGGCATGCCGCCGAACGGGCGGTGGACCTGGACCGGGACGCCACGGACCCGGCGCCGCTCATTGCCGAATGGACGTCGAGCGTGTCGGATGACCGGGTCCGGCTGCTCGACGCGCGCCTGCTCGTGGACATGATGGCGCTGAAGCGGGAAATCGCCGCGTGGCGGGAGGTGGCGGGCCTGGCCGTCGCGCGCATCAGCGTCCTCGTGGTCGTCGGTGATTTCGAAGCCGCGGCGTTCCTCGTCGAAGCGCTCCGCCTGCAGCAGGAAGACCATCCGTCGCCGGAGATCCGGGACGCGGCGCGCCAGACCCTCGACGGCCTGCTGAACGCCGATCTCATGCGCCGGGTGGCCTCCCACCTCGACACGTCCGACGCGGGGCTGGCGACGGCGGCGAAACGTTTCTGCCAGGCGGTCGGGCCGTCCGTCGTGCCGATGCTGGCCGAAACCCTGTCCCGCGAAGACCGGACTCGCCCGCGTCAGCACCTCATCGGCATCCTGACGTCCTTCGGCGCCGCGGGACGCGACGTGATCGAGCGGCTGATGCAATCCACGAACGCCGCCGTCCGACGGACCGCGGTACTGCTGCTGAGGGAATTCGGCGGTTTCGACGCCCTGCCCCAGCTCGAGGCCATGCTGTACGACCACGAGACGCACGTGCAGCGCGAAGCCACGCGCGCCATCGCCATGATGGGGGTCGAACCCGCCTACGACGCGCTGATGCGGGCGCTCGTCAAGGGCAGTGAGACCGTGCGGACCGCCCTGTCGGGCATCCTCTGTTCGCTGCCGCCGGATGAAGCGTCAGCGGCCCTGGCGTTCGTCGTGCACCACGCGCCACTTGGCGGGGGCATGGCGGCGGTGCACCAGCGGGCGCTGCAGCGCCTCGGCTCGGCGTCTGGACCGGTGGTCGTCGCGGCGCTGGGCGAGGCGCTCCGACGCGGAAGCGCCCTCGCGCCCTTCCGGACGCACACCCTTCGCCGGCTGGCCGCCGACGCGCTGGCGAAGATCGGCACGGACGAGGCCGTCGAACACCTGCATGCCGCCCTCGTCGGCGGCACCTTCGGCATTCGCGGGGCCGCCAAGGCGGCCCTCGCCTCGGCGCCGCCCCGGCAGTCACGGGCCGGATCGCGGGAGCGATGATGGACGAACGGCATCTGGCGGCGCTCGACGACCTGCTGCGGCGATTCTCCGCGGCGATGAAGGCCGTACACCTGTACTCGCCCGAGCACCCCATCGTCGAGCGGGCGACGGTGCAGCTGGCCGACGTCCTCGACCGCCTGCTGGCCGAACAGCCCGAAGTGGTGCTGGGCATCGTCGACGGCCACGTGGTCGTGGACGGACAGCCCGTCCTCGGGACAGCGGGCGTCGGCGAGGTGCTCGATCGGTTCGTGGCGGTCGGCATCGACCGCCTGGTGATTCGGCGCGGCGTGAGCGCCCCGGAACTCGGCGAGTTCGTCAGGCGCCTGCCTGCGGGGGCCGCGTCGAAGTCCGGCACGGAGGTGCCAGTCGATGCGACCGAGCACATCACGCCGTCGCGGCTGCGCGTCCAGCGCCGCACCGAGTCGGCCCCGCACGACGTCCATGCCGTGCGCCGCGCCTACGCCGACGCGGTGGCGCGAGTCGAACAGTTGTGGGCCCAGACGCTGTCTGAGGGAAAGGCCGACCCGGCCGTGGCCGCCGAGATCGTGGACGGCCTGGCGGAACTCGTGGGGCAAAACCGTCGCGCGATGGTCGCCCTGACCGCCCTGAACCAGTACGACAACTACACGTTCACCCACATGGTCAACGTGGGCATCCTGACCATGGCGCAGGCGCGTTGCCTCGGCATCGAGGGCGCCGCGCTGCGGCAGTTCGGGATGGCCGGGCTCATGCACGACATCGGCAAGATCAAGGTGCCGATGGAGGTCCTGACCAAACCGTCCAAGCTGACGGACGCCGAATTCGCCATCATGAAACGTCATCCGATGGACGGCGCCGAAATCCTGCGTCGGCAGGTCGAGATGCCGCCGCTCGTGGCGGTGGTCGCCTTCGAGCACCACCTGCGGATCGATGGCACCGGGTACCCGGACGGCGTACGGCGCGACTCCCTGAATCTGGCGACGCAGCTGTGCGCCATCGCCGACATCTACGATGCCATGCGGTCGCAGCGCACGTACCAGCAGGCGTTCCCGACCGACCGGATTCTCGTCGTGCTCCAGCAGAACGACGGCACGCGCTTCGATCAGCGCCTGGTTCGCCGGTTCACGCAGCTCATGGGCATCTATCCGCCCGGCAACCTCGTCCGTCTCGACACGGGGGCGATTGCCGTCGTCCTGCGCGTGCACGCGCCGGATCCGGCCCGCCCCACGGTCCGGGTCATCATCGGGCCCGACGGCAGCCGGTTGGCGAGTCCGTACGACATCCCGCTCTGGCAGCAGGATTCGCCCTCTGGGCCGCCGCCGCGAATCGTGACGCCCGTCAGCCCGGCCGAAGTGGCCATCGATCCGCTGCCGTACCTGGACGAAACGGCCGCGTGACCACGGGTTCGAGAATGTCGGCGTCCTTGACACCCCCCCACCCGTAGCCTAGGCTGGACCTGTCGCCTGCAATCCCTGGAGGGATCATGCGCGTTTCCGTCCGTTTCTCTCGCGCGCTGTCGGTCGTCGCTCTCCTGCTGCTCACCCTCGCGCTCGCTCCGTCCGCCCAGGTCCCCGGCAGCCGCCTCCTGATGCTGAACGCCGGCACGGACACGGGAGACCTGCAGATGCTGCGGTTCTGGGACTCGCGGATGACATCGCTCCAGCGGGGCGGTGAACTGCGGCTGCGCCGGGTCGATCCGGACCCCATGATCGAAGGTCGGCAACACGAACGCCTCGATCAGCTGTACGAGGGCGTCCGCGTCGTCGGCGGCGAACTGGTCCGGCAGCTGGACAACGGCCAGACGGTGTCGGTGTTCGGGCGCCTCTATGAAGGGATCGATCTCGATGTCGAGCCCTCCTTGACCGCCGCCGACGCGGCCGTCGTGGTCTCCGGACTGACGGGCGTGACGCTCCCGGCCGACCGGCAGCCCCAGCTCGTGATCCTTCCGCGTGATGAAGGCGGCTACGCCCTCACCTACCAGGCGCGCGTGGCTACCCAGGCTGATGTCCGCGTGTTCTTCATCAACGCGAACACCGGCGCTGTCGATCTGAGCTACAGCGACTTGCAGACGAGCGTCGGCACGGGAACCGGCGTCCTCGGCGACCAGAAGAAGATCAGCACGACCGAGCGGTCCGGCATCTTCCGCGCGTGGGACCAGCTGCGCCCCGCGACGATCTACACCTTCGATATGAAGGGCGATCTGAACCGCACGATCCGGTTCCTCAACGGAGAGGTGCTGCTCGGCGAATCCGACATGGCCGGGGATACGGACAACGTGTGGGAGGATGCCGCGACCGTCGACGGCCACGTCTACGCGGGCCTGACCTACGACTACCTGTTCAAGCGGTTCGGGCGCCAGGGACTCGACGGCCAGAACATGAGGATGTCGACGATCGTGCACCCGGTCCGGCGCGAAGACGCGGCCACCCAGCCCTCGAGCGTGCTCAACACCTACTACCTCAACGCGTTCTACTACGGCAACGGTGTGATGGTCTACGGAGAAGGCCTGCCGACGAACATGTCGTCCGGCGGCCTGCGCTGGACCTACTTCTCCGGGGCGCTCGACGTCGTGTCGCACGAACTCGCCCACGGGGTGACCGACTTCACCTCCGGGCTCATCTACCGCAACGAGTCCGGCGCGCTCAACGAAGCGTTCTCGGACATCGTCGGGACGAGCGTCGAGTACTTCTACCAGTCTCCAGGGTCGGGGTACCAGAAAGCCGACTACCTGATCGGCGAAGACCTGACCACGCCGATGACCGGCTTCCGGTCGATGGCCAACCCGCAGGCGTACGGAGACCCGGATCACTACTCGAGGCGATACCTGGGCACGACCGACAACGGCGGCGTCCACATCAACTCCGGTATCGCGAATCACGCGTTCTACCTCGCCGTCGAAGGCGGCACGAACCGCACGTCGGGCCAGACGGTCACGGGCGTCGGCAACGCCAACCGGGAGAAGATCGAAAAGACCTTCTTCCGCGCGTTCACGACGATGTTGCCGGCCAGCGCGACATTCTCGGTCGCGAGGGCGGCCACCATCCAGGCCGCCCGGGACCTGTACGGCGCCGGCAGCGACGTGGAACGGGCGGTTACCGATGCCTGGACCGCGTGCGGCGTCCAGTAAGCAGCGTCAGGACCTCGAGGAATTGGACGACATGACCACACGAATCCTGACGCTCGCGCTAGCGCTCGTGATTGGCGCTACCGCGACTCCCACGTCGGCCCAGAGCCAGACGACGAAGCCCGCGACCGGCGCGACGGCGCCGAAGACGCAGTCGACCCCTCCGGCAAAGGGCGCGACTCCGCCGCAGACGGCCCCGCCAAAGGGACAGCCCCCGGTCAAAGCCGCACCGGCCAAGGGCACCCCGGCGAAGACGCCAGTCAAGAAGAAGCCGCCGCGCATGAAGTTCGTCAACTTCGACGCGGGATCCCAGATGAACCCGTCGAAGGTGTCGCCTTCGCTGACCTACAAGCTCTACGGCGAAGATGCGCGTTTCGACGCCACCTACGACACCGGCGTGGTCCCGATCTTTGGCGTGCGCGGAGGCCTCAACCTCCGGAAGAACATGATGGTCGGCCTCGGCGGAAGCCTGTTCACCTCCTCCAAGGGCGTCGTGGTGAAGGCCCGCCTGCCGCACCCGTTCTTCTTCGACAAGCCCCGCCCCGTCGACGGCGTGGCCCCGGGCATGAACCGCAACGAGTTCGCTCTCTACCTGGAGGTCGGGTGGCTCAAACCGGTCACGAAGAAGGTGGACGTGATGTACTTCTTCGGTCCGGCCGCGTTCTACGTGACGCAGAGTATCGTCACCCGTATCCAGGCCGACGACCGGTATCCATTCGACGATGCGGCGTTTGTCGGAGCAGATTCGGTCGACGTCTCGAAGTGGGTGCCCGGCGTGACGGCCGGCCTCGATATTGGCTACGTGGTGCGCAAGAAGTTCCGCGTGGGCGGGCTCGTGCGCTATTCGTACGCGAATGCCAAGGTCAGCCCGCTCGAAGGCCAGTCGTTCGACCTGCCGCTCGGAGGGCTCCAGACCAGCCTCGGTGTGAGGGTCAGGTTCTGACGGACTTCACCGCCCGTGTGATGGCCGTCGTCCGGCGGATTCCGCCGGGCCGGGTCGCGACCTACGGCGATGTCGCGGTGATGGCCGGACGTCCCGGCGCCGCCCGAGCGGTCGGCAACATCATGCGGACCGCCGGTGAACCGGGCGTGCCCTACCACCGGGTCGTCGCCGCCGGCGGCCGTCTCGGAGGCTACGGCGGCAACGAGGGCCTGAAACGGTCGCTTCTTCTGGCGGAAGGCCTGGTCGTCATCGGTACGCGCATCAGGCGGTTTCCCGACGTCCAGTGGCACGTTGGCAGCCGTCCCGCCCCCCGGCACCCCGGGAACCGCTGAACGCAGCCGGCCGTATCTACCCCCGGAGGATTCCGGGGCGCGTGGGGCGCGCCCGGGCAACCATTGGCCACCATGATTCCGTCTCACCCACCAGAAGTCGACCGAGCTGACCGCGACCTGGTCGCCCGGTGCCGGCGCGGCGAGCTGGGGGCGTTCGAGGAGCTGTACCAGCGGCACAGCCACCGGCTCTACAACGTGGCCTACCGGATGACCGGCAGCGCCGCGGACGCCGATGATCTGCTGCAGGAGATCTTTCTGCAGGTCTACCGGCGGCTGGATTCGTTCCGGGGCGAGGCGGCCCTGGGCACGTGGCTCTACCGCCTGGCCGTGAACTGTTGCCTGGACCACCTGCGCAGCAAGCAGGGGCGTCAGCAGAAGGCCACGGGGTTCCTGGAGGATCTCGAGTCCTTCGAACCGGAAGCCCCCGGCCCCTGGCGGCCGGACTCGGTGCTCGACCGGATGGAGTTGGAACGCGCGATTACGAAACTGCCGCCGAGCTACCGGGCGGCGTTCGTGCTCTACGACGTCGAAGGACTGGAGCACCACGAGGTGGGAGACATGCTGGGGATCGCGGTCGGGACGTCGAAGTCGCTCGTGCACAAGGCACGGATGCGCCTTCGGCTGATCCTGCGCGGCAAGCCCCCGGCTCCGGTGGCAGACGAGGGAGGTGGGCGATGACGGCCCCGGAACCCGTTCGCCCGTGCTCTGAGTACGAAGACGCCATTCACGAGTACGTCGACGGCACGTTGCCCGACGCCGGCCGGAGGGCGCTGGTCGCCCACCTCGCCGGCTGCGCAGCGTGCGAACAGGCCGTCGCGGACCTGAGCCAGATGCGACGCAGCGCGCAGTCGCTGCCGCCGCGACGGCCCCGCGCCGACGGATGGAACCGGCTGGCGGAGGCGTTGAACGCGGAGATGCGGGCCGCGGGAGCTGAACCGCGGACAGCCGCCCGGGGATCGTGGTGGACGCGGGGCCGGGCCGCCCTCGCGGCCGCGGCCGTCATCGTCGCGGCTGTCGGCTCCACGCTCTGGCTGGTACGGCCCCAGGACGGGCCGGCGCCGCAAGCGGCCGTGGCGCCGGCGCCCACGCCGGTGGCCGCGCCAGGCAACCCTGCGCGTGAGCATCTCGTCAAGAACATCGACGATGAACTGAAGGCCGCAGAACTGCACTACGAGAACGCCATCGATGGCCTGGAGCAGATCGCGAAATCGGATCCGGACGCGCTCGACCCGGCCCTCGCGGCCACGCTGCAGACCAATCTCGGGGTCATCGATCAGGCGATCAAGGACAGCCGCGCGGCCGTCCAGCAGCAGCCGACGAATGCCATCGCGCAGGACAGCCTGTTCGAAGCCCTGCAGCGGAAGGTGAACCTGCTGGAAGACACGGTGGCGCTCATCAACGCCATGCGGAAGGGTGATCAGGCGGGCACGGCGAGAATCGTCCAGGGACTCAACAAGACGTAGGGCACGCACATGGATACCAGATACGCACTTACCGCACTGCTCGCGCTCAGCCTCAGCGGCGCCGCTCAGGGGGCAGCCGCCTCGACGGTAACCATCACGGTCGTCGGTGATTCCGCGATGGGAGCCGGCGAACCGCAGCAGTCGGAACGATTCAGCAAGACGGTGCCCCTCGGAGCGTCGGGCACGGTCCTCCTTTCCAACGTCGCCGGCGACATCGTCGTCACCGGCGGCAGCGGCGACCAGGTGGTGATCGAGGCGGTGAAACGCGGGCGGACCGCCGAGGACCTGAAGTCGGTCGAGATCGACGTCATGGCCAGGGACGGACGGGTCGAGATTGTCACGCGGTACCCGCGCCACCAGGAGCGCCGCTGGGGCAACAGCGCCGAGGTCGACTACACGCTGACCGTGCCCCGCCGCGCGCTCGTCCGGGTTAAGACCGTGTCCGGCGACGTCAAGGTCTCCACCGTCGACGGCGAATTGCGCGCCGAGTCGGTGAGCGGCAACGTCCGCGTCACCGAGGCACGCAACCTCGAAGGCGCAGTGACGGTGTCGGGAGACGTCGTCGTGAAGGCCGCCGGGTCGGCGGGCGGCGTGACCGTGAGTTCGGTGAGCGGCAACGTGGTCATCTCGGGCCTGAAAGCCGCCTCGCTGACCGGTTCGAGTATCAGCGGCGATATCACGCTCGGGGACGTGTTGTCGGATCGGGTCAGCTTCAAGTCGGTCAGCGGCAACATCGATTTCGCCGGTCTGCTGGCGAAGGCCGGCCGTTACGCCCTGAAGTCACACTCCGGAGACATCGTGCTGAAGGTGGCCGCGTCGGTGGGCTTCGAGGTGAACGCGTCGTCGTTCAGCGGCGACATCGACAGCGAGGTCCCGCTGACGCTGCGGTTTGGCGGAACCGAACGCAAGCGGAAGGGCCTGTCGCAGGAGATTCGCGGCACGTTCGGCGACGGCTCGGCGATCCTCGAGTTGAACTCGTTCTCGGGCAATATCCGGATCGTGAACGCGAGCGGTTCCAAGCCCGCGGCCGCGGGCAAGAAGTAGTCAGGCAGGCAGCCGTTCCTGGTCCCGGTACTGAAGCAGGTAAAGGCGGTGGTAGATGCCGCGCCGGGCCAGGAGCGCCTGATGTGATCCCGATTCCCGCAGCTGCCCCTTGTGCAGCACCAGGATGGTGTCCACGTCCTGGATCGTCGACAGGCGGTGGGCGATGGCTACCGTCGTCCGTCCCGCCATCAGCACGTGCAAGGCGTCCCGAATCAGGAACTCGGTTTCCGTGTCCACGCTCGACGTGGCTTCGTCCAGCAGCAGGATGGACGGAGTGAAGGCCAGCGCGCGCGCGAACGACAGCAGCTGCTTCTGCCCGGTCGACAGCGTGGCTCCCCGCTCGGCGATGGGCGTCTCGAATCCGGCCGGCAGGCGTTCGATGAACGAGTCCGCGTGCACGGCGCCCGCCGCGGCGCGCACGGCCTCGTCGCCGATGGTGTCGTTGCCCAGCCGGATGTTGCCTGCCACGGACCCCGAGAACAGCTGCACGTCCTGGAGGACCAGGCTGAACCGGCGCCTCAAGTCGGCCAGGTCCATGTCGCGCACGTTCACGCCGTCCACGAGAATCCGTCCGCGGCTGACGTCGTAGAACCGCATCAGCAGGTTGATGATCGTGCTCTTGCCGGCCCCGGTGGCCCCGACGATCGCCACCCGTTCCCCGGGCCGGACCTCGAAGGACACGTCCCGCAGCACGTACTCCTCGCCGGTGTAGGCAAACCAGACATGGTCGAACACGATGTGACCGGGGCCGTCGGACGGCACCGGTACCGCCGGCGGCTCGACGCCGACGGGCGTGTCGAGCAGCGTGAACACGCGCTCGGATGACGCCATGGCCGACTGCAGGAGATTGAACTTCTCGGAGAGATCGCTGATCGGCCGGAAGAACCGCTGCGCGTACTGCGTGAAGGCGACCAGCGAGCCGAGCGTCAGCGTGCCGGCCAGCAGCCAGCCGCCTCCGAACCACAGAATCAGCGCGGTGGCGAGCGCCCCGACGATCTCGATCGACGGATAGAACACCGCGTAGTAGAAGATGGACGCGACGTTGACGTCCCGGTGCTCGAGGTTGAGCGCGTCGAATCGCTCCAGGTTCCGCGACTCCCGGCGGAACACCTGCACCGTGGCCATCCCCGTGATGTTCTCCTGGAGGAAGGCGTTGATGCGGGCGACCAGTGCGCGGACCTTCCTGTAGGACTCACGGACGTTGCGCCGGAACCACTGCGTGATGATCACGATGATCGGCAGCACGGAGAACGTGACGAGCGCGAGGCGCCAGTCCATCGACAGCAGCACCGTCATGATGCCGATGAGCGTGAAGACGTCGCCGAAGACCGACACGACGCCGGCCGTGAACAACTCGTTGAGCGCGTCCACGTCGCTCGTCACCCGCGTCATGAGACGGCCGACCGGATGCCGGTCGTAGAACGCCACGTCGAGGCGCTGCAGGTGGCCGTAGATCTGCGAGCGCAGGTCGAACATGATGTGCTGGCCGGTCCATTGCAGCAGGTAGGTCTCGAGGAACTCCGCCGCGAACGATCCGACCAGGACCGCGAAGAACGCCAGGACGATGTGATCGAGTCCCGCGAGGCGGCCGACGGCGATGTGATCGTCGATGGCCAGCTTGACGAGGTACGGCTGGACGAGGCGGCACGACGCGTGGACGAGCAGCGCCGCCAGCGCCCCGAGCACCTGCGGCCAGTACGGCCACAGGTAGCGCAGGAGGCGTCTCATCAGCGCCCCGTCGTACGCCTTGCCGGTCACCTCGTCGTCAGTCGCCGCCACAGTCCCTCACATTCTCGGCCATCGGCTCTCGGCTCACGGCTTTCGGCTTTCGGCTTTCGGCTGTTCCCTCTCGCCTCTCGCCGATTCCCTCTTCCCTTTCCCTCTTCCCTTTCCCTCTTCCCTATCGCCTTATCCCTTATCCCTTCGCCTTA
>CAZJRM010000199.1:0-10193 GCA_964547975.1 uncultured Vicinamibacterales bacterium | reverse complement strand
TTACTGAACCACCTGCACCTGTGTTTCGAGCTTGACCGTCCTCGGCGGCAGGCACATCCGCCCGTCGCACGCCTGCGACGCGATGTCGACGCGCAGCGGATAGGTGCCCGCCGCGGTGCCAGTCGTCACGGTCACTGGAATGCGGAACGTCGCGTCGTGCGTGTACGAGGCCGTGATCTGGCCGAAGGCCTCGTCCATCTCGCGTTCGGGTTCCGGCGCATCCATCTTGCCGGCCTGCGAGAACACCGGACCGGCCACGATCGTGATCGTCACCGGCCTCGGCCCGCTGTTCGCCTCGTCTGGCGCGTAGACGTGCCACCCGTCATCGATCTTCGCGTGGACCACGGCCGTCAGCGTGCCGCCGGCCTTCACCGGAGCGCCCGCGGGCTCGACCGACAACGTCCACTTGATGGGCTGCGGAGGACCGGGCAGTGTCTGGCCCTGACGGGGCCCCGCCCAGACGACTCCGGCCGACAACACGAACACCAGGCCCATGGCCCGGACACAGCCGCGCTTGCGCATCGTTGTATGCTACACGATGGCCGGCACACGCCGTGACGGTTTTGGGGTCGATTTCCTTTTCGGCGGGAGTACACCGATGTTCAAGCGGATGATGACGGCCGCCCTCGCGGCGTTGATTGGGGCGGCGGCGCTCGTGGCGCAAAGCCCCCAGGCCCCGGCCCTCGCCGCCGATCCGGCCGGCTGTCTCAAGGCGTTCCGGGATTACCGCAACGTCCTGATGAAGGACCTCCAGGCGCGCCTGCGCGAGTCAGGCAAGCCCGTCACGCAACAGGATGTCACCGCGGCGACGGCGCCGGCCGCCGAGTACGGCAAGGCGTGCGCGGCCCAGTTCGCGTCCGCCACGTTGACCGCGCCGGCCCTGGCTACCCTGGCCGAGCTGAACGCCGACGCGCAGCAGTTCGACGCGGCGAAGCAACTGATCGCGCGAGCGCTCGCACTGCCCGGTACGGACGACGCCGGCAAGGCCGCGGCCTACGTCACGGGCGTACGAATCCTGTCGCGACAGATTCGCCAGCCCGGGGTCGTCGACCAGGCCGAGCAGTATGTCGCCGAACTCGAGAAGCTGCCGGCCTCGTTCGTGAAGGAACGTATCGAAGCGCACGGCGTGCTCAACGGCTACTACCGTGCCGATGACATCGATGCCGGCATCATCCGGCACTCCACCCGCCTCATCGAACTCGGGCAGGCATTGCCGGCCGACCAGCGGGCACCGCTCGGGTCCACGCTCATCTCGGCCTATGGCAACCTCGCGGAAGCGCTCGCCGGCCAGGAGCGGACGCCGGAAGCGCTCGACTACCTCACGCGCGCGCCGAAGGACCTCGCCGGCGTGACGGGCGTCGAAGAACGGCTCGCGCCGACGCTCGAACGCTACCGGCTTGTCGGCACGTTGGGCGCGCCCATCGAAGCGCCGCGGTGGCTGAACGGCACGCCGACCGGCAACCGGATCGATCCGAAGGGGCAGGTGACCTGGGTGCAGTTCACGGCGCACTGGTGCGGCCCGTGCAAGGAGAGCTATCCGGGTGTCGTCCGTCTGCAGCAGAAGTACGGCCCGAAAGGGTTCCGCGTGGTCATGGCGACGCAGCTCTACGGGTATTTCGAGCAGCAACGCAACTTGAACGACGCCGCCGAACTGGCCGCCATCACGGACTACTTCCCGAAACACGGCATTACGTTCCCCGTGGCGGTGTCGGACAATCTCGCGCCGGCCATGGAAAACGGCCGGATGGTCCGGAAGGTCAACGTCAACGACGCCAACTACAAGGTGGCCGGCATCCCGCAGATCCAGATCCTCGACAAGAAGGGCGTCATCCGCCTGATCATGATTGGCTACGACGACGCGAATGAAGCCCGCCTGGGGGCGCTCATCGCGAGGCTCGTCGATGAGTGATAGGGAATAGGGATAAGGCGATAGGGGAGAGGGAGCGGGGACAGGGAATAGGCGAGCGGCGGGAGAGGGAAGGCCGCTGGCCGCAAGCCGAGAGCCGTGAGCCGAGAGCCGTGAGCCGGAAAGCGATGAGAGGGTCCTAACCTTTTTTCCGCGTTTGACGTCTAACTCGGCATGTCCGAAGCCTGCCGCGCCGCCGCCGCGTTCGCCCTCCTCGGATTCCTGTTCCCGGCCGGCGCGCGGGCGCAGCAGGCGCCCGCAGCGCCCCTTCCGAAGGCTGCCCGGCCGCTCGTGCATTTCGCGGCGGTCCGCGCCTCAACCGCCGTGAAAGTCGACGGCGTCCTCGACGATGAGGCCTGGAGGACGGCGACGGTCGTGCCGCTGCCGTACGAATGGCTGCCTGGCGACAACACGACGCCGCCCGTCCGGACCGACTGCCTGCTGACCTACGACCGCGACAACCTCTACGTCGCGTTCCGTGCCTGGGATCCCGACCCGAGCCGGATCCGCGCGCACCTCATGGACCGCGACGACACCGACACGCTGATCCAGGACGATCACGTCGGCTTCATGATCGACACGTTCAACGACGAACGGCGGGCGTTCCAGTTCCGCGTGAATCCCAGAGGCGTGCAGGCGGACGCCCTCTTCGGCGAGCAGGACGGTGTCGAGGACTTCTCGTGGGACATGATCTGGGATGCTCGCGGCCGCATCACCGACGAGGGCTACGTTGTCGAGGCGGCGCTGCCGCTGAAACAGTTGCGGTTCCCCGGAGGCGGGCACGCGCAGACGTGGGGATTCGAGGCGTTCCGCTCGTGGCCACGCAACGTCCGCCACCGGCTCACGTCGCGGTACACCGATCGTGACAACGGCTGCATTCTCTGCCAGGAGAACAAGATCGACGGCTTCGAGGGCCTCGAGCCCGGGCGCAACGTCGAACTCGACCCGACAGCGACTTTCAGCCGCACCGACGAACGGGCCTCCGCGTCCGCGGACGGTTTGGAGCCCGGGGACATCGACAGCGGCGCCGGGATCTCCGGCCGCTGGAGCGTCACGCCGAACTGGACGTTCAACGGCACGGTCAACCCCGACTTCTCGCAGATCGAGGCGGACGTCGCCCAGCTCGACGTCAATACGCGCTTCGCCCTGTACTATCCGGAGAAACGGCCGTTCTTCCTCGAGAGCATCGACGTGTTCACGACGCCGATCCAGGCGGTATTCACGCGCACTGTGGCCGACCCCTACGCCGGTGCCAAGGTGACGGGCAAGCAGGGGCGCCACCTGGCCGGCGTATTCGTGACGCGCGATCGGCTGAACAACCTGGTGTTCCCGGCCAACGAGGGATCGGACTCAGGCTCGATAGACGACGATGTCACGGGGATCGTCGGTCGCTACAGGGCCGACGTGGGCGCGGGATCGACGGTGGGCGTCCTCTATTCGGGCCGTGAAGGCCGCGACTACTTCAACCGACAGGTCGGCGCCGACGCGTTCATCCGGGTGACACAATCCGATTCGTTCCGCTTGCAGTACCTGCACAGCGAGACCCAGTACCCGGTCACGGTCGCAGACGAACACGCGCAGAAGTCCGGCGGGTTTGGCGGCGATGCCCTCACCGTCCAGTACACCCATTTCGCGAGGCACTGGATCGGGATGGCGTCATTCGACGCGTACACGCCCGAGTTCCGGAGCGATTCGGGTTTCGTGCCGCAGGTCGATCTGCGTGGGTTCAACGGCCAGGTGCGGCGCCGGATGCGGCGGGGCGGGAAGTCCTGGTTCAACATGATCGACCTGGGTGTACGAGGCTGGCGCGGCACCACCTGGGACGGCGACCTGCGCGAGCAGACGTTTGCGGGATTCATCAACTACATGGGGCCGCTCCAGTCCCAGGGATTCTTCAACGTGCCGCGCAACGTCATCGTGTACGGCGGCGCACGATACGAGTACTGGCGGCCGAGCATCGTCGTGGGCATGAAGCCGACGGGCCAGACCAACCTGGAGTTCTTCGGCGCCTTCGGCGGCGGCGTGGACTACGCGAACTCGCGCGCGGCGGCGGCCGTGGTCCAGCTGAATCCGGCGGTCGAGTACCGGCCGGCGTCGAGCCTGAGCCTGCGCGTCAGCTACAACCTCGACCAGTTGTCGGTCGACGGCGGGCGGCTGTACCGCGCGCATCTCGTGCAGGGCAAGGCGCTCTATCACCTCAACGTGCGGACGTTCGTGCGGGCGATCCTGCAGTACACGGACATCACCCGCACGCCCGACCTCTACCGGTTCCCCGTGGAGGCCCGCACGAAGCGGCTCTTCTCGCAGTTCCTGTTCTCGTTCAAGCTGAACCCGCAGACGGTCTTCTTCGCCGGTTACTCCGACAACTCGTCGGCCGCCGGCGCCACGCGCGAGTCGGTCGATCTCGTGCGGCAGAATCGCACCTTCTTCGTCAAGCTCGGCTACGCGTGGGCGCTGTAGTACAGGTCCCCTAGAGCGCGATCCGCGTTTCCACCTCGAGCTTGCTGTGGCCGATCCTGATCAGGCCGAGCAGCAGTTCGTCCACCTCGTCCTGTGTCCTGAGGCGGAAAGCCGCGGGCCCCTCGCCGGGGCCGACGTGGATGGCCAGTCCGGCGTCCCTGACGGCACCGAACCCGTCTTCGTTGCCGCGACCGTTGCCGAGGAACACCACGGTCGTCTTGCCGTACTGGCGTTCGGCCGTCAGCTTGATTTCGCGAACAGCCTCGGTCGTCGTCCACTTCACATCGGGCAGCACTTCGATGTCGACACCGCTCCTGAGGATGCGCAGGCGGTGCGTCCGGGCGAAGGGCGCCATGAGATCGAGGATCCGCCGGGCGGCGACCTCGCGGACGAATTCGTCCGGTACCCAGCCGAGTCGCACCGCCAGGTGGAGGTTCCGGAACTCCACGCTCAGGCCGGGGACTTCGCGCGTCAGTTCCTGCAGTTGAGCCGCCAGCGGCGACAGCACGTCTGCCGTGCGGGCGGCGCCCAGGTGGAAGAACGACAGGCGGGGCCCCTCGATCTCCAGGCCGCGCAACCCGACGTAGTACATACGCCGGTCGCGGCTCACAATCGATTGAACCTGCGCGAGCCGGCGCCCGCTGACGATACACACCGTCGCGGAGTCGAGTGAGGCCAGCGACGCCAGCAGCGCACGTCTCGACGTGGGGAGCCTGACTTCGCCCGGCAGTTCGCCGAGTTCCGTCAAGACGCCGTCCAGCGTGGTGCACACGAGGAGGTGAGAGTCACGCCATGACCAGGTGATCGCTGAAAGGATGTCCCGTGTCATTTCTACACTCCTCCGGTTCCGCGTATCATGGACCTGTTCCCGCGTCTCTGGAGAAGGCAAGTCATGTGCCATTCGAGGAGGGCTGATACGGGCCAGAATCGTGCGAATGGCGATTCTCTGCGCCGCGACGCGGGAAAGAAGTTCCGGCGAGGATCGTGCATATCTTTCCGCTCACGGGAAGGTTGCGCGGGGCAACCTCTGGGCCGGCGACGGCCGGTGTAAGAATGGCGAGGGGCCGGATGGTGGATTCGCAGGCAAGCGTGGCGGCGCGCGAACGTGTGCTGATTGTCGAAGATGACGCGGCGACGCGAATCGGGCTGCAGCAACTGGTGCGGGGCTGGGGCTTCGAGGTCGAAGCGGCCGCCGACGGACGCGAGGCGCTGGAGCGCCTGGCGGAGTTCAACCCGGGTATCATCCTGACCGACCTCGTCATGCCGGTCATGGACGGCCTCGCCCTGGTCGAGGCGGTGCGCGCCAGCGGGGAAGACATCACCACCGTGATCCTCACGGCCCAGGGCACGGTCGAGACGGCCGTGTCGGCCATCAAGCACGGCGCGTACGACTACCTGACGAAGCCGGTCGATCTCCAGCGGCTTCGTATCCTCCTGGATCAGATCGTCGACCGGCGCGACACCCTGAGCGAGGTTCGCGCGCTGCGCCAGCAGCTCAAGTCGCAGGGGACGTTCGGCCGGATGGTGGGCAACAGCCCGGCGATGCGCGAGGTCTACCAGACGATCGAACACGCGGCGCCGACGGACGCCTCGGTCCTGATTACCGGCGAGTCCGGCACCGGCAAAGAACTGGTGGCCCAGACGCTGCACCGGCTGAGCCCGAGAGCCGCGGGGCCGTTCATCCCCTTGAACTGCGCGGCCATACCCGACACGTTGCTCGAGAGCGAACTCTTCGGCCACGAGCGCGGTGCGTTCACCGGCGCGACCGAGCGCCGCATCGGCTGTTTCGAACTCGCCCACCGCGGTACCCTGTTCCTGGACGAAATCGCCGAGATGACGCCGACGACGCAGGTCAAGCTGCTCCGGGTGCTGCAGGAGCGGACGTTCCGGCGCCTGGGCGGCCGCGCCGAGCAGTCGGTCGACATTCGGGTCGTGGCAGCGACGAACGTCGATCCGGCGGATGCGGTGAAGCGCGGCCAACTGCGGGAGGACCTCTTCTACCGGCTGAATGTCTTCGGCATCCGCCTGCCGGCGCTGCGGGAACGCCGCTCCGATCTGCCGCTCCTCGTGCAGGCCATGATCGAGGAGTTCAACGGCCGGCTGAACAAGTCGGTGAGCGGGATCGACGACCCGGTGAAACGGATTCTCGACGAACACGTGTGGCCGGGCAACGTCCGGGAGTTGCGCAACGTGATCGAGCGGGCGGTCATCGTGGCCGCCGGCCCCCGCATCACCGTCAACGACCTTCCGCCAGGTCTGCGCGGCGCGCCGCCGCAGGCTGGCGGCGACACGGGCCTGACGCCGGGCACGACGGTGGACGAAGCGGAGCGGCGGCTGATCATGCTCACGCTCGAACATACGAACAACAACAAGACGCGGGCCGCGGAACTGCTCGGCATCAGCCTGAAGACCCTCCACAACAAGCTGAACCGCTTCCGGGCCGAAGAACGCGGCGAACGCGTGGACGGCGGCGAGCAGTAGCGGCCGGACCGGTGATGACACGATGCGCCTGAGCGTCAAGGCCAAGCAGGTCGCCGGTGTGACCGGGCTCGTCGGGGCTGTCGTGGTGGCCCTGAGCGTGCTGCACCTCGGCGAACTGGCGCGCGTGACGCTGGCCGAGAACCAGGCCCGGGGAGAACTCCTCGGGAAGGCGGTCTACCACCGGGCCCACGAAGTCGTGGCCGGGGGCGGCGACCCCCGCGTGACGCTGCGGGCCGACCGCGGAGTGGCGGCCATCCTCGAATCGAGTGTGTTCTCACCGAATGTCACCTACGCAGCGATCGTCGACCAGGACGGCGCCGCGCTGGCGCACAGCGATCCCCAGGCGGCAGGGCAGGCCATGCCCCGCGTTGCCGAGTTGAAGTCGCTGCTCGCCCTGGGCACGGTCGGGCAGCTCCGGGCGATCTACTCCGACGCCGGCGTGATGTACGAAGTGCGGACACCGCTGCTCATCGAAGGACGGACCTTCGGATCCATCCGGGTCGGCGTGTCGATGCTGCTGGCCCGCCGCGACCTCGGCCGCGCCCTCGTGCCGGCGCTCTACACGGCGCTCATCGCCCTCGGGCTCGCGGCGTTCGTGGCCATGGTGCTCGCGCGTTCACTGCTCAGGCCGGTCCTCCTGCTTCGCAGTGGCCTCAGCCGCCTCGGCCGGGGCGAGTTCGGTGTCACGCTCGACCTGCCGCAGCGCGACGAGTTCGGCGAACTGGGGTCGTTCTTCAACACCGTCAGCGCCCAGGTCTCGGCCGATCGCCACCAGCTCGCCGGCCAGAAGGCCACCCTCGAGTCGTTGATCGAACGGTTCGAGGAGGCCGTCGCGTTCTTCGGGCCCCACGCCGAACTGCTGTTTGCGAATCCCGCCATGCTTGCGGCGTTGCCGCCCGACCCCGTCGGGCGGCGCGTGGCCGACCTGCTGCCCGCGTCGCACCCGTATCGGAACATCGTCGAGCGCTGCCTCGAGACCCGCGAGTCGTACGGGCCGCAGTCGGTCTTCGTCCCGGTTCCCGGCCAGAACGGTTCGCTGGCCCGCGACGAAGAACGCCTGGTGATGGCGCATTCCATCGACTCCCCGGACGGACGGAAGGCCCAGGCGGGAGTGATGCTGGTGGCGCGTGACCTTGCGGGCCTGAGCGAGGTACAGTCCACCATCAACCTGTCGCAGCGTCTCGCGGCGCTCGGACGGCTGACGTCGGGCGTGGCCCACGAAATCAAGAACCCGCTGAACGCGATGGGCATCCACGTGGAGCTGATCCGCCAGCAACTCGACGCGGCGGGACACGGCGCCCGGCCGATCGACCAGGAGGCGGCCCGGGCGTCGCTGTCGGCCATCGCGACCTCGCTGCGACGGCTCGACGACGTCGTGCAGGTGTTCCTGAAGTTCACGCGCCCGGCGGAACTCAACCTCCAGTCCGTGTCCGTGCCGGCGGCGCTCGAGCACGCCCGGTCCATCATCGACGCCGAGGCCCGGGCGCGCGGCATCGTCGTCGAGTTCTCGTGCCCGTCCGACCTGCCGTCGATCCGGGCGGACGCGTCGATGATCGAGCAGGCGTTCCTGAATCTCGCGCTCAACGCGTGCCAGGCCATGCCGAACGGCGGGAAGCTGCGGTTATCGGCGTCGAGCGCGCCCGGGCGCGAAGTGCAGATCCTGTTCGAGGATTCCGGGGCGGGCATCCCGCCGGAGCACCTCGACAAAGTGTTCAATCTCTACTTCACGACGAAGGAGGGAGGCAGCGGAATCGGGCTGTCGATGGTGTACCGGACCGTGCAACTGCACGACGGCGAGATCGAAGTGCACTCGGTGCCCGGGCACGGCACGACCTTCAAGGTCTTGCTGCCACAGTCCTGATGTGCTGTCATGTGAGGCAGGAGCGATGACGATGAACCACGCCGGGCGACTCTTACTGGCGCTGTGGCTGGCCGCAGCGGCCGGAGGGGCCAGCGGGTGCGCGAGCCTGCAGGCCGGCTCGGCCCCGGCACGCCCGGCGCTGGAGGCCCCCGCGCCGCCCCCGAGGACGGTGGAACCGCTTCCCGAACCGGAACCCGAAACCCCAGACGTCGAGACGCCTGTCCCGGTGATCGTCACGGCTCCCAGGCCGGCGACCCGTCCCTCCCGTCCGTCCGCGGCAAAGCACCCGGTCGAACGGGAGACGCCTCCCGCTCCTCCCGTCGCCACCGAGACAGCCAAGCCAGAGACGGCTCCCGCCGGCGGGGGCCTTCAGACCACGGCAAACCCGACCGAAGCCGAGCGCCGCGTCCGGGGTCTGCTCGCGAAGGCGGTGAAGGACCTCGACCAGCTCGACCCGAAACGTCTCAGCTCCGGTGCCCGGTCCCAGTACGAATCGGCTCGCCGGTTCGTGGCGCAATCGGAAGAGGCGCTCAAGGCGGGGAACCTGGTGTTCGCCGAGCAGCTGGCCGACAAAGCCGCGGCCCTCGCGGCGGGACTCCTGGGGCGCTAGCGCTACTTCAGCCGTTTGGTGAGATCCCACTCCGCGCGCATGTCGGATTCGACACGCGGAATGTCGTCGTCGGTCGGCGCAAGCCGTCGCGCGCGTTCGGGGATGATCGCCTGGGTGACCAGTCGGTCGAGATCGGTGCGCAGGGCCTGTCCGCCGTCCGGAGCGAGCGTGGCGCGGATCCAGCCGGCGATGGCCGCGTCCCATGCCCGGTCGAGATCGCCTGAGCCTCGCGCGGCGGCGGCAAGCCAGTACGGGACGACGGCCGAACGCGGCGCCTTCTGGCTCTCCTGTTCCATGCGGACCAGGATCCTCACGTAGAGCAGTTGGCGCCCTTCCGGCAGTTCCGCCCTGGCCAGCCGCTCCAGGGATTGGGCCCACCAGTCGAGAAGGCGGTCGCGGGCCACCGGCCCGCTGAGCCCGGGGCTGCCCAGTGCCGCATCGAAAAGCTCGGCTGCCACTCCGGGTCTGCCGTCGAGGAAGTGCCACTCGCCCCAGGCCACGACGAATTCTCCGCCTTCCGACGCTGTCAGTGCGGAGGGATCGATGGCCGCCAGCGCATCGTGGGCGGCAGCCAGATCCTCCGCGCCGCCGTTTCGCCGGTGGCGCTCGATGAGCGCCTGCGCGAGGACCACCTGGGCCGAGTGAAACATCGCCGGCGTCATGGCGGCCTCGCGGGCCGTATCGATGGCGGCATCGAGCAGACGCCGGTTGTACAGTTGTCGGGCCCGGGTCAGCAGGTCGCCTGGCGCGGCTTCCGCCAGGGATGACGCCACGAGCACGATTGCGATGAGGCCAAGGAACCGGGCTTTGTACACAGGACTTCCCACGAGTGCTGATCCACTGTACGCACACGGCGTTCCATGTGCAATCGACCT
>CAZJRM010000198.1:876-10224 GCA_964547975.1 uncultured Vicinamibacterales bacterium | reverse complement strand
CGCTGCACGCCCGACGAGACACGCACCGCCGTGCGCGCGTGTTTCGACGCTGCAGGCGCGGGGGGCGGCTACATCCTGGCGCCGTCGGATCATTTCTTCGAAGCTGAAGACGGACTGCTGGCTGCGTTCGCCGAGGAGGCGCGGGCATGTGAATACAGCCAGGCCGTATCTACCGGGCGTCGAGCGTCTTGAACCCCTTGCCGGCGAGCAGGCGCTCGTCGGCCGTCACCAGCGTCAAATCGTACTCGGCCGCCGTGGCCGCCAGGAAACGATCGGCGGGGTCTTCATGCCCCAGCTTGACGTCGCGGGTGCGCAGGGCCACCTCCCGCGTGAGTGGCGCATCACGCACGGGAGCCCGGTCAAGAGCCTCCCGCACCCACGCCCCGGGGGTCAGCCCGCCCTGCACACGAATCCGACCTCGGTCGGCGAGCAACTGGAACTCCCACGCGCTGATCGGCGACAACCACAGCTCGTGCTTGTGACTCGCCAGCGCGGACACGAGGCGTTTCGAGAGGTGCTCCGGCGCCGCGTGGCTCCAGATCCATACGTGGGTGTCGAGCAGGAGCTTCATTTCAAGACGTCCCACGCCGCCTCGTCAGACGCGGGCGTGACGATGTCGTGGTCGAGCGCGAGGGTGCCCCGCAGGGAACCGACCCAGGGCGCCGCAGGCGCAGCGGCCGCCGGGGGCACGATGTCGGCGACCGGCGACCCGAACCGGGTCACGCGAACGGGACGGCCGGTCTTCCGCACGCGTTCCAGCGTCGCCAAGCAGGTGGCCTTGAACTTCGAAATGGCCATGCTCTCCATGGTCGGAATGTACCATGGTCAACAACCATGGTCAACTCAGCGGAGATCTCTCGCCTCTCCCCTATTCCCTTTCCCTCTCCCCTATCGCCTCTTCCCTATCCCCTGTCACTTGAATGGCGCCCAGCCAGCCGCCTTGGCCTTGTCGCGCCCCGCCCACTTCTTCCACACGTCCGCCTCGTACAGCAGCCGCAGGTACACGCCGCCCACGACCGACCTCGCCTGGAACCCGACCTTCGTCGCGTCGTGCGTCCAGTACCAGTCGCTCATCGGCACGCGGTGCGGCGTGGCGTTGAGGAACGTGAAGATCGGCGCGACGAGCGCATCGAAGTCGTCGCGACGTCCGGTCAGCGTCGCCGTCCACGTGATCCAGTCGAGCTTCGTGTAGAGGCGGCGGCTGTCGAGCGGCAGGCCGTACTGCTGCTGGTGCGCCCGGTAGAACGCCATCTCCTTCGTCGCCACCTCGGCCGGGAACAGGTTCAGTCCCAGGAGGCGGTCCCACACGAGGTTGTACTTCTGGCTCCACGTGCCGGGCTGGTCGAACGCCAGGCGGAAGTGATCGCCCTCCGCGGCTTCCTTCACCCAGCGAGCCGCGAACTGCTCGGCCAGCGCACGGTATTCCTTTGCGACAGCCGCGTCACCCTTCTTCTCGGCGAGCTGCGCGAACGCGCCCAGCGCGACGATGGCCTTCGCGGAGAGGTTGACGTTGTGCGCGAGGTGCCCGGCGAAGTCGTCGGTGCAGAGCTGATTCTCGGGGTCGAAGCCCTTGGCCTTCAGGTACTCCGCCCACCGGGTCAGCACGGGCCAGTATTGCGTCGCGAGGCTCGCGTTGCCCTCCATGCGGGCGATGGCCGCCACGAGGATGATCATGTTGCCCGTCTCTTCCACGGGCATCTGGTTCTCCTCGGTCTTCTCGCCGCCGCCGTACACCTGCCCCGTCGCGTGGGGATAGGTCCCGAGATCGTGTGGCGCGAACGGGAACTTCCAGCGCGGTGAACTCGCGTAGTCGAGGTTCGACACGACCAGCGCCCGGGCCAGCGACGGACCGAAGAGGAGGTACTGCGGCGCCATCGGATAGATGACGTCCACCGTCCCGATGCACCCGTTGCTGAAGTTCTCCTTCGGGAACAGCAGCGGCTGGCCGTTCCCGTCGGCCACCAGCTTCGTGGCGGCCGTCGTCTGGCGGTACGCGAGCGCGCCGATGGCCGCGTACTTCGGGCCGCCGACCTTCGCGAGGTCCTGCCACAACTCGTCGTCGAACGCCTTCGCCTGGCGGTCGAGCGTCACGCGCTCCTTCGCCGCCGCGACGAGTATCGTCTCGATCGTGGCGCCGCCGCGTTTCCAGTAGGCCTTCAGATCGCTCGAGAAGTACCGAATCGCCAGCACGTCGTCGTACGCGAGCATGGCCCAGCGCGAGACCGGCTGCGCACCCACCTTGCCGAGGTCCCACGCAGCCGCCATGGCCAGGCGCGACTCGTTGAGCGGGGCAAAGGCAATCGGACCGGCCGGTGCCGCGATCGTGCCGTTGGCGATGAACCCGCGGCGGACGCGACCGCCGTTGCCACCGGCCACCGTCGCGCCGCTGTCCGACGGCGCCGCCAGGTAGCCGTAGCCCCAGTCGATTCGAACGTCGTCTCCGCGGCGCACGAGAACCGGCTGGTCGGGCGTGCCGACGCGGACCGCTGACAGGCCGGCGATCGCGGGGTAATCGAGCATGACGGCCTGGTCGGGCGTGTTGACTGCGATCTCCGCGCCGCATTCGAAGTACAACTGGACCGCGTGGGTCTTCCCGTCAACCGCCGTCACGTCCCACGTCAGGTACGTCACCGGGCGTGAGAACAGTTCGAGGTCGGACGGCAACGCTGGCGTCAGGAACGTCAGCGTCACGCGCACGCGTGCGTCGGCGAACGTGTAGACGGTGCGCGTCGCGTCGACCTTCACGGACTTCTGCACCATCGCCACGGCATCGCTGGGCGTCGTGCCCATGAGGCGCATCGGCTCGCCATCGACACGAACGAGCGACGCCAGCGGCTGCGTCTTCCCGGTCCAGTGGACGGTCGGCGCGTCGGTCAGACGATCGGCCGGCGACCAGATCGAGAAGTACGGGTCGACCGCCACGAGCGGCACGGACGGCGGGCGCAGCGTCGGCGCCCCAGGCGCCGGCTGGGCCGACACGGCCGACGCCAAGAGAAGACAGGACAATGCGACCGCCAGGGTCGCGCGGAAACGAATGGTAAATGCGGTCATCCTAACGTCCTCGCGGGGCTGGTCACGGAGGATCAGGGCCGGGCTGAAGCCCGGCGCTACATCCGCCACGCTGCATGGCGCCGGCCGGGCTGAAGCCCGGCGCTACTTCTGTCTGAACGCAGCGGTGATCTCGGCCAGGCTCACGCCGAGCGCGGTTTTCGCGATCGCGTCGAGTTCGGCGTCGGGCCCCTGCACGTGCAGGGTCGTGGACACGTGCTTCATCGTCGCTCCCGGCGCGAGAGCCGCGGCGGGCGACGAGGTCTCGATCTCGTAGAACGGGCCGAGAGGCGGCTGGCCGGGACCGGGCGACCCGTCGTTGTAGGCGTTCAGCACGTCGCCGCCGTACGGGTCCTTCTGCAGTTCCCACATCGAGTTCACGTAGCCGGCCGGCGCATCCTGCACGTTGTAGGCCACGAGCGTGAGCGTCCGGCTGGCGGCGTCGTAGCTGCCGGCGATGCCCTTCGACCGGCGCGGGCCGATGCCCACCTTGCCGCGGCGCGTGCCGTCGGCGCGCATGAACAGCACGTGGTCCTTCACGACGAGATAGTCCGGCGGCACCTTCCCGAAATACGTATCGTTGACCTTCGGGCCCAGCGTCGCTTCGTCTCCCGCCTTGAACGGAATGACGATCGTCGTCGTCGGAGCGGGCTTGTACATGCCCAGCAGCCACATCGAGAGCAGGCCCTTGTCCTTCGTCCACGCCGCCTTGCCGGTATTCGTCAGGCGGTTGTCCGTCTCGTAGCAGACGGCCTTCGAACCGGCCCCGAGCGTCACGCCAAACCGGCGGGCCGCGTCGGCCTTCTTCAGCAACCGCACGGTGCGATCGATCCGCCCGTCGAACGTCGTCTTGCTGTAGTTGGTGAGCGTGAACGTGCGCGCGAAGACGGCCGTCGTGTCGGTGGACGACACCAGGTCGAACGGCTCGGAGTCGATGAGCGGCGGCGTGTGCCAGGCGTCGAACTCGAACTTCGCGCCGGGCGCGAAGTAGATGGCGTACTGGCCGCCTTCGGGACCGAGCCAGAACCGCTCTTCGCCGCCGAACACGTAGATGTGATCCTCCATGCGGCCCTTGGCCTGCCCGGGAGGCAGCACCCCCTTTTCGATGACCGGGTAGTTGAGCCAGCCGTAGCTCGCGCCCTCGTCACCGCCGGCCGTCGACGTCATGACTCGCCCCTGGTAGGCCGGCACGACCAGCACGCGAGCGTCGCCGTCCTTGAGAACGACCGTTTTGACCTTCTTCGCGACGAACGCTGCGTCGTAACCGAACGTGCCTGCTTTCGGCGCCTGCGCCCCGGGCCCCGCTGCAACCGCTGCCGCCATGACCACCCCCGTCAGAATCGCTCCGGCCTTCATCGCGTCACCTCGTTCCGGATCGTCTCCGCCGCCATGACCGGCGCGTCCGCGCCGGCAATCGCCGGCCCGATGTTACCCCAACGGGCGGATTCTGCCACGAGCCGCTTCATCGCCTTGCTGAAGAAACCGAGCACTCGCCTCCCCGCCACGACGATTTCCTCGGACTTCGGCCCGTGAACGCTCGGCATTCGCCCTGCAAAGCCGCCCTTGGAGGCGTTCATGCCCGAGCTGTCCAGGTTCTTCGGCGTCGTCATTTCGATGCACTACAATGATCATGCGCCGCCCCACTTCCATGCGCGATATGGTTCACGCACGGCGATTGTTGCAGTCAGGGACCTGACGATCATGGACGGAGCACTTCCAGCTCGAGTGCTCGGACTCGTCATCGAGTGGGCGACGCAACACCAGGATGAGTTGTTTGCAGACTGGCTTCGGGCATCCCGACAACTGCCGCTCGTGCCGATCGCGCCGCTGGAGTAGAGCAATGCTTCATGACGTCGTGGAGGCCCGCTACGTGACGGGCTACCGACTCCATCTGCGCTTCGACGATGGTGTCGAGGGAGAGGTGGACCTGGCGACGGTCATCCGGTTCGATGGCGTCTTCGCCCCCCTGGTCGACGTCGGTCGATTCGCGGAGGTCCGAGTCAATCCCGACACGGGCACCATCGAGTGGCCCAACGGGGCCGATGTCGCGCCGGAAGCCCTGTACGACGCCCTGCACACTCCACCCGCGCGGACCGTTGCTGTTCGAGCCTGATTCCTCCGAGCCAACTCTCGAACTGCGGTAGACTCTCTCCGTGTCGGCAGGGCTGTCCTGCCCCAGGATCATCACACTGCCAGGTTCCCCGCGCCCTCCAGGTCTGGGAGTTTCACATGCGCCGTCTGGTCATCGTCATCGGCCTGGTTATGGCCGCCGCCTCTGCATTCGCTCAACAACGTCCGACGCCGCCCGGACAGGGTCCGCGTCCACTGACCGCGGCCGACTACGCTCGCGCCGAACGATTCCTTGCCCCGAGCGTGAATCCGCTCGTCATCGGCGGCCAGGTCAACGCCAACTGGCTGCCCGACGAACGTTTCTGGTACCGCAACCAGACGGCCGACGGCTTCGAATTCGTGCTCGTCACGCCGGCCACGAAGACGCGCAAGCCGCTCTTCGACCACGCGAAACTGGCCGCGGCCTTGTCCAGCGCCACCAAGAGCGCCTACACGGCAGCCGCGCTCCCCTTCCAGACGCTGGAACCGTCCGCGGACCTGAAAGCCGTCTCCTTCGATCTGAACGGCCGGCGCTGGACGTGCGACGTCCTCGGCACCGCGTGCAAGGACGTCGGGGCGGCCACCGGGCGTCCCGCCCCGGCTCAGGCCGGTCCCGGGGGGCGCGGCGGCGGCCGCGGCGGCGCGATGGGGATCGCCGTACCGTCGCCCGACGGCAGGCTCTCAGCCTTCATCCGCGACTGGAACCTCTGGGTGCGTGACACCGCTACCGGCAAGGAACGCCAGCTCACGAAAGACGGCGTGAAGTACTTCGGCTACGCCACCGACAACGCGGGCTGGAGCAGCAGCGACCGCGCCATCCTGCTCTGGTCGCCGGACTCAAAGCGCATCGCCACCTACCAGCAGGACGAACGCGAAGTCGGCGAGATGTACCTCGTCAACACGCCCGTCAGCCCTGTCGGCCACCCCACGCTCCGTGTGTCCAAGTTCCCGCTGCCAGGGGACAAGGTCATGGCGATGCTCCACCGGGTCGTCATCGACGCCGAGACCGGCTCCGTGGTCCGCTTCCAGATGCCGCCCGACTACCACCGCGCTACGCTCGGTGACGATGTCAGCCTGCGCGACTGGAAGTGGAGCCCCGACGGGAAGCAGTTCGCATTCATCTCGACGTCGCGCGATCACAAGGAAGCCGTGTTGCGCGTCGCCGACCCGGCCACCGGCGCCGTCCGCACGGTGATGAGCGAGAAGGTGGCGACGCAGTACGAATCGCGCGTCGGCTGCCAGGTCCTGTGGGCGACCAGCGAGGTCATCTGGTATTCGGAACGCGATAACTGGGGTCACCTGTATCTCTACGACCTGGCGACCGGCACGCTCAAGAATCGCATCACCGGCGGTGACGGCCCTGTGATGCAGATCCTTCGTCTCGACGAAGCCACGCGCACGATCTGGTTCCAGGCGCAGGGCCGCGAACCCGGTGAGGATCCCTACTTCCGTCACGCGTATCGCATCGGCCTCGACGGCAAGGGCTACACCTCACTCACGCCGATCGTGTCGGACCACAACGTGCAGCTCTCGCCGTCCGGCAGGTTCGTCATCGACACGTATTCTCAGCCCGACCAGGAACCGGCGGTCGCCCTGCGCGACGGCCACGGCCGGTTCGTGATGATGCTCGAGAAGGCCGACATCACGCGCCTGCGGGCGACGGGCTGGCAGCCGCCCGTGCCGATCACCATGAAGGCCGCCGACGGCAAGACGGACATCTACGGCCTGATGTTCAAGCCGACCACCTTCGACCCGTCGCGCAAGTACCCCGTGGTGAACAACGTGTATCCTGGTCCGCAGACCGGCAGCACCGGCAGCCGGTCCTTCTCGGCCGCCCGCGGCGATCGCCAGGCCCTCGCCGAACTCGGCTTCATCGTCGTGACCATCGACGGCACTGGCACACCGGGCCGTTCGAAAGCCTTCCAGGACGCGTATTACGGCGCCATGGGCCGCCACAACACGATCCCGGACCAGATCGCGGGCATGAAAGAACTCGCGGCGAAGTACCCGTGGTTCGACATGACGCGCGCGGGCATCTGGGGCCACTCCGGCGGTGGGTTTGCCACGACCACCGCCATGTTCCGCTTCCCGGACTTTTTCAAGGCCGGCATTGCCGAGTCAGGCAACCACGACCAGCGTGTGAACGAAGACGACTGGGGCGAACGGTACCAGGGGCTGCTCGTGGAGAACGCGGACGGCACGGACAACTACGAGGCCGAAGCGAACCAGAACTTCGCGAAGAACCTGAAGGGCAAACTGCTGCTGGCGCACGGCACGATGGACACCAACGTGCCGCCGTACCAGACGCTGCTCATCGCCGATGCCCTCATCAAGGCGAACAAGGACTTCGACCTGCTGATGTTGCCGAACCAGAACCACGGCTTCGGCAGCGCGTCCAACTACATGATGCGGCGCCGCTGGGACTACTTCGTGAAGTGGCTCATGGGCGTCGAACCGCCGAAGGAGTACCAGTTCCAGGGGCCGCAGCCGCCGGCGCCTCCGCGCGAACCCACCCGGGCGGACATCCTGCGCGGCGCGTGGGGCCCGTACCGGGCCAACAACGACCTCCTGTCGTATCACCTCGACATCCGGATCGACCCCGAGAAGAAGTGGCTGGGCGGCAAGAACACGATCACGTTCAAGATGTTGAAAGACGACTCCCGCATCCAGCTCGATCTGACCGACACGCTGGCCGTGGACAAGATCGTCCTCGGGACGACGACGCTCAAGTACGAACGTGAGGCGGGCGCCGTCTTCGTCGATTTCCCTGAACCCCTCAGGAAGGGCAAGACCTATTCCATCGACTTCCACTATTCGGGCAACCCGCGCGAGTCCGGCCGGTTCGGCGGCATCGCCTTCCGCAAGGACCCTGCGGGACGCCACTGGATCAACACGGCGTGCCAGGGTATCGGCGCCAGCGTGTGGTGGCCCAACAAGGACCAGCAGCAGGACGAAGTCGAGAACATGCGCATCAGCGTCGCCATCCCCAACCACCTGGTGGACGTGTCGAACGGCAAGTTCATCGGCAAGACCGATCTCGGCGACGGCTACACGCGATGGGACTGGCACGTGCAGTACCCGATCAACAACTACAGCGTGTCGGTCAACATCGGTCACTACGTGCACTTCAGCGACGCGGTCAACGGCATGCCGCTCGACTTCTGGTGCCTCCCCGAGAACCTCGAAAAGGCGAAGAAGCAGTTCGCGCAGGTCGGGCCGATGATCCAGGCGTTCGAAAAGTACTTCGGCAAGTACCCGTTCGAAAAAGACGGCTACAAGCTGATCGAGGTGCCGTACTCCGGGATGGAACACCAGAGCGCGGTCACCTACGGCAATCATTTCGCCAACGGGTACCTCGAGCGCGACTGGACCGGCGTCGGCGTCTCGATGAAGTTCGACTTCATCATCATCCACGAGAGCGCCCACGAGTGGTTCGGCAACGCCGTCACCTCGACGGACGTCGCCGACATGTGGATTCACGAGGGCTGGGGCACCTACCTCGAGTGCCTCTACGTCGAGCACATGTTCGGTTACGACGATGCGCTCAAGTACACGAACGGCTACAAGTCCAAGGTCCGCAACCGCGAGCCTGTCGTCACGGAAATGGGCATCAACCGCACGCCGTCACAGGACATGTACTTCAAGGGCGCGTTGTTCCTGCACACGCTGCGCAACGTGCTCAACGACGATCCGCTCTGGTTCGCGACGATCAAGGACTTCTTCCAGGCGATGAAGTACAAGTCCATTACGACAGACGAGGTGGTGACGTTCTTCAACAAGCGGACGAAGCGGAACCTGACGCCCGTCTTCGACCAGTACCTGCGCCAGGCGGCGCTGCCGCAGCTCGACCTGCAGTTCCAGGACGGGGGCCAGGTGGCGTACCGGTGGAACGCCGGCGTGAAGGCGTTCAATATGCCGATTCGTGTCGGCGAGAAGGGCAAGTGGCAGACCATTACGCCCACCACCGAATGGCAGGTGATGACGACACCGCTGACGAAGGATGCGTTCGAGGTGGCCACGGAGCTGTATTACGTGAACGTGAGCAAACAGTAGGCTCTCGCCCCTCGACCTTGCCCGGGGCGCCCTGAGCGAGCGGTGCTACGGGCGAGTCGAAGGGCGGCTCAGGGCTTGCGGCCAGCCTCTAGCCTCTAGCCTCTAGCCTCTAGCCTCTCCCCCGCCGGCCCGCTCAGG
>CAZJRM010000198.1:0-866 GCA_964547975.1 uncultured Vicinamibacterales bacterium | reverse complement strand
CCTGGAGCCTGCCCTTCGACGTCGCTCAGGGCACCCCGAGCGTAGTCGAGGGGTGGAGCCTGGGGCCAGGCCGCTAGGCGCCAGGCGCCAGTTTCTCCCCCGCCGGCCCGCTCAGGCTCAGCGTCTGAATGGTGTCCGGCGGGTCTTCGTCGTACACAAGGACCGCCGACCGCTCGCGAACGACACGTCGCCGCAGGAGCATCGCGTAGACCGCCGCCAGGAACCCCGCCATCACCAGCGGCCACGGCCATCGCGGCAGCACCAGGCTCTCGAGCGCCGACAGCACGTAGGCGAAGAACTGGAACGTCATCAGGTACAACGTCAGCCGCGATCGGACCATCGCCCGCCCCGGCACGTACGCCGAGGCGAAGGGCACCTTCGGAAACCCCGCCAGCAGCAGTTCGGTGAGCGCCAGGGATGCCACGAGCACGATGACGGCGTGCAGTCCGGCGATTCGCCAGCCGTAGAGCGCCCAGTACAGCGGGAACAGCAGCACCAGCAGCGGCACGATGCCGAGCCAGATCATGACGCGGCGCGTGGCCGCAGTGCATGCCCGGACGTCTTCCGCCCCGTGGAAACGGAAGGCCCAGTTGGCCGGCAGCACCGTCGGGACGGCAAACGCGAATCGCGCGCCGGCCAGCAGGAAGATCGCGAACACGAACTGCGCCGACAACACCTGCGGCCCGGGCCGCGCCGGGTTGTAGGTCTCGATGCCGACGGTCGCTTCGGCCAGGACGAACGCGAGCGCTGCCCCGGCCGCGCCTCCAATCATCAACCGGTGTTTGCCGCTCCTTGTGAGCGTCGTCGTGATGAACCCGAAGTAGGCCCGCGCGGCCGGCGCCGGCACGATCACGCCCGCAAGCCAC
>CAZJRM010000197.1:0-10235 GCA_964547975.1 uncultured Vicinamibacterales bacterium | reverse complement strand
GAGCTTCGTCGCTTCGACGGCCGTCGCCACGGTGCCGTGCCCCGAGATCATCACAACCGGCAGATCCGCCGCGGCGGCCTTCAATCGGCCGAGGGTCTCGAGCCCGTCCATGCCCGGCATCTTGATGTCGAGAAACACCATGTCGACCGGCTCGCGCGCCACGACCGCGATCCCGTCGTCCCCCGTCGCGGCTCCGAGGCACTCGTACCCCTCGTATTCGAGGATCATCTTCATCGAGTCGCGGATGGCCGACTCGTCATCAATCACGAGGATGCGTGGCTTCATCGTGTCTTCCCTGCGCCGGGCGCAGGTTCGATGCGCACGGTCCGGACGGCCCGCTGGCCGGTGTCGGGCTGATAGACATACAGCAGGACCACGTCGCCGGGCTTCACCAGCGCCGCCTCGCGCCGGTACTCGGCGGCGGTGCGCACGGGCTTCCGGTTGATCTCGACGACGACCTCGCCGTGGCGCACGTCGGCCTCGTCGGCCGGACTGAGCGGTTCGACCTCGGCGATGAACGCCCCCGCCAGGGCAGGCGGCATGTGAAAACGGCTGATGGTCGACGGTGTCAGGTCGCGCGGCACGATCCCGATGGCCCCGGCAGACTCGGCGGGCACGACGGAACGGGACGGCGTTGCCGGCCGCGCCGGTTCGCCTTCGCCTTCGCGGCCCGGTCTGGCCGCGAGCCTCAGCGGCACGTCGCGCGTGACGCCATCCCTGATGAACGTGACCGTCACCGCAGAGCCCGGCGCCCGCGACGAGACGGTCCGAATCAGGCCTTCGGTGGACGTCACCTTCGCGGCGTCGACCGCGACCACGAGATCGTAGGCTCGGAGTCCCGCCCGCGCTCCGGGCGAATTCGGGGCGACGTCCTCGATGAGCGCGCCCTCGCGCCGCGGCAACCCGAGGGCGCGCACCAGGTCCTCGTCGACGTCGCGAAGCGTGACGCCGATGTACCCCCGGTCGACGTGTCCCACGTCGCGGAGACGATCGAGGATCTCACGCGCCTGGTTGATGGGCACCGCGAACCCGATATTGTTCGCCTCTTCGCTCACGGCCGCATTGATGCCGATCACCTCGCCGCGGGCATTGATGAGCGGGCCGCCGCTGTTGCCGACATTGATGGCCGCGTCCGTCTGGATGTAGTTGTCGAGGCTCTGGTCGAACAGTTTCCGCCCCAGGAAGCTCACGACGCCGACCGTCACGGTGTGTTCGTAGGCCAGCGGGTTGCCGATGGCGCACACCCACTCGCCGACGCGGATTCGCGCCGAATCGCCCAGCGGCGCGACGGGTAGGTCCTTGACGCCGTCGATCTTCAGCAGGGCGATATCGGTGTCGGCATCGGCACCGATGATGGCGGCACGAAAGCTCCGTCCGTCGCCCAGCCGTACGGTCACGCGCTCGGCATCCTCGACCACATGCTGGTTCGTGAGAATCTCGCCATCCGGCGAAATGACGAACCCCGTTCCCGACCCGCGTTCGTAACTCTCCCAGTCGTGGAACTTCCGCCCGGGGCCGTCGCCGACGGGGGGATGACCGGGAATCCGCGAGATCCGGTCGTCATCGGCGGCCGGCCGGGCCGCCGCCTCGATGTACACCACGGCCGGGTTCAGCCGTTCCACGACGTCAGCGAAGTTCGGGAGAGCCAGGCCCGACACGGCCGGGGGCGGACCGCCCAGCGCGGCCCCGGAGGGCCGCGCGGCGGCCGTCGACACGGGAGCAGCCGGGCCGAGACCGCCGGCCACGACGAGGCCGATCAGGAGCGCCACGGCCGACGCCAGCGCCAGAGTCACGACGGTAAATCGACGGGTCACGCTTCCATTATAAGGCGGCCGAAGGCCGCCTCATCGAGGATGGCGACACCGAGGTCCCGGGCCTTCTCCAGTTTGCTGCCGGGATCGGCGCCGACAATGACCGCGGTCGTCTTGCGGCTGACGGACGAGGTGACCTTGCCGCCTCGGGCGACAATGGCCGCCTCGGCCGCCTCGCGTGTCATCGTCGTCAGGGTACCGGTGAGCACGTAGGTCCTTCCCGCCAACGCCGACGACACCGCGGCAGCCGCCGGACTGTCGTCGACATCCCTGACGCCCAGCGCCCGCAGTTCGTCGGCGAGGCGCGCGTTGGCCGGGTCGTCGAAGTGCCGCCGCACCGAGGCGGCCACCACGGGGCCGATGTCAGGAACCTGCTGGAGTGCGTCGACGCCGGCCGACCGGATCGCGCCCAGCGAACGGAAGTGAGACGCGAGCGTCTGCGCGGCGCGTTCGCCGACATGGCGAATTCCCAGCGCGAAGACCACGCGCCAGAGTTCGTTCTCCCTGCTGCGCGCGATCTGGTCGAGCAGTTTCGCGGCCGACTTCTTCCCCATCCGGTCCAGCGTCTCGAGCGCAGACGCGTCGAGGCGATACACATCTGCCACGTCCCGTACGAGTCCCTTGCCGACGAGCTGGTCGACCAGCGACTCACCCAGCCCCTCGATGTTCATGGCCCGGCGCCCCGCGAAATGCTCGAGGCTCCGGCGCAACCGGGCCGGGCAATTCGTATTGGGACACCGCCAGACGACCTCATCATCCGGGCGTTCGAGCTCGCTGCCGCACGCCGGACACGCCGACGGCATCCGCCACGGAGACGCGCCGTCGGGCCGAAGTTCGAGCACGGGACCGACGACCTTCGGGATCACATCGCCGCCCTTCTCGACAATGACCGTGTCGCCCTCGCGAACATCCCGGCGCGCGAGGTCCTCCGCGTTGTGCAGCGTGGCCAGCTGAATGGTCGAGCCCGAAAGCCAGACGGGCTCGAGCACGGCAAAGGGGGTGACCGCACCGGTCCGTCCGACGTTGACATCGATCCGGAGGAGTGTCGTGCGCGCCTGCTGCGCGGGGAACTTGTAGGCGGTCGCCCACCGGGGAAACTTCGATGTTGCGCCGAGCCGGGTCCGCAACGCCCCATCGTCGACCTTGATCACCACGCCATCGGTCTCGAAGTCGAGCGCGTGACGGGCGTCGCCCCACTCCCCGCAGTACGCCACCAGCGCGTCCGCGCCGGCACAACGACGCCAGTGGGCCTCCACCGGCAGGCCCCACGCGCGCATCTGCTCGAGGGCGCCCGCGTGCGACTCCGCGTACGCCAGGCCGTCGACCAACAGCTGGTACACGAACACGGCCAGGCCCCGCTTCGCCACGAGTGCCGGATCGAGGTTTCGCATCGTGCCGGCCGCGGCGTTTCTCGGGTTGGCAAACGTCGGCTCGTCGGCGTCCTCGCGCTCCCGGTTGAGCCTGTCGAACGCGGGCCGCGGCAGGAACACCTCGCCGCGCACCTCGACCCGCTGCGGGACGGCGCCCTTCAGGCGCAGTGGCACGCTCCGGATGGTACGTACGTTGGCGGTGACCTCTTCGCCCCGGGAGCCGTCGCCCCGGGTCGCCCCCCGGACGAGGCGGCCGTCGTGGTACAGCAACGAGATACTGAGACCGTCGATCTTCAGCTCCGCGACATAGGGCACCTGTTCGATGGCGACGCCCGCGTCGGCCAGGCCACGGCGCACCCGTTCGTCGAACGCCCGGAGGTCAGCTTCGGTGTACGCATTATCGAGGCTGAGCATGGGCGTCGCATGCTCGACTGTGACGAAACCGTCGGCGGGGCGTCCCCCGACACGTTGGGTCGGCGAATCGGGTTCGACCAGGGCGGGATGCTCGTGCTCGATCGCGCGAAGCTCGCGCATGAGCCCGTCGAATTCCGCGTCGCTGATCTCGGGATCGGCGAGCACGTAGTACCGCTCTTCGTGATACCGGATGAGGTCGCGCAACTGCGCGGCGCGCTGCTGTGGAGTCATGGGCACACCGTGGCGCGTCGAGAACCGGAGCCGGGGCCTACCGATCCCGCGCGAGCACGAACTCGGGCAGGGCCATCAGGGCGTCGCGTTCCGGACAGGGCGGGAACACCTCGAGATGGCGACGGGCTTCGAGGGCGAACTCGACGGCCCGGTCGTACGCGGTCTGCGCGCACCGATACTCGGCCAGCCAGGCGCTGATGCGCTCCCACTCGGCGTCGCTCATCGCGCGATCTCGCACGATCCGGCGCACCAGCTCCCGGTCCTCTGCCGACAGCCTGGGCAGCAGGTGGATCACCGGCAGCGTCACCTTGCCTTCGCGAAGGTCGCTCGCCACGGGCTTGCCCAGCGATTCGGCGTTTCCGGTGAGGTCCAGGACGTCGTCGACGAGCTGGAACGCAACGCCGAGGTTGAAACCGTATTCACCCAGCGCCTTCGCCTGTTCGTCCGAAATCCCCGCCAGCATGCCGCCGATCTGGGCGCACCCGCCGAACAGGTACGCCGTCTTGCGCCGGATGATCTCGAGATGCTCTTCTTCTGAAATATCCGGATCGCCGTTCTTGGTCAGCTGGTAGAGTTCGCCCTCGATCATCCGGAGCGTGACGTCGCACAGCAGCCGGATGATCGCCAGTTCGTCGTGCGTGAGCGCCATCGCCATCGACTTGATGTACAGATAGTCGCCCAGGAGCACCGAGACGTCGTTGCCCCACTGCGAATGTACCGACAGCCGTCCGCGCCGCAGGTCGGAATCGTCAATGATGTCGTCGTGCACCAGCGTGGCGGTGTGGATGAACTCCACCACGGCCGCGTACAGTACGGCACGATCGCCCGTGTAGCCGCACAGCCGGGACGCCATCAGCAGGACCGCCGGACGGATCCGTTTCCCGCCGCTCGTCTGGATGTACTTGCCAATCCGCGGAATCAGTTCCACCTGCGACTGCACGTGGCGGACGAATTCCTCGTCGACCTTCCTGAGGTCTTCCCGGACGGGTTCGAAGAGTTGTGCGAGGGATAGGAGGGTCTTTTCCACAGCGCTCGAAGTGTCCAGCCATCACACCACATTCACCGGGGTGTGTCAACGCGGTGACAGCGCCTTGCGGGCGCTCTCACGGCCTCAGGGCCGGAAGATCCGACGGTAATTTTCGCCGATAACCGTGGCCAGTTCGTCCGGATCGTCGCCGCGCAACTCGGCCAGGCGCGCCACGATGTACGTCACGAACGACGGTTCGTTTCGCGCCCCCCTGCGCGGCACCGGCGCGAGGTAAGGGCAATCCGTCTCTGACAACAGCGATGACGCCGGCACGTATCGCGCCGCTTCGTGAACGGCGACCGCCTTCGGGAACGTCACGATGCCGGAAAACGACACCAGGAAGCCGAGGTCGAGCGCCTGCCGCGCCAGGCCGACGTCACCCGAGAAACAGTGAAACACACCGCACACGCCGCGGCCGTGCGCCTTGAGGATGTCGACGGTGTCGCGATCGGCCTCGCGGGTGTGGATGACCACGGGAAGGCCGACGTCCGCGGCGACCTCCAATTGCGCGGCAAACACGTGGCGCTGCGCGTCAGCCGGGGCGAAGTCGTAGTGATAGTCCAGGCCAATCTCTCCGACCGCCCGGTGCCGGGTGCTCGAGGCCAGTGCGTCCCGGAGCCGCGACGCGGCCGACCCTGGCGTCACCCCGTCGGCGGACGCCCGATGCGGATGCACCCCCGTCGCGAGCCTGAGCGCCGGCCAGGTGGCGCACACGTCGGCGGCACGCGCGCGTTCGCCGGCGTCCAGCGCGTCGACGATACACAACGCCCCGGCCAGACCGCTGCCCAGGGCCCGGGAGACCACCGCAACCAGGTCGGTGTCGAACGCCGGGTCGGCCAGATGGCAATGCGAATCGATCATCGGCTACTTGATCCGGGACCCGAGCACGGGCTCCTTCTCGAAGCTCAGCACGATGGGCAGACCGCCCGGGTGGTTCGCCGCGAGGATCATCCCGTTCGATGCGATGCCCATCAGGGTCGCTGGCTTGAGATTCACGACGATCGGCACGATTCTCCCGACGAGCGCCTCGGGTTCGTACGCCTCGGCGATGCCGGCCACGAGCGTGCGCCGCTCGGATCCCAGGTCAACCTCGAGTTTCATGAGTTTGCGCGACTTGGGCACGCGCTCCGCGGCGACGACCCTGGCCGCGCGGATGTCCACCCGCATGAACTCGTCGATGCTGATGCGCGGGTCTTCGGCGGGCGCCGGCCCCGCGACCGACGCGGGTGCCGTGGCGGGCGCCGGTTCCGTTCCGGGTTGTTCGTGTTCCACGTGTCGATTCCTCCCGCGAGCCGCCCGATCCACCAGGCGCCTCGATTGGCCACTCCTCGTGCCGGCTCCCCTCAGGCGGTGCTGTTGCGCCGCTCGTACGCGCGGCGAGCCGCCTCCTGCACCACCCGCACGGCCACACCGTGCTCACGGGCTCGCGCGGCACAGTCGTCGAACTCGGGCGCTGCATTCATCTCCACGCCCTCGCGCGTCGCCACCTTGACCCGCACGTCGCCGTACGAGGTGGCAACGGTGACGGTCTCCCTGGCCAGGCATTCCCGTTCGGACTCCCGGAATCGCACGCCAATCGTCGTGGTCTCGGCAAACAGCACGTCGAGCATGGCGCCCTGTTTCGCCGGCGGCGCGATGACCGTCACGAGCGTGCCTGGCCTGCTCTTCTTCATAACCACAGGCGTGTAGAACACTTCGAGCGCCCCCTGCGCGTAGAGCAGGTCCATGACGGCGCCGAAGATCTGAGGACTGGTATCGTCGATGTTGCACTCGATGACCGACACCCGCGGCAGAGACTGCCTGTCCTCGGCCGTGCCGAGCGTGGCCCGCAGCACGTTCGGATGGCCCGGGATATCGCGCCCGCCGGCCCCGTAGCCGACGCGGCCGACACGCATGGGCGGCATCGCCGCGAACGCCTCGGCGTACCCCGTCACGAGGAGCGCCCCGGTGGGCGTGACCATCTCGAAGGGCGTACCGTCGGAGAAGACGGCGGCGCCTTCGAGCAGACGTACGGTGGCCGGCGCCGGAACCGGCAGCAACCCGTGTTCGGTCTGGACGCGACCGGCGCCCACGTTCATCGGTGACGCCACCACGCGATCCACACCGAGCGCGTCGAGCGCCCAGACCGTCCCGACGATATCGACGACCGAGTCGACGGCGCCCACCTCATGCAGATGCACACGCTCGAGCGAGGTCTGATGGATGGCGGCCTCAGCTTCGGCCAGTGTTCCGTACAACGCCTTCGCCCGCGCCTTGACGTGCGCCGCCATCGCCGTGCGGTCGATCATCGTGTTGATGGCTTTCAGGTGGCGATGGTGATGATGCGGCGCCTGCCCAGGTTCGGGCTCGGGCTCTACCACGCGGAAAGCCATGGCCGAGATGCCGGAGCGCATCACGCGAGTCGCGTCGAGCCGCGTGCCGGCCGGCAACAATTCGCCGAGCGCGTCGCGCAGGTCTTCCACGCGGACGCCGAGGTCGATGAGCGCGCCGAGGAGCATGTCCCCCGAGGCGCCGGACGAACAGTCGAGATACAGGAGGGTCGCCATTCCTTCTGATTGTGCCTCATCCGAGGTGTCCCGTCTCGCGAAGACTGCAGTAGCGCGTCCCCGCCAGAATCAGGTGGTCGAGGACCTCGATACCCATGAGCACGCCGGCCTCGACCATTCTCCGCGTCAGCAGCACATCGTCGGCGCTCGGGCCGGGGTCGCCGGACGGATGGTTGTGGAACAGCACGATACCGGCGGCCCGGGCTCCGGCCGCCTCCCGGAAAATTTCGCGCGGGTGCACGACACTCCGGTCGAGGGTGCCGACCGTCAGGACGACCGTCTTGAGCAGGTGATGCTTGGCGTCGAGCAACACGATTCCGAAGTGTTCGACCGGCCGCGCGCCAAACGAAGGCATCAGGTGTTCGGCCACATCGCGAGGCGACCCCAGTGACGGTCGCTCGTCCGGGCTTCGCAACAGCGTGCGCCGCCCCAGTTCCAGCGCGGCCATGACCCGGCCCGCCCGGACGGGCCCGACGCCGGGGACCATCCGAAGTTCCTCCTGGCTGCAGGCAATGACCGCGTGCAGCCCGCCGGCGCGTTCGAGCAGCGCGTTGGCCAGGTCCAGTGCATCGTGCCGCCGAGTACCCGCGCCCAGTACGACGGCGAGCAGCTCGTTGTCGCCGAGCGAAGACGCGCCGATTCGTTCCAGCTTCTCGCGCGGGCGGTCCCGCGGGGCCAACGCGTTCACCACCGGACCTCCAGCCGCGGGCAGATCGCCGCGGCGGCTCCGCGGAGCCGGACGCGTGCGAGGGACCTGATCGGTGTCTCTTCGGGGTTGATCTCGATGACCGCCCCGCCGCGCTGCCGCGTGAGCACGGGCAGCGCGGCTGCCGGATGCACCAGGGCGGAGGTGCCGATCACCACCATCACATCCGCCCGTTCCGCCGCGCGAACGGCACGGGACACCACCGAGGGCTCGAGCGGTTCCCCGAACCACACGACGCCAGGCCGCATCGGCGCGCCGCACGCGCACATCGGCACGGCGGGTCCCCCCTCCGGTCCCGCTCCCCGGTCTTCGGCGCCAGGCGACTCGTCGAGACGGCCTCCGCACTGACGGGCACACACCGTCAGGAAGATGTTGCCGTGCAGCTCCGTGACACGCTGGCTGCCGGCCCGTCGATGCAGGCCGTCGACATTCTGGGTGATAAGCTCGAACGACGGAGCGCGTCCCTCGAGGCTCGCCAGCCATTCGTGGCCGCGGTTGGGCTTCGCCGCGGCAATCCGTTCCCGGCGCCAGCGGTACCACTCCCAGACGAGGCCGGGATCGTGCTCGAACGCGCCAGGGGTGGCCAGCTGTTCGGGCCGGAACTGTCGCCACAGTCCCCCGTCGCCGCGGAAGGTCGGGATCCCGCTCTCCGCAGAGATCCCGGCACCGGTGAGGGCGACGATCGCCCTGGCGTCGGCGAGTAGCCGGCGCGCGTCGGCGATGGCGCCGTCGAGTGGGTCGCGCGAATCATCCATGGGTGGCCTCTGATGCAAGGAACGGGTCGCCAGTTCGACACCACGGAAGTCCAGAGATTTCGCCCATCGGGCGCGGACGTTCGCGCCGACAGGCACAACCTGCGCACCGGAAGCCCTCGGCAGGTACGCATTCCCTGCCATGGGGCTCGGCCCCGAGGGACGGCTAGAAGATGAGCGGGCCGGCGATGAGCACCGCGGCCACGATGATGACGAACCCAACCACGTCGAGGATGGCGCCGTAGCGCATCATCGCGGTGATGGGCACGTGGCCCGAACTGTAGGCGATCGCGTTGGGCGGCGTGGAAATCGGCAGCATGAAACCCATGCTCGCCCCCAGCGTCACGCCCAGCGCGGGCTCGACCGGCCGGATCCCCGCCGCCTGCGAGACCGCGATGGCGACCGGCACCAGCATGCTGGCCGCGGCGGTATTCGACGTCGTTTCACTGAGGAGAATGGCGAGCGCCGTGAACAGCGCGGTATACGCGGCGCTCGTGTGCGCGGGGAGCCACGCCGTGAGCGCACGCCCGAGCGCCTCGGCCAGGCCGGTCGTGAAGGCCATCGCACCAATCGACAGCCCGCCGCCAAAGAGGATGATCGTGCCCCAGTCGATCCGGACCGCCTGCTCCCAGCTCAGCGTGAACTTGCGCGTTCGGCGTTCGACCGGCAGCACGAACAGGAGCAGGGCACCCGCCAGCGCTGCCACCGATTCCGGCACGGCGACCGCGTAGGCCCTCGCGAACGCCGAGTCGCCGCCCCCAGCCATTCCCATCACCCCCGGAAGCAGCCACAGCACGACGGTCACACCGAAGGCCAGCATGACGTTGCGCTCACCGACGGACACCGGCCCGAGTGTGAGGAGTTCATCCCTGACGTCGGTTATCGGCACTCGCGGGATGGCCAGCCCCCGTGTGCCGCCCCACGTCAGCCAGAGCGCGAGGACGCCGTACAGGACGATGGCGAGAGGGACACCGAGCAACATCCACTGGGTGAACGTGACGCGCACGCCAGCCAGGCTGTGCAGCATGCCCAGGCCGATCAGGTTCGGCGGCGTGCCGATCGGTGTCGCCACGCCGCCAATGGAGGCGGCAAACGCGGTCATCAGCATCATCACCATCGCGAAGCGGCGGGCCTCCGAGACGCCGACGCCCCGCCCGGCCGCCAGGTGCCTCACGACCGAAAGTCCGACCGGGTACAGCATCGCGGCCGTTGCCGTGTTGCTGACCCAGGCCGAGATCCCGGCGGCAACGGCACCGTAGAGGACGAGAATCCTGCCTGGACTGGCGCCGCCCGCCCCCCGGGCCAACGCGGAGAACGCGATCCGCCGGTCGAGGTGATGCACGTACATGGCTTCGGCAAGAATGAAGCTGCCGAGGAA
>CAZJRM010000196.1:0-10291 GCA_964547975.1 uncultured Vicinamibacterales bacterium | reverse complement strand
TCGGTCGCCGTCAGGTAGTTGAAGAAGTCGAGGCAGTAGGCCACGTACTGCTCACCGGTGGCCTGGCGCGTCAACCCGAGCTGGCCGGCGTAGTAGCCGTAGCTGTAGCTATAGCTGCCGTTGTTGTACTTGGCGGCGAAGTTGTAGGTGCCGACGCCCAGCGACTTGACGCTGATCGTCTCGGCACTCGCCGCGTTCGGAAGGGCCAGTAGAGCCAGGAGAGCCAGGAGAGCCAGTGCAATCGCAACACGCTTCATCAGAATCCCTCGTGCGACGGGGGAACAAGGTCCCCAAGGTCAGGAGTTCGCCCCAGGTCGCTTGGACCGTCACGGTCGGCGACTGGCGACGTGCAGGTATGTGCAGGGACCGTGCCGAACGAGATGCGCCAGAGGCAGGCGAAGCGACAATGCGCTAACATTCCTATTATCAACAATATACATGGCACTGCCACGCTGAGAGTCCCCTGGGTGTCAGAGGCGGTCGTTGGTGATTGCCGCAATAAGTCTCCCATATGGGCGACTGTTGTCTCCCTTTTTTGGAGCCTCACTGACAAGTGTCGGCCGCAGGGGAGAGAAACAACGCCTTCCAACGCCGCTTGCAGTGACCCGAAGCCCTCTGATAGCGTCAGAGCCCTCAACCTCCGGAGTCTCTCGAATGGCCGCAATCCTCGCTGCGATCGCTCCCCCTCAGCTCTCCCCCGCCGGCCGCGCCCAGTGGGAGCACGGCTGCCGCCACCTCTCGCGCAGGACGTCCGGGACGGACGTCGCCATCGAGGCTCCTGCCTGCCTCATCGCCGTCAGGCTGGCGTCCGCGGCCTCGCTGTACGACGACGGGACCTCCGTGATCGTGGTGGACGGATTCCTCGACCAGACTCCCGCGGGGGCCGACGACGCCGCGTACGTCGCGCGGTTGCTCGGCGAGCAGGGTCCCGAGGGCCTCGACACACTCACCGGCTCGTTCGCGATCGCCGTCTGGAATCGTCAAACGACGTGTGCTCTGCTCGTCAGGGACCGGTTCGCCACCAAGCCCCTCTTCTACGCCAGGACCTCGACCGGGTGGTGCTGGGGCTCTCAGATCCAGGCCATGACCCCGTTGCTGCCTTCAGTGACCGTGGATCGCCAGGCCCTGCCGGAACTCATCCACTACCGATGGCTTGCCGGTGAGCGGACGCTGGTCGACGGCGTTCGACAGGTCCTGCCTGGCCACGCGGTGACACTGGATCCCCGCGAACGGGCTCCGCGCGCGCGGCGCTACTTCCGCCTTGGCGACCTGCCTCGCGAGAGCGGCGCCAGCTGGGACACCTGGCGAAACCGCGCAGACGAGGCGCTCACCGCGTATTTCGCCCGCGTGTCCCGCCGGTTCCGGCGTGTCGGCATCCTCCTCAGCGCCGGTGTCGATTCATCGCTTCTGGCGGCCAAGGCCTCGCAGACCGGGTTCGAGCGCTGCCTCGCGGTCACCGGCCGGATCGCCGGCTTCGAGAATCCGGAACTGCCGGGCGCGATGCGGACCGCCGCGCACCTCGGCATCGAGCACCGGGTGGTGGACGTCACGGATCCGTTTCTCGAAGGCGCGCTGCCGGGCTTCGTCGAACGGATCGAGTACCCGCACCGCAACTACACGGGACTGGTCATGCAGCGGCTGATCGAGTCGCTCGGCGGAGAGGTCGACGCCATCGTGTTCGGCGAAGGCGCGGATACCATGTTCGGCTGCCGGGAAGCCGTCCAGCTGGAACAGTACGACGCCAAACAACGACGGCTGCGCGGTCTGCCGTGGTGGCTCAGGAACGCCGCGGCGCGGGCGGCCGGCACCATCCCCGGGAGTCTCGCCGCCCGGGCGGCGACGCTGCTCGAACTGGACACGGTGCGCCAGATGCAGGCGCTCGACCACGTCGACTATCTCGTCTCGCCGTCGGACATCGTCCCTGGCATCCCGCGCGTGGCGGCCTACGATCCAGACGCGCTCGCGGCCTTCGATCGCCCCGGCGATCCTCTGCTCGAACGGTATCAGAGCCTGAGCGTCTACAGCGACTGCCGCTGCAGAATCGACCTGCTCGATCGGCTCACCGAACCGCTGGGCCTCCAGGTGCTGTCGCCGTTCTTCGCGCGCGAATTGACGGATGTGGCGGGGCGCCTTCCCGAAGCCCTGATGCGGCGGGGCACGGAATCGAAACCCATCCTCAGGGATATCGCGTGCCGCCATTTCCCGCGGGAGTGGATCTACGAGCAGAAGATGGGATTCCCCGTGCCGCTGACACGCTGGCTCGACGGCCCGTTCGCCTCTCACCTGGAGGCGGTCAGGCGCACACGCAGTTCGGTGCGCACACTCCTGGCCGACGGCGTCCTGGAGCGCATCGGGGCCAACTGGGATCCCGAGATGACCTGGACGATCCTGACCCTGGATTTGGCCGTACGCCGCGTCATCGACGCAGACCGCCCGGGCGGCTCGCCGGCGGCGTCCTAGCGCCGCCCCCAGCGGAAGGCCCGAATCGTCACGGCGGCGCCGAGCAACCGAGCCCAGTAGATATCACCTCGGCAGCGGCGCAGGCCGGCTTTCAGGATTCCGCGCTGCGACGCGACGTTTTTCGTCTCGGTGATCATGATGAGGTCGCGCGCCCCGCCGTCGGCGGCGCGGGCGGCCAGCGCCCGAATCAGCTCCGGGTAGATGCCCCGTCCGCGGAACGCCGGCAGGGTCACGCAGTAGGTGATCTCGACCTCGCCCGGCCTGAGCCGGACCAGGACCGGTTCCTCCTGCAGGGGTTCGGTCGTCGAGTCGAGCAGCCAGGCCAGGTGTGCGAACGCCCCGTCGATCCAGGCGCCCCACGCCGCCCGGTCGGCGAACCGCTCGCACCGGTGGAGGCCTTCGGCGATTTCTTCGTCGAGCGGCGCCAGCACGCGGACCTCGTCCTCGGACAGTCGGCGCAACTCGAAACCCGGCACACCACCCGGCGGCGGCATGTCTTCGAGGCGCGCGGTGAAGACGGCCCAGTGATGGTACCGCCAGCGGGCCCGTCGTGCGAGTCGTGCCGGATCCGTCCGCAACAGGCGCACGGCGGTCCGGAGTGACGACACCAGTCCCATCAATGGTCTCCTCGGGTCAGTGGCGAGGGCGCTTCCCTCCCATCCGTGACCGGACGAACGCCGACAGATTCCGCCAGGCGACCACGGTTCCCGGCATCGGGTCGTACCACCGCCAGTACGCGCTGACGTGTTCGCGCGTCAGGATCGAGACGTAGCTCTTGAGGATGGCCGACAACGGCTCTCCGTCCTTCACGCGCGCGAACAGGTCGTCGTACAGGCACAGGTAGAACACGCCTTCGCGCTGCGCGCCGTTGCGAAGAACCTCTTCCCCGCACGCCAGCCGGTAGCTGGCGACCACGTTGCTCGCTCCGCACCGCGTGTCGAAGTAGTTCACCAGCCCGAGCCGCGGATTGATCTCGATGTACTTGTACTCGCCGTCGCGGTGATCCACCTTGAACTCGACCATCGCCGGCCCGACCTGCCCCAGTCCCCGGCCGATACGTTCCACGAGATCGATCACCGCCGGGTTCCGCCGGCTGACCGCCATGCTCGTGACGCCGAAGTGCGCCGGGGACAGGCGCAGCCGCTGGAACACGAACGCGTTGACAAGTTCGTGCCGCTCGTTGAAGACGGAGTTGCACACCCACTGCTGCGAGTCGTCGCCCTCGATGACTTCCTGGGCCAGCAGGTACTCGAGGATGCCCGCCCGGGCGCGCGAGAACTCCTCGGCGTCTGCGGCCGAGGCGAGAATCCGGTTCTTCGATCCGAGGTGCTTGACGTACGCGGACATGCGCGGCTTGACGATGACCGGGAACCGCAAGCCGTGCCACCAGGTCGTCGGCCGCAGGTGCAGCCGGCGCTCGGTCCGCGCGATGGGCACCCCCATCTGCTCCATGAGTTCCGTTTCCGCCTCCTTGTCGAGGAGGGTGGCCACCACGTGGTCGGCGGGCAGAATCGTGCGGAACAAGCTGGAGAGTTCGGCCCGGTGGGCCATCATGAATCCGACGTAGACGTCGGTCGTGGGGATCAGCACGGGACGGCCAACCGCCAGCGGCCGCAGCGCGGTCAACAGCGCTTCGTCGCGATTGTCGGACACCGGCACGGCGATCCGTCGGGTCGGCACACGCGACCACAGGCCAGGATCGGACGGCCGGTCGGTCACGAGCACTGACGGCACGCCGGCTTCATGGAGTCCGCGCACGACGCCGAGGCCGTTGACATCGGCCGCCAGCACGACGGCCGGGACTCGCGCTCTCGAGGCTGCTTCGACACGACCACTCATCGACGTTCCTTCCGGGGACGTTACCCGAACGATGGGAATCCTGCGCTGATCTTGACGGCATGCATGGATGCCGGGTTGTGAACCGCCAGGCGACTCAGGGCCCAGGCATCCTGCAACGGAAACCGGTTGTACCCCGGCAGGAACGAGAACCCGAACCGGTATCCCGCATCCTTCGCCAGCCGACACGTCTCTGCGGTGAACGCGCCGTGCCCGCCGACCGGGTAGGCGACCGCCGACACCGGCCGGCCGATCTCCTGCTCGATCCGCCGCTTCGAGTCCGACAGTTCACGGGCCTGTTCGGTCGCCGGCAGGTGCGCCAGCAACTGGTGCGAGACCGTGTGCGACCCGATGTCATGCCCCGAGGCGGCCATGGCACGCACGTTGTCCCAGGACACGAACAGCCGTCCGCCGCGCGCGGCCTCCGTGAGGGGCGGGGCGCCGGTCGCGGACCGGATCTCCGCCACCGTGTCGTGGATCGGCACCGAGGCCCGGCGCTTCGCGATCTTCAGCACCGCCCGCACCGCCTCGTCTCGCTCGGCGCCACCGAGCGCGACACGCTCCTCAACGCCGCTCAGGCGCAGCGTCTCGGTTCGAGCGTGCCGGACGTACCACGCGATCTCGTCCCACCACGGCACGGGGTCGTGATCGACGTACGACGTGGCCAGAAAGAAGACACCCGTCACACCGTGCCGCTCGAGCACCGGCACGGCTTCGGTGAAGTTGTCCAGGTAGCCATCGTCGAACGTGATCAGGGCGAGCGGCCGGCGCGCCGGGCGTGACCCGCCGTCGGCGAGTTCGGCCAGTCGAGGCAGGGTCACGATGTCGAATCGCTGCGTGAGCAGGACAACAACTCGCTCGAAGACCTCGGTCGTACAGGAGAAGACACCGCGATCGAAGGGACTCCGTGACCGGTCCCCGATCCGGTGGAAATTGAAACAGTAAAGCCCGTGAGGCAACAGGCGCCACCGGAGTTCGGCGAGTCCCGAGTACACCATCGCGGACTCGCGAAGGCCGGAGCGAGTGAGTCTCGGCATGCTTCGATCCTACCTCCATTCGTGCGACGCTCCGCCTGAGACTGGCTGCTGGTGTATCGGCGGGGACGACCACCGGGATTACGAACCGGCCCACGGAGGCCCGAAGACGCGATTCGTGTCCCGGCGCACAAAAATGTAATTCTTGCACGGTCCAGCGGCGCATCGCGGCCGCGCGTGCAGTTTCGTGCAATTCCAGGCAACGCAGTGTGTCACCGGTGCACACCGGCGCACGCCGTTGCCGCCCGGCTGCACGGCCGTTCCCGAAACAGCCTGATTCTTCGAGCTTTCTGCGCCGCTCTCGGTGTGGAACGTTTCCTGCTCCTTGCCTCCCGCCGATAGTCGATTCGACGTAGGGAGGCTCCTCGTGATGGTCAGGTTTCGCCACGTTTCGACGCCGTTGATTGCTGCGTTCCTGTGTGCCGTCCTGTGGCCGGCCATCGGCTTTGCCGAGCCTGTCCCCTGGGACGTCACCTCCGGCGGCGCTACGGTCGTCAGCGAGCCTGTCGCGAACGTCGGCGAGTTCGACCTCGCGTTCGACCAGGAGTCCCGCCAGTACCTGGTCGTGTGGGCGACGTGGCGTGGCGACATCAAAGGGCAACTGCTCTCCGCGACGGGCGCCGCCGTGGGGAGCCCCTCGGTGATCGCCAGCGGGTCCGCGAATCCGCGCGTGTCCGCCGCATCGGACTCGGCGGGCTTCCTCGTGTCCTTCACCTTCGGCGCCTCGCGCTACGCCCGGACCGTGACGCCCGGCACCACCGGAACGCTCGCCTTCGGGCCGCTGGTCGCCCTCGGCAGCCTGGCCTGGGTCGGGAATAACGGCGGCAGCGGCGCGCCCGTCCCTGGAACCCACGACTGGCTCGTCACCTGGTGGAACGGCGCCACGGGCATCCTGGTGCGCCGCGTCGGTCCCTCAGGAGCCGTGGCCGACGCGTCGCTGGTCATCACCGACACCAATGTCCCGGAGACACCCGACATCGCCTGCGGTACGACCGAGTGCCTGGTCGTCGGACGGACGTGGAGCGACCACGTCTGGGCCCGCTGGGTCAGCACCTCGGGCGTCCCGTTGACGGCCGCCTTCAGCATCGAGAGCGGCGCCGGACGCCGCGTGTCTCCGCGGGTGACGTACGCGGCTTCCGGCGCGACGTACCTCGTCGGATGGGTCCGCGATGGAGTGGCGAAGGCCACGGCCCTCGCCCCCAGGAGCCTGGCACCTGCCGCCAGCCGGACGATCGAGGCGAGCGCCGGGGCCTCCCGAGTCGGACTGGCGTACCATCCCGGCCTGCAGCAGACGGCCATCATCGCGGAGGGGACGACCGGGACGGTCTGGGTCCGCGACCTGAGTGACGCCGCGCAGCCCATCTCACCGGCGTCCGTCCCGGTCACGGCAGGGACCTCACGAGAACAGTGGCCTGTCGTCGCGGCGGACCCGACCGGCGGCCAGTTCCTCGTGGTGTACCGCCCGACGATGCAGCAGCTGGCCGTGAAGACGATCAGAGGCCAGATCGTCCAGGGACCCGCGCCGGAACCTCCCGTGACGGCGCCGGTCGCCGTCTCGAAGTCGGGCACGGGTGCAGGCTCGATCACCTCGTCTCCGGCGGGGGTGTCGTGCGGAACGGACTGCGTGGAGCCGTTCACGCTGGGCACGGTTGTCACGTTGACAGCCTCCCCAACCGCCGGGTCGGCCTTCGCGGGATGGGGCGGCCGATGCGCGGGCGTGTCGACGACCTGCCAGTTCACGGTGGACGCGGAGGTCACGGTGACGGCGACGTTCACCGCGGCGCCCGTTCCGCCGGCCGGCACGTGGGCCCTGGATCCGGCCGGCGGGCAGGTCGCGTCGGAACCGGTCGCCAACGTGGCGGACTTCGATGTGGCGTTCGATCCGGTGAGCAGACAGTACCTGCTCGTCTGGGCCACATGGCGAGGCGAGATCAAGGGGCAGCCAATCGCTTCGGACGGCACGACCGTGGGTGCACCGTTCGCGGTGGCCACCGGTGCGTCACACCCGCGTGTCACCGCGCCGGGATCGGGCCGGGGATTTCTCGTGTCCTTCACGGCCAACGCGAGGCGGCATGTGACCAGCGTCACCCTGCCCGTCACGTCCGGATCGAGCCCGGTCAGCGGGACCACACCGATTGGCGCCTTGAACTGGGTCGCCAACAATGCCGGCGGCGCCGCGGTCGTGCCGTCGACGGGCGACTGGCTGGTCACGTGGTGGGACGGCGCGACCGGCATCATGCTGCGTCGCATCAGCGCGAGCGGCTCCATGGGATCGGCGGCGCAGATCTACGCGAATGCCGGAGTCCCCGAACTGCCGGAAATCGCCTGCGGCGCGAACGAATGCCTGGTCGTCGGACATACCTGGAACGAGCTGGTCTGGGGACGGTGGGTCTCACCGGCGGGGACGCCGCTGACCGCCGCCTTCATCATCGAGAGCGGCGCCGGCCGCAGGCTGACACCGAAGGTCACCTATTCCACGTCGGCCAATCGGTACCTCGTGTCGTGGTCGCGGGATTCGGTGGCCAAGGTACGGTCACTCCTGCCGCGCAGCACGGCGACCGCGACCGCCGCGACGCTCTACCTGCCTGGCGGCGCCACGCGGGGAAGCCTGGCGCATCATGACGGTCTGGGGTTTGCGGCATTCGTGTCACAGGGCGTTGGCGCGAGCGTGTGGGCCCAGGGCGTGACGGGCACGGCGGCTGCGTTGACGACCTCCCCCGTGAAAGTGTCGTCGACCACGGTCGCCGAACAATGGCCGGTAACGTCGGCCGACGTGGAATCGGGCCGCTTCATCGTGGTCTACCGGCCTTCGCCTCAGAGCCTCCGCGCTCAGTTCCTCGGAGGCGGCACCGCCACGGAACCTCCCACGCCAACGAAGACGACACCGACGGTCACTTGGGCGGCGCCTTCGTCGATCGTGCAGGGAACGGCCCTGTCGACGGTTCAACTGAGCGCTCGAGCCAGCGTTCCCGGAACGTTCTCGTACGCGCCGCCGGCCGGCACGGTGCTGTCGGCGGGCACACACGCGCTGCGGACGACGTTCACACCGACGGACACGGGCAGGTACAACTCCGTGACCAAGTCAGTCTCGCTGACCGTCACGGCGTCGCCGAAGCTGACGCCCTCCGTCGCGTGGCCGACACCGGCGCCCATCATCGAAGGGACCGCCTTGTCGGGCCTCCAGTTGAACGCGACCGCGAGCGTCCTGGGGTCGTTCGTCTACACCCCGCCGGCCGGGACCGTCCTTCCGCCGGGCACCCACACGGTGTCGGCGGCGTTCACGCCCGCCGACCCGACACGCTTCACGCCGGCCGCGGCGTCGATTTCGCTCACGGTCCTCAGTGCGAATCCGGCACCCGCCGGCAGCGTACGCGTCACGCTGGAGCGCCTCTTCCCGGGCCCGTCGACGATTTCGTTCGGTGTGCCCCTCAAAGAAGGCGCGGTGACACACGCTGGTCAGATCGGCGTCTACCTCGGTTCGTCGCGGATCGCCGCGGACCTCAAGCCGCTGCTGTACTACTACGACGCCCAGGGCCACCCCACCGGTCTGCGCGCCGTCCTCGTCCAGTTCCCCGCGGCGCTCATGGGCAGCTCCTCGCTGACGGTCGACCTGACGTTCAACGAAGCGAGTTCGCCGGTCGTCGCGGCGGCGGTGCCGTTCGCCAACGTGAGCGTCGAGTCGCCGGAAACGGCCACGGTCACCGACCGCACGATCGTGCAGGACGGCACGGCGTATCGATTCCGGGAGCAGAACACCCGACGGGTGACGCTGTTCACCGGTCGTGAGCCGGCGGTGCAAGCCCACTTCCCCGACGGTTACCTGGCGGAGTCCGGCATCCTCGGGCCCCAGATGAGCGCGCGGCAGGTCGCCGAGACCCCGGGGCTCGCGGGGCTCAAGTTCCTGTCGGACCAGCTCGATCCGTTCGTCAAGTCCGCCAACTACGAAGATACGTATCCTCTCAATCCCGCAGCCGACTCGATCGTCGATCCGGTCTACAACTACGAGGGCTGGCTCTACGACCGGTGCACCACCCTCCTGTCCGCCTACGTGCACACCGCGGATGCCAACCACCTGCGCCACGGCCTCCGCCAGTGCGCCTACTACAGCAGCAAGATCTCTCTGAGCGCGCCGACCCGGGGCATCTTCACCGGCAAGGACACGGCCGACTCGAAGTACTCCCACGCCCGGGGCCTCTTCGCCTACTACGCCCTCACCGGCGACGAAGGCGCGTTCGCGGCCGTGCAGGCCATCGCTGACCTCTGGCTCACCGACCCCTACGCCATTGGCCCGTACCGGAAAGGTTACCTGCGCGGTGTCGACAAGCTCTGGACCGAGCGCCTCCTCGGCACGGGGCTCGAAGGCCTCTATTACGGCTTCGGTCTCACCGGCGACAAGACGTACCTGACCGCCTTCACCGAGGTCGTTGCCACCGCGTACCGGCATATCACCGTGGCCGACCCGGTCCAGCTCGCGACGATCACGAAGGACACCAACGTCCCGCCGTTCCCGGCCCAGAACTGTTTCATCCACAACGCGCTGCAGGCGGCGGAAGGCAACCGCACCGAACCCTGGTGTTCGGGCTGGATGAGCGAACTGGTGATCGACAGCCTGCTCGCGTACCAGCGTCAGACCAACGACCCGCGCGTCGACGAGATCTTCGTCCGGCTCGCCCGCTTCCTGCGCGACGTCGGCTCCGCCTACTTCGACACTGGCGTCAAGAACGACTTCTTCCTGGCGCCTTCCATCTGTGACAACCCGGCTCGAGGCAACGACCGCCGCCGCCTCATCCCGCTCTACGGCGCCGGGCTGTATCCGGACGGCAGCCGGGCCAACTTCGGAGAGTACTCCGACTTCGAACACTGTCCCGACGCCACGGCCCTGACGGCGGCCGCTCTGCGCGGCCTCGTTCGCCAGGGCCGATACGACCAGGGCGGCCCGGTCGGCCCCTTCGCCACCGAGG
>CAZJRM010000195.1:0-10341 GCA_964547975.1 uncultured Vicinamibacterales bacterium | reverse complement strand
GGATACCTGCGCTTGAGTTCCTCGTCGCGCGCTTTGCGTTCAGCTTCGGCACGGCGCTTCTTGGCTTGTTCGGCCTGCCAGTGCGCCAGCTTCATGATGCCCATGATCGCGATCGAGCTGATGGGCACGGACGGCGCCTTGAACTCGGGCTTCGTCCAGAGTTCACGCACCATTTCCCAGTGCGTCGGCGCACCGCCGGGCACGGGGCCGGCCCGCAGCTCTTCGGGCGTGAAGAGCTGGATGGGTGGCGCGATGCCGAGCACCTCGACGTAGTAGTCGAGCTTGAGGGGCGTCGCGGCCGTCGATGCGGGAACGACGCGGAGTTCGCGCTTGATACGATCGAACGAGACGCCGAGCGATTCAACGGAGGTCGGCGGCTGTGCCGCCTGGGCGATCGGCTGTGGCGAGGGCGTCGCGGACGCCGGTGCCTGAGCGGCCAGACACAGCGGCTGGCCGGCGAGTGAGGCGACGAGCAGAACCGCGATCCGGCGGCGCATGGACCTTAAGACGTTACACCGGCGCCGCGAGTCGGCCCAAGCGGTCAGGCCCGGTCAGGCCTGGGCGTCTTTCCACTCCTCGTACCAGGCCATCTGGATCGCTTCCAGCTTGGCTTCGTTCGACACGTGCGGATCGTCCGAGAACCCGTCGAGTTCCATCACCCGTTGGCGCAGGTCCACGAAACGAACCGTCAGGGGATCCACGCCCGGGAACTTCTCGACGAGGGCGATCCCGATGTCTTCCGAGTCGGTCCACTTCACGACGGCACCTCCTCCGGCTTGCCGCGCCGGCCGAGCTGGATGGCGCCGCCTTCCTGGACGTAGTTGCGCGTGTACATCGGGATCTCGCACGTCACGTCGCCCTTGACGACGGCCTGGCAGCCCAGGCGCGAACGAGGCGTCACGTCCCACGCGGTATCGAGACGATCGACCTCGTCGTCTTCCATGTCGCTGAGGTTGGCCGCGCCTTCCTTCACGATGACGTGGCACGTGGTGCACGCGCAGCTGCCGCCGCACGCGTGCTCGAGGGGAATGCCGAGGTTCTTCGCGATGTCGAGCAGCGACCCCGGCTTGCCGTGATGCGAATAGGGCAATGTCGCCGGGTCGACCTCGACCGTCTGCGGAACTTCGTCGATGATGAAGGTGATTTTGGGCATATCAAGACACTCACTGAAGGCTCGCGGCCCAGGGGAATGACAGGCCTGAAGGCCTGTCCCACAGCGACCAGGCTTCACACCCCAGCCGCCAGTCGCCGGCCGCCAATCCCCACCCGCCAATCCCCAATCCCTGCCGTGCCTACCGTCCCTGCTTCTGCACGTCGTCGGCAGTACGGCCCGCGAGGGCGGCCTGCACCGAACGGTTCATGGCGACTTCCGCCAGATGCTGCGTGGCCGCGTTCAGCGCGGCGGTCGCGGCCTGGATGGTCTCGCGACGCTCGCCGCCAATCGCGGTCTTCAATCCGGCGAGCGCCGCCTGGATCGTGGCGAGTTCACCCGGCTTCAGATCGCCCGCGGTGAGCGCGTCGAAATCCTGACGCCGGAGGATCTTCTCCGTCGCCGAGACCATCGTTTCGGCTTCGTTGCGCGCTTCGATGAGCATACGCGCGTCCACGTCCTCCTGCGCGTGCTCGAACGACTCGAGGAGCATGCGCTCCACCTCGTCGTCCGTAAGGCCGTACGACGGTTTCACTTCGATCGCCTGCTCGATGCCGGTCCGCAGTTCGTGCGCCGACACACTCAGGATGCCGTTGGCATCGATCTGGAACCGCACCTGGATTCGCGGCAGGCCGGCGGGCATGGGCGGAATCCCGCGCAGCTTGAACCGGCCGAGCGACCGATTGTCATCCACCATCTCGCGTTCGCCCTGCAGGATGTGGATATCCACGGCGGTCTGGTTGTCCACGAAGGTCGTGAACATCTCGCTGCCGCTCGCCGGGATGGTCGAGTTGCGGAGGATGATCTTCGACATCACGCTCCCCATGGTCTCGATGCCGAGCGACAGCGGCGTGACGTCGAGCAGCAGCATTTCGCGCCGGCCGCTCACCAGGATGTCGGCCTGCACGGCGGCGCCGAGCGCGACGACCTCGTCGGGGTTCAAGTCGACGTGCGGCGGGCGGCCGAACAACCGCTCGACTTCGCGTCGCACCATCGGGATCCGGGTGGAGCCGCCGACGAGCACGACGTCGTCCACCTGGTCGGCCTTCAGGCCGGCATCCTCCAGCGCCCGGCGGCACGGCGCCAGCGTCCGTTCGATGATGGGCGCGACGAGCGCCTCGAATTCGGCACGGGTCACCACACCGACATGGCCCGCGGGATGGCCGGGCAGCGCGTCGACGCGGATCTCCGCGCGTTCGTGTTCCGACAAGTCCCACTTCGCCTGGATGACCGCGCGGCGGATCGCCTGCACCGCCTCCGGCGACGTGCCGGGATCGACGCCGAGGGTGTCGGCCGTCCTGCGGATGAACACCTGGTCGATGTCATCGCCGCCGAGGTGCGTGTCACCATTGGTCGCCAGCACCTGGAACACGCCGTCTTCGACCTTCAGAATCGAGATGTCGAACGTGCCGCCGCCGAGGTCGTAGACCGCGATGACCCCTTCGCGGCGTTTGTCCAGGCCGTAGGCCAGGCACGCCGCCGTCGGCTCGTTGATGATGCGCAGCACGTCGAGGCCCGCCAGGCGGCCCGCGTCCCGCGTGGCCGTGCGTTGCGCGTCGTTGAAGTACGCCGGCACGGTGATGACCGCGCGGTCGACCTCGGGGTCGAACTCCCCCTCTCGCTGGAAAAACACCTCCGCGCGGCGCTTGAGCTCGTGGAGGATGAACCCCGAGATCTCCGGCGGTGTCAGTTCGCGATCGCCGAGGTGGATGTGTACGACGCCGCTCGGCTGTCCGCTCACCTTGAACGGCAGCCATCGCGCTTCTTCGCCCACATCATCGAACCCGCGACCCATGAACCGTTTGACGGAATAGACCGCGCGGGCCGCATCGGTGAGGAGGCGGCGCTGCGCCTCCCGGCCGACGAATACCGTGCCTTTCGCGTCCACCGAGACGACCGACGGCAGCAACCGGTCGCCCGACTCGTCCGCGATCACGACCGGCCGTCCGTCCACGACGTGGGCCACGAGGCTGTTGGTGGTGCCGAGATCGATGCCGACAACCTTGCTCATCGCGCCACCCCGCCTTCGGCCGCCTGTTCGCGGCGGACGGAGTTGAGCAGGTTGATGAGATAGGTCCGTTCGAGCAGCAGCGTGCGCAAGGCATCGAGCGCGGCCTTGCGGCCGTCCGCATCACCCGCCCCGGCCAGGCGATCGTGGCGCGCCATGAGTTCGTGGAGTTCGCCGTCGTGACGTTCGAGATTCCGTTCGATGGGCAGCCGCGCGGTCTCGAGCCGCTGCGTGACCTCCGCCGTCGGGGCGCCCGACGCGCGGAGGTCCTGGATGGCCTCGAGCTCTTCGTTCAGCTCGAAGACTTCTTCGAGCAGGCCGGGCGGCACCTGGGCCGAGGCCTCCCTCGATTCCTTGGGCGCGTACCCCTCGAGTTTCAGAAGGTACTCGAGGCGTTCGACCGGATCACGCAACGTGCGATACGCGTCGTTGAGATAGGCCGACCGCTCGAGACTGGCCAGGCGCTCGGTCGACGTCGCGTTGCAGTAGAAATCCGGGTGGAGCTGGCGGCTCATCACGCGGAATCGCTGCTCCAGGTCCTTGTGGTCGATGGCCAGGACGCGGTGCAGACCGAAGAACGCGAAATAGTCGCCGTGCCGGCCGAGCGTCAGGATCTTGTCGCAACGCGGGCAGAAGTGCACGTCGATCGGGGCCCCCGTGCCGCAGTGCTTGCACGGTTGAATCGGTAGCGCTGAAGTCTCTGGCAACATGGCAGCTGGCCGACGAATAGGAAGCCCCGCCGGCGGACCGGCGGGGCTTCTCGCGCTCGAACCGGTTTGGGGGCCATGGTGGACCCGGTTCGAACACGCCTGGTGGCCGGCTCCGCCTGCCGGCCGAAACGCACCCGTTACACGCTGAACGAACTGCCGCAGCCGCAACTGGCCTTGGCGTTCGGATTGACGAAGTGCAGTCCCTTGCCCATCAGCGCCGAGTCGTATTCGAGCGACGTGCCGGCGAGATAGATGAGGCTCTTCTTGTCGACGAACACCTTCACGCCGCCCGGGCCCTCGATCACCTGGTCGCCCAGGCGGGCTTCCTTCTCCCACCCGAAGGTGTAGGACAGGCCCGAACAGCCGCCGCCTTTGATGCCCACGCGCAACCCGCCCTCGGTGATGCCCTGCTTCGTCATCAGCTTCTGGATGTGGGCGGCCGCGCCGTCAGTAATCTGGATCATCGTCCTGTTCCCCGGGGGCGAGGATGTTTAGCGCGCCTGCGCCACGGCCGCGCCTTCCGGCGTCGCGGTCTGCTTGCGCTTGTAGTCTTCGATGGCGGCCTTGATCGCGTCTTCCGCCAGCACCGAGCAGTGCACCTTGACCGGCGGCAGGCTCAGCTCGGCGACGATGTCCGTGTTCTTGATCGCGAGCGCCTGATCGACCGTCTTGCCCTTGAGCCATTCGGTCGCCAGGCTCGAGCTGGCAATCGCCGAGCCGCAGCCGAAGGTCTTGAACTTCGCTTCGTCGATGACGCCGGTCTCGGGATTCACGCGGACCTGCAGCTTCATGACGTCACCGCACTCCGGGGCGCCCACGAGGCCGGTCCCCACGTTCTCGTCCTGCTTCGGCAACGAACCGACGTTGCGCGGGTTGTTGTAGTGGTCAACGACTTTGTCTGAGTACGCCATCTTGGTCTCTCATCGGGGCCTGCGGCCCCTCGGCTATCGGCTCACGGCCCACGGCTCGCGGCCTGGCCCTTTCCATCTTCCCTTTCCCTCTTCCCTATCGCCTATTCCCTAGTCCCTGTCTTCTAGTGCCCCTCGGCCGCCCATTGCACCTTGGACAGGTCGACACCTTCCTTGACCATCTCGTAGAGCGGCGACATCTCGCGCAGTTTGCTGACGACGCTGACGAGCTTGGCCGCCACGTAGTCGACTTCTTCCTCGGTGTTGAAGCGCCCGAGTCCGAAGCGAATGGACGAATGCGCGAGTTCGTCGCCGGCGCCGAGGGCCTTGAGCACGTACGACGGCTCGAGGCTGGCCGACGTGCAGGCCGAACCCGACGACACCGCGACATCGTTGATGCCCATGAGCAACGATTCGCCTTCGACGTACGCGAAGCTGATGTTCAGGTTGCCCGGCAGCCGGTGTTCCATGCTGCCGTTGATGTAGAGTTCGTCGAGGCCCTCGTGCAGCTTCTGATTCAGGCGATCGCGCAACCCCCGAATCCGCGCCGTCTCGGCGGCCATCTCGTGTTTCGCGATCTCGCACGCCTTGCCGAACCCGACGATCCCCGGCACGTTGAGCGTGCCGGAGCGCATGCCCCGTTCATGGCCTCCGCCGTCGATGATCGGCGTCAGCAGCACGCGCGGGTTCCTCCGCCGCACGTAAAGCGCGCCGACGCCCTTCGGGCCGTAGATCTTGTGGGCCGTCAGGGACGCCATGTCCACCTTCATCTCGTTGACGTCGAACGGCACCTTGCCGATGGCCTGTACGGCGTCCGTGTGGAACAGCACGCCGCGCTCGCGCGTGATCGCGCCGATGTCGGCCACGGGCTGGAGCACGCCAATCTCGTTGTTCGCCGCCATCAGCGTCACGAGAATCGTCTTCTCGGTGATCGTCTTCCGCAACAGGTCGAGATCCACCAGGCCGTCGGGCTGCACGGGCAAATACGTCACCCGGAACCCTTCCTTCTCGAGGCGCTTGCACGAGTCGATGACCGCCTTGTGCTCGGTGACCGCCGTGATGATGTGGTCACCCTTGTCGCGGTACATGTACGCCGCGCCCTTGATCGCCAGGTTGTCCGACTCGGTCGCGCCGCTCGTGAAGACGATTTCCTTGGGATTCGCGCCAATCAGGGCCGCAATCTGCGCGCGCGCCTGTTCGACGGCCTCTTCCGCCTCCCAGCCGTACTTGTGATTGCGGCTCGCCGCGTTGCCGAACCGTTCCGTGAAGTACGGCAGCATCGCCTCGACCACGCGAGGGTCGGCCGGCGTCGTGGCGTGATTGTCGAAGTAGATCGGGAACTTGAGCATGACTGCGTTCTGCCTTCCGTTCGTTCAGGACTGACCGGGCAGCGCCACCATCGGAATCGCCGCGGGCTGGCCCGTATCCCGGGCCAGCGCCGACACCGACGTCGACGCCAGCGCCGACACGATGATCTCGCGGATCCGCCAGAGCGGGTCGCGCACGTTGCACGTCTCGAATTGCCCGCAGCGGCCCGCGTGCGACGAGCAGGCGGTCACGGCCACGGGGCCGTCGATGGCGTTGATGACGTCGGCCACGGAGATCGCCACCGCCGAGCGCGACAACTGGTACCCCCCGCGCGTGCCCTGCTGCGAGGTCAGCAGGCCCCGCCGCGTCAGCCGCTGGAGCACTTTCGCCAGCAGCTCGATGGGGATGTTGTACTGTTCCGCGATCTCGCGGGCACTCGACGACCCTTCCCTGGCGGCCAGGTGGGTCATCGCCATGAGCGCGTAGTCCGCTTTCTTCGACAGCCTCAGCATAGGAAAGAGGTCATATCGGACCTCGTGAGTCCTATTTTAAAACCGAGACCGAACGGGGTCAATGAAAAAATGCGACCGATGTGGTCCTGTATGGGGGTTGGGGGTTGGGGGTTGGGGGTTGGGGGTTGGGGGTTGGGGGTTGGGGGTTGGGGGGGGGGCGGGGGGGGGGGGGGGGGGGGGGGGGGGGGGGGGGGGTGGGGGGTGGGGGCAAGACCAATCCCCAATCCCCAATCCCCAATCCCAAGTCCCAAGTCCCCGGCGGAGTCCTTAGTACCTCCGCACCGTGGGATCCACTTCCAGCGACCAGGCGTCGATTCCGCCCGTCAGGTTCCGCGCGCCGGTGATGCCGATATGGCGCAGGTAGGACACGGCGCGCATGCTGCGCACGCCGTGGTGGCAGTAGACGACAATCTCCCGCTTCGCGTCGAGTTCGCCGGAACGGGCCACCAGGTCGCCGAGCGGCATCAGCACCGCGTCCGGCAGGTGGACGAGATCGAACTCGTAGGGTTCGCGGACGTCGAGGAGGAACGGTCGATCTCCGCGATCCCAGCGCGCCTGCAGTTCGATCGGGAGCAGGTGGAACGGACGCTCCGGGCCGGCCGGCGGCTCGCCATCGGGCATTTCCGCGGGCGCGGGCGTCGGGGTGGTCGTCGGCAGCCCGCCGCAGAAGACCTCGTAGTCGATCAACGCGTGAATCGTCGGCGAGTCGCCGCACAGGGGACACGCCGGATCGCGGCGGATCGCCATCTCCTGGAAATGCATCTGGAGGGCGTCGTACACCAGCAGGCGCCCCTTGAGGCTCGTGCCGATGCCGAGAATCAGCTTGATGACCTCGGTCGCCTGGATGGTCCCGATCACTCCCGGCAGCACGCCGAACACTCCCGCCTCGGCGCACGAGGGCACCAGGCCCGGGGGCGGCGGTTCCGGGAACACGCAGCGATAACACGGGCCGTCCGGTCCGAAGACCGACGCCTGCCCTTCGAATCGGAAGATGGCGCCGTGGGCATTGGGCTTCTTGAGCAGCAGGCACGCATCGTTGACGAGGTACCTCGTCGGGAAGTTGTCGGTGCCGTCGGCGACCACGTCGTAAGCGCCGATGAGTTCCAGCGCATTGGCGGAGGTGAGCGCCACGGGATGCAGTTCGAGGCGCAGATTCGGGTTGATGGCCAGCAGCCTCGCGCGGGCCGACGCGAGTTTCGACTGACCGACGTCCGCCGTGCCGTGCAGGATTTGTCGCTGCAGGTTGCTCAACCCGACGATGTCAGGCTCGACGATCCCCAGCGTCCCCACGCCGGCAGCCGCGAGGTAGAGCAGCAGGGGCGACCCCAGGCCGCCGGCCCCGATGCACAACACGCGGGCTTCCTTGAGACGCCGCTGCCCCTCGGGCCCGACTTCCGGCAGGATGATGTGGCGACCGTATCGCGCGTATTCCTCAGGGGTCAGTGCGTGCAGCGTCGGCATGGTTGGGCTGTCCGTCTTCACTCGAGCGCCGGGCACACGACGCGGAACCCGATGCTGTACGAATACGTGTCGGGAGGCACCGGGTGCCGGAAGGCGCACCGCAGGTAGTTCACATCGTCGTTGGTCCATGCGCCGCCCCTGAGGACGCGCAACGTACCGGTGCCCGGCCCGCTGGGGCTGCGCCCTTCGCTCACGTGGTAGTAGTCGGGCCGATACCAGTCGGCGGTCCAATTCCACGCGTTGCCGGCCATGTCGTACAGCCCGAACGCGTTGGGCGGGTACGAACGCACGGGCTTCGTGCCCTGCCCGGCCCGCTGGCCCGACCGCGGCAGAAAGTTCGCGTTCGACAGATCGATGTCGTTGCCCCAGGGATACGCCTGGCGCTCGAGGCCGCCGCGCGCGGCTTTCTCCCACTCGGCCTCGGTGGGCAACCGGAACGGGCGGCCGGTGACCGACTCGAGCCAGCGGCAGTATTCGCGAGCGTCCTCGAAGGTCACCAGCACGACGGGGTGATCTTCGCGTCCGGGCGGAGGCTGGCTCGCCATCCACCAGTAGGACGTGGCCGCGCGGCGGAACTCGTCGGCCGCATCGGGCCGCACGATGGCCGGCAGTTCCCAGACGCCCGGCGGGCGCCATCCGGTCGCCTGCACGAAAGTGGCGTATTCGGCCTGCGTCACGGAACAGGCGCCAATGTCGTAAGCCCCGAGAGTGACGATATGTTCGGGGCGTTCGTTCTCATCTCCGGCGTCGGATCCCATCAGGAACGATCCTGCCGGGACGCGAACCAGCTCGGGAGCGTTCACGGCCATGCACCGGGAAGTATATGCGAGCCCCGCGCCGGTTCGGGTACACTCTGACGATCCCGGACCGGTCGGAATCTTCGGAGGAGGCGCGATGCGGATACCGCGATTTGCGATGGAGCGGATGCAATCCACGTGGGAGAACCTCGTGGAGTACAACCTGTCCGAGAGCGGCGTGCATCCGATGCGTGTCGGGGAACTGCTCAAGGACATGCCCGACCGGGACGCCCTTCTCGCCCAGGAACTGGTCTACCCGCAGTCGAACGGCACGATCGCGCTTCGCGAGCGGATTGCGGCGCTCTACCCCGGCGCGACGCCGGACCACATCGAAGTCACCAACGGCGGCTCCGAGGCCAACTTCGTGACGATGTGGCACCTGGTCGAACCGGGGGATGAAGTCATCGCGATGGTGCCGAACTACGGGCAGACGCTCGGCCTCGCCGAAGCCTTCGGCGGCGTGCTGGTGCCGTGGCCGCTGCAGTTCGACGCCGCGGCACGGCGCTGGACGGTCGACCTCGATCACCTGCGGCGTCTCGTGACGCCGAAGACCCGCCTCATCATCCTCTGCAACCCCAACAACCCGACCGGCGCGCGCATCGGGGCAGCCGACCTCGACGGCATCTGCCGCGTCGCGGCGGACGCGGGCGTGTGGCTGCTCTCCGACGAGATCTACCGCGGAGCCGAACTCGACGGCATCGAGTCGCCGTCGGTCTGGGGCCGCTACGAACGTGTGATCGTCACGAGCGGTCTCTCGAAGGCGTACGGGCTGCCGGGCCTGCGGATCGGCTGGATTGCCTCGACGCCCCCGCTGGTCGAGACGACGTGGTCGTATCACGACTACACGAGCATCGGACCGGGAGCCATGAGTGATCTCCTCGCGCGTGCGGCCCTCGAGCCCGCGACGCGCGCCCGCATCCTGGATCGCACCAGGGGCATCCTGCGGGCCAACCTGCCCGTGACGTGCGAGTGGCTCGATCGTCACGGCAGCCGGTTCTCCTACGCGTTGCCCGACGCCGGCGCCATCGTCTACGTGAAGTACGCGGGTGACGTGAACTCGACGGCGCTGGTCGATCGGCTGCGCCTGGAGAAGAGCGTGTTGATCGTGCCGGGCGATCACTTCGGCATGGACGGGTACCTGCGGATCGGCTTCGGCAGCGAAACACGGCACCTGCGCGATGGCCTCGATCGCCTGGCGGCCCTGCTCCTCGACGTGCCGGGCGTGGGGCGCTGACACCGTGGTCTACCTGGATCTGCTGCTCGTCGGATTCGGCCACGTCGGCCGGGAGTTCGCGCGATTGCTGCTCGACCGCTCGGTGCGGATGCGCGGCGAACACGGCATCAGCTGGCGAGTCGTCGGGATCGCGACGCGGCGGCACGGATCGGCGTTCAGCGCACGCGGCCGCGATCTCGGCCACGCGCTGAAGCTCTCCGAGAGGGGCACGCCGCTCGGCGACCTGACGCAGGTGGACGGCGGGCGGTCCCTG
>CAZJRM010000194.1:0-10351 GCA_964547975.1 uncultured Vicinamibacterales bacterium | reverse complement strand
GGCAGCGTGTCATGGCCCGCGACGAGCACGCCGGACACAGATGCGCCGCGTTCGGGTCGTGGATGAGCGTGCCCCAGTAACAGACGGGCCAGTAATCGCGGATCGTGCACACGACAGGGCGGCCCGTGCGCCGGGCTGCCCTGACGGCGGCTGGCGCACCCAGGACGTGCTGGCCCTGTACGATGTCGACGCGGCGGTCGGCGATGGTGCGTTCCAGCCGCGCCGCCAGGCGTTCCCACAGGCGCTCGTTCTTGAAGTAGTTGCGGATCACGGGCACGCCTGGCGCCGGGATCGCGACCGTGTCGATGACGAACCCGTCGTGCTCCCGGACCTCGTCCTGCGAGCGTCCCGGGTCCGGCTGCACGATGAGGACGTCGTGTCCCCGATCCCGGAGGCCGCGGGCGAGTTCCCACGTCGACCAGCCGCTGCCGCCGCAGACCGGCGGGAACGCATCGGTGACCACCAGGATACGTTTCACGCGCGTGGCCTCGCCAGCGCCGCGCTCATGACCGATTCCAGGGCGGCGCAGTGCGCCGCCCAGCTGAAGTTCTGGACCACCCTGTCGCGGGCCGCCTGCCCGAGACGCCGCCTGAGCGCCGTGTCGTCGGCCAGGCGAACGATGGCGTGCGCGAGGCCGTCGGGTTCGGCCGACGTGTAGAGCAGCCCCTCGCGTTCGTGACGCACGATGCCGCTCAGGCGATCCAGCGACGGCGCCACCACGGGCAACCCCGCCGCCATGTACTCGAACACCTTCAGCGGCGACCAGTAGAACGCCAGTTGCAGCGGCGCGTGCGCCCCGACGTCGAATGGCGCCACGCCGACGTCGGCCGCCGCGAGGCACGCGGGCATCTGTGCGTGGGGAATGGCGCCCGTGAACACGATCCCATCCAGCGAGGCAGCGTCCTTGCGGACCTTCGGCAGTTCGGGGCCGTCTCCGACCATGACCACCTGGATGTCGGCCCGGCCCCACGCTCGCAGCGTTCGCACGGCGCGCACGAGCACGCCCGTGCCATGCCACGACCTGAAGGCGCCGGCGAAGATCACGGTGGTCGACCCGGGTTTCTTCACGAAGGGCATGGTTCCGGTGGCGTCCGGGGAGAACCGCGTCGTATCGGCGCCCCATTCGAGTTCCACGATGTTCGACGACGCGACGGCAGCGGGCAGGATGGCCGCGGTCGGCGTGACGATGAGGTTGGCCGTCGCGCACTGGTGCTCGCGCCAGCGCTGCATCGGCCGCACGAGCAGGAGACGATCGAGCCAGACCTTCGGCGATCCCGGATAGTCGATGACCGGCGCGTTCACCTCGAGCACGGCCAGCGCGCCGCACGCCCGGGCGGCACGCATCCCTTCGCCGCCGAAGTTGTAGTACCGCTCCATGATCACGTCGGCGCCGAACCGTCGGGCGATCAGTTCGACGTCCGCCGCCCGCAGCGCCCGCAGGTACTTGATGCCGAGCGGCGGCCCCATCGCGCGCCACTCGACACCATCGTCGGGAAACGGACCCTGGCCTCTCGACGTCAGCACGAGCACGTGGTGTCCGCGCGCCGCCAGCCCTTCCGCGACGGCGGTGACGTGCACCGAGCCTCCCATGGTGCCGGGCACACGCTGGTCGAGTGCGGCGTAGAGGATGTTCACGGCGTGCGGGGCTCCTTGACCAGCAGCGCGAAGAACGGACCGGAGCGAATGCGGCCGAACAGCAGGATGTCGAGCTTCATCATCCACGTCACGGCGCTGAGCGCCGCGTAGAGCGGGCCGCGGCGATTGACCCGCACCTTGGCCGCGGACCGGGCTTCGCGGGCCGCGCCTTCGTCGACGGCTGACGACCCGCCCGCCCGCTTCGCCGCGCGGCGCGACAGCCACGTCTCGACCACGCGCATGAAGATGTTCTCGACGACCGCGCCGACCAGCGGCGTGTAGTAGCGGATCTGCTCGATGCGGAAGCCGGCGGTGCCGACAACGTGTTCGAGGTCCGGAATGTCGGCCAGCGGATTGAGGTGGTCCGACTTGCGCAGCCGTTCTCGCGAGAGGTCGACGAGGCCGCGGGTTTCGAGCCATCGCGCGAATCGATTGACGGCGCGCAGGCCGCCGGCAATCGGCGCGTTCTTCCTGACATGGCTGTAGACGAAGAGATGGCCGCCGGGCTGCAGCACGCGGGCGGCTTCCCGGAGCACGTCGTGGAGCGCCTCGCGGGACACGTGCTCCATCACGTCGAGCGCCCAGGCTTTGGTGAACGCGCCATCGGCGAACGGCAGCTTGCGAAGATCGCCGAGCACCAGGTTCACGTCGTCGGCCGCTTCGCGGGCGAAATACGGGCTCACGTCGATGCCCGCCTGCCACGCGCCGAGATCCCGGTTCCACACGAGGGCGCGGCCGCTGCCGCAGCCGAGATCGACGAGCGTGTCGTCCGGGCCGGGCGAGAGGAACCGGCGCAGCATGTCGTTGCGGATCTTCGCCGAGAGCAGCGGCGGCGACACGTGTTCGTGCCGGGCGTCCGCGTGCAGTGCCTCGTCCAGGTACTTGGTTTGCTCCGCGTAACTCACGCCGGGATGCAGCACCAGGTAGTCCGCGTGGGCCGGATAGTGCCGGGCGCAGCCGCGGCAGACCAGTTGCGGCGCCGTGCCGCCGAGCGGCTGCCCGCAGTCGGGACAGCGGACGATCTCGAGCAAACGTTCTGATATCACATCAGTCTCCGCGGATCCGCGTTACGCCGGGGGCGTGGGCGCGAGACCGCCTGCAGCAAAGGCTCGAGGCGTTCGGCACGCCGGGCCCACGAATAGCGACTGACGGCGTCGAACGCGCGCCGCGCCAGGGCGTTCGCGAAGGCGTCGTCGTCCAGGACACGGCGGAGCGCGTCTGCCAGTGCCTGCGCGTTTCCGGCCTCGGCGAACACCGCCTCCCGGCCGTCGGTCAGCACCTCGCGCAGCGCCGGCAGGTCCGACGCGACGATGGGACGGCCCGACGCCATGTATTCGAACAGCTTCAGCGGCGACGTGTACGCCGCGGACATCCTGCTCGGCGGATTCGGGATCACCAGGACGTCCGCGTCCCGGAGCCGCGCGGCGACGTCCGGCGGATCGAGCTGACCCGTGAACGTGACGCGTCCCGGCGCGAGGCGGTCGGCCAGTGCGCGGACACGTTCGAGGTCCCGTTCTCCCGCGAGGCCGCCGATGATCAGCCCCTGCGCGCCCGGCAGCCGCGCCAGGGCTTCCATGAGCACGTCGAGACCCTTCCACGGATACAGGTGCCCGGCGTACCCCACCACGGGGGTGCGGCCCGCGCGAGGGCGCGCGCCCGGCATGGCGGGTGGCACGCGGGCGCCGTCGGCCGCCACTACGAGACGCTCGCGGCTGCCGAAGCGCCCCGACAGCTCATCCGCCAGGCCCTGCGTAATCGTGACATAGCCGTCGGCCCGCTGCCAGACGAGACGTTCGCGGACGCCCAGCCGGCGCTGTTTGCGTGACGACGAGGCGGTCCCGTCGGCCAGCATCGCCGGCAGGTCGCGGCTGACGGACGGCGCGTAACCATGGGATTCGTAGACCAGCGGCGGGCGCAGCCCGGATGGTGCCCGGGCGAACAGCGCCGCAACCGCGAGGTCTCTCGTGTAGATCAGGTCGACGTCATCGGCACCAAGGCCGAGGCGCAGCGCGTGGGCCAGGTACGCGATGCGGCGCAGCGCCGGCGCGCCCGGCGCGGCCACCGTCTCGATGTGCAGCGGGACGTCGCGCCCGACGCCGTAGTACACGAACGGGTCGCGGGCCGGCACGCGTGAATCCGCCCTGACGACCAGGTCGACCTGGTGTCCCCGCGCTGAGAGGGCGTGGCACGTCTCCATCGTCTGGACGCCGTTGGCGCGTTCCAGCGGGAACCGGATGTCGGCGAAGTAGCGGATGCGCACGCGAACTCGGGCCTCAGCGGGATTCGCGGCGGTCGTCGGCCGTCGGCGGGGTGTAGAAACTCTGGCGCTCGAACGTGTACCGCCAGGCAAGGCCCGGCAGGCGCAATGGGACCGTCACGAACGTATTGTAGGCGTTTCTGGCCGGTTCGAGACGCTGGCGATCCATCATCCCGGCGCCGAACTGCGCCATCAGGCCGAGGTTCCACCAGAGGCACAGGCCGGCGGCCACCACGGCGGCGACGGTGGCGCGGCGGGAGCGCAGCGCCGAGAACACCGCCGACAGGCCGATGACCAGGACGATTGTCAGGGCGACGAACCGGCGCTGGCCGAACGCGCCCGCCAGCGTCCAGCTCTGCACCGCCCCCGTAACGTAGGCCTGGCAGGCGGCCATGGCCGCCAGCGGCACCGCGAGCCGCAGACCTTCACGCCGCCGGACGAGCAACGCCAGGCCGGCCAGGGCGACGAGCGCGAGGGGGGTCCAGACGAAGAACCCGTGGGCCGGCGACATCAGCACGTCGAAGCCGTGCGGCGACGTCCAGTCCATCTTCCGGCTCGTGACGGACGAGGGGCCGATCCGCCCGTTCAGCGCCAGGTAGGCGAGCGCCTGGGGGACGAAGGCGAGCGCGGCGGCCACCGCGCCGGCGGCGGCGCGGACGAGCAGGAGCCACCGGCGTTCCAGGATGACCGTGAGCGCCAGGTCGATGGCGGGACCGATGGCGACAAAGGCGTCCTGCTCCCGCACCATGGTCATCAACGCGGCGAGGACGCCCAGTACGACGAGGCCCCCGGTCGACCAACGTTCACGAACCCGGAGCCACGCCCAGACGAACAGCGCGACGGCGAACGCCGACGTGGCGTGCGAGTAGACCGGCGTCACGTACATGTAGAACAGGACCGGCGTGCCGAGCCACACGGCCCAGACGGCCCAGCCGCTCCTCGCGGTGTCGAGGCCGGCGGCGGCCAGCACGCGACGAGCGGCCGCCCACGACAGCAGCAGGGCCAGCAGGCCGTAGCACGCCGATGCGTAGCACACGGCCGCGATGTACGGCGCCGAATAGCCGTCGCGCGCGACGCCGGGACCGAGCCGGCCGCTGGCGACGAGGGCGTCGGCCGCCCCGTAGAACGGGGCCCAGAGGATGGCCGACCCAATGGTCCCGAAGTTCAGTCGCAGGCCCGTGTCCGACGTGCGCTCGAGGAACGTCTCGTGGAAGAGGGCGTTGCGCACGATGCCCGCGTCGTAGAAGTGGCGGTACTCGTTCTCGAACGAGACGTCCCGATCGAACCAGAGCGAGCGGAGGTACGAGAAGTACTGGACTTCGTCGGAGGCGTAGATCCGCGTCGTCACCGCCGGAAGGGCGAGCAGGAAGACCAGCACGAGGCCCAGGAGGCCGCGGCGATCAGGTGCCGAAGGCGAGGAACTGGAGGATTTGCGCCGCATTGAATCCGCAATGACTGACCATGGGCGCCACCACGCTGCGGCGCCTCACGTAGATGATGCCCCAGGCGAGACCCAGAAGCATCGTGATGATGGCCACGTCCCACCCCTGCATCAGGTGACCCGCGCCGAAGACGACGCTGTAGACGACCACGCCGGCCCGGGCGCCCCCCAGGTGCTGATCGAACCGGTGGAGGACGAACGCGCGCTGCAGTTCTTCCTTCACGCCGCCGCCGATCACGGCCGCGGCGCCGAGCACGAGGGCGTCGGCGGTGGTCCGGATGGCGCCCTCGAACGGGTTCGTGGAGACGTTGTGGAGCCACGGAGCCGCCCACCGCAATACGAGCAGGACGACCGTCGTGGCGCCGTAGATGATGAGGATACCGGCCAGCCCGAGACGCGCCTCGCCCGCGACGGCCCTGGTGCCCGTGAAGATGGCGGCAGGGCGTTCGCCGCTGGCCTTGATCATCAGGAGCATCAGGCCGGAGACGAGGACCGTGTCGCACAGCAGGAGCGCCACGATGTAGGTGAGCGACAACTGCCGACCGCCATCCCAGGGCGTGACACCGGCGAGGATGAGGAGCGCGCCGAGCGTCAGCTGGGTTGGGAAACCCGAGGCGATCGTGACCTCGATGGCGGCCATCCAGCGACGGCGCGCCCCGGGCGGAGCCGGGTTGCGCGCGGGCGCCGTGTCGACGTCGATCGGGCCGGGCTCGGGCATGATCCTGCGACTGTATCACGCTGGGAGAGTGGTGCTGTGTCCAGTCTGGCGGGCGGGGCCCCGGCATGATACCATGGGGAAACGAATATAAGGCGAAAGTCTGGTTTTTGGGCCAAATAGCACACCATATTGCGTGTGACCTAACTTTTGGACACAACATCTAGTGCCTTTCGGCTTGACAAGGAGCGGTGGCGGGGCGCATATTTCGTGTCTGTTTCCGAGACGGCAGCGCGAGAATCCCCAGCTTCTCGCTCAACGCGGATGACGGTATCGAGACGACGCGTCGGCATTTCTGAGGGTGGCCGGGCAACCAGGTGTGATCGGGTGGCAGCTCCAGAAGCGTGGGCGCAGAGTCCTTGCGGTAGCGTTGTCTCCGCGCGGGGGCAGTGGGATTCGGCGGGTGGACGCGTGGTCTCGCCGAATGGGATGTGGGATGGATTCGGGCGGCGGCTGTCCTAGGGCCAGGATGGCGCCGGTGGGTCGGAGGAGAGATGCAGAGAGGAGCGCAGGACACGCCGTTGAAGAACGCGGAGCAGAACGCCGAACCGACGCGCCGTCAGGGACGAGTGGCGCACGGGCTCGAGTTCCCCCGGTTCTTCACGACCGCAGGGGTTGACCCCTTCGATGAAGTGGAATGGGAGCTGCGAGACGCCATCATCGCGAACGAACGTGGCGAGGCCGTGTTCGAGCAGCGGGGCGTCGAGATGCCCAAGGCGTGGTCGCAGCAGGCGACCAATATCGTGGTCTCGAAGTACTTCCGCGGCGCCGTGGGCACGAAGGAACGGGAGTCCAGCGCGCGCCAGCTGATCGGCCGCGTGGTCGATACGATCACGGAATGGGCGCGTTCGAAACACTATTTCGCCGATGAGCGCGACGTACAGGCGTTCAGCGACGATCTCAAGCATCTGCTCGTCCGTCAGAAGGGCGCGTTCAACAGCCCGGTCTGGTTCAACTGCGGCATCGAGAAACACCCGCAGTGCTCGGCGTGTTTCATCAACTCCGTCGATGACACGCTCGATTCGATTCTGACGCTGGCCCGCACCGAGGGCATGCTGTTCAAGTTCGGGTCGGGCACCGGCAGCAACCTGTCGAACCTCCGGTCGTCGAAGGAGTCGCTCGCCGGCGGCGGGACCGCGTCGGGCCCCGTGTCGTTCATGAAGGGGTACGACGCGTTCGCGGGCGTGATCAAGTCGGGCGGCAAGACGCGCCGCGCGGCGAAGATGGTCATCCTCAACGCGGATCACCCGGACGTCCTCGACTTCATCCACTGCAAGGTGGATGAAGAGAAGAAGGCCTGGGCCCTCATCGACGCCGGGTACGACGGCTCGTTCACGGGCACGGCCTACTCGTCGGTGTTCTTCCAGAACTCGAACAACAGCGTGCGCGCCACCGACGACTTCATGCGGGCGGCGCTCGACAACGGGATCTGGCAGACGCGGGCGGTCCGCGACAAGTCGAAGGTGCTCGACACCTACAACGCGCGCGACGTCCTGCGGCAGATCGCGGAAGCCACGCACATCTGCGGCGACCCGGGCATGCAGTTCGACACGACGATCAACGAGTGGCACACGTGCCCGAACTCGGATCGGATCAACGCGTCGAACCCCTGCTCCGAGTACATGTTCCTCGACGACTCCGCGTGCAACCTCGCCTCGCTCAACCTGATGACGTTCGTCAACGAACGCGGCGAGTTCGACAGCGAGTCCTTCAAGGCGGCGGTACGCACGTTCACGACCGCCCAGGAGATCATCGTCGACAGCGCGAGTTACCCGACGCGCGCCATCGAACGCAACAGTCACGACTACCGGCCGCTCGGCCTCGGCTACGCGAACATCGGCGCCCTGCTCATGTCGCGCGGCCTGCCGTACGACAGCGACACGGGCCGGGCGTACGCCGCCGCGCTCACCGCCCTGATGACCGGCGAGTCCTACGCGCAGTCCGCACGGATCGCCCGCGACCACGGCGGGCCGTTCGCGGGCTACGACCGCAACCGCGAGCCGTTCCTCCGCGTGATGCGCAAGCATCGCGACTCGTTGCGCGACGTCAACAGCAGCCTCGTGCCCGGTGACCTCTTCGCCGCCGCCCAGCAGGCCTGGGACGATGCGCTGGAGATCGGCGAGGAGTACGGCTACCGCAACGCGCAGGCCACCGTGCTCGCGCCGACCGGCACCATCGGCTTCATGATGGATTGCGACACGACCGGGATCGAGCCGGACATCGCCCTCGTGAAGTACAAGAAATTGTCCGGCGGCGGGATGATGAAGATCATCAACACGACCGTCCCGTCGGCCCTCGAACGGCTCGGCTACACGGCCGCCCAGGTCGCGGCCATCGTGCAGCATATCGACACCCACGAGACCATCGAAGGCGCGCCGCACCTCAAGGAGAAGGACCTCGCCGTCTTCGATTGCGCGTTCAAGCCCGCCAAGGGGCAGCGGTCGATTCACTACATGGGCCACATCAAGATGATGGGCGCGACCCAGCCCTTCATCTCCGGCGCGATCTCCAAGACGGTCAACGTCCCGAAGGACGCGTCCGTCGAGGACATCATGCAGGCGTACCTCGAGTCCTGGCGCCTGGGTGTGAAGGCCATCGCGATCTACCGCGATGGCAGCAAGCGCACGCAGCCCCTCAATACCTCGAAAGCCAAGGACAAGGCCGCCGAGGCCGTCACCGAGGTCGTCACCAAGATCGTGACGCAGCCGGTCCGGCGCAAGCTGCCGGAAGAACGTCACGCGATCACGCACAAGTTCGACATCGGTGGGCACGAGGGCTACATCACGGTGGGCCTCTACGAGGATCACACCCCCGGCGAGCTCTTCCTGGTCATGGCCAAGGAAGGGTCGACCATCTCCGGGTTCGCGGACGCCTTCGCCCAGGCCGTGTCCTACGCGCTGCAGTACGGCGTGCCGCTGCAGGTGCTCGTCGACAAGTTCAGCCACATGCGCTTCGAGCCCTCGGGCATGACGCGCAACCCCCAGATCCGGTTCGCGAAGTCCATCGTGGACTACGTGTTCCGCTGGCTGGCCACCAAGTTCCTGTCGCCAGAGGCGCAGTTCCGGGCCGGCGTCAACGGCCAGGAAGACGCGGCGCCCGCGAAGGAAGCCGAACAGCTGCCGCTCGCCGGGATCGTCGTCCCGGGCGAACAGGCGGTGGCCGCCGCCAAGCCCGCCGCCGCCCGCGAGATGGCGACCATCCAGAACCAGGAAGACGCGCCGCCGTGTAACCTCTGCGGTTCGATCATGGTGCGCAGCGGCAGCTGCTACAAGTGCGTCAACTGCGGCAGCACGTCGGGGTGCGCCTAGAGGACAGGGGACAGGGACAAGGCGATAGGGGACAGGGAAGACGGCAGGGCCCGGCAGAGCGAATCTGCCGGGCCCTTTTCTATCGTTCCCCCTTCCCCCTTCCCCCTTCCCCCTTCCCTCTCCCTTATCCCTTTCCCTTATCCCTATCGCCTAATCCCTATCCCCTGTATATGATCCCCCAGTGCCCGCCATCGTCTTCCTGCACGCGTTTCCGCTGAACCGCGCCATGTGGCAGCCGCAAATCGCGGCGCTACCCGCGGGCTGGACGGCGATGACTCCCGATGTCAGGGGATTCGGCGACGCCGAGCCGGATTCCGACGTCGCGGAGCGGAGCGCGGACCTCAGCCTCGACGACTACGCCAGGGACGTCATGGCGGAGATGGACGCCCGAGGCGTGGAACGGGCCGTCATTTGCGGGTGCTCGATGGGCGGCTACACCGCCCTCGCCCTCCTGCGCCTCCGTCCCGAACGCGTGGCGGGACTCGTGCTTGCCGATACGCGGGAGACCCCGGATTCACCGGCGAGCCTCGACGGCCGGCGCGCGATGCTCGACCTGCTGGGGCGTGAAGGCGTGGGCGCCATCACCGCGCAGATGATCCCGAAGCTCGTCGGTCGGACGACGATGGCCCGGCGCCCCGGGGTAGTCGAGGCGGTGACCCGGATGGCCGGGCGCGCGACGACGGCCGGCGTGGGAGGGGCTGTGATCCGCATGATGAACCGCCCGGACTCGACGCCGTGGCTCGCCGCCTGCCGCGCTCCGCTGCTCGTCCTGGTCGGGGCCGAAGATACGCTGACACCGGTGGCCGAGTCGGAACGGATGGCGGCCCTCGTGCCCGGCGCCCGCCTGGCCGTGTTGCCCGGCGCCGGCCACCTGGCCAACCTCGAATCCCCGGACGCGTTCAACGCCGAACTGCGCGCGTTTCTCTCTGGCCTGAAGCCCGAAGCCCGAAGCCTGAAGCCCGAAGCCTGAAGCCCGAAGCCTGGTATTCCTATGA
>CAZJRM010000193.1:0-10393 GCA_964547975.1 uncultured Vicinamibacterales bacterium | reverse complement strand
CGCCGGGCGGCCGCGGCGCGGGCCGGGGGCCGGGCGCGTCGCCTGCCGCCCCGTCGCCCGACGGCACCCGCGAGGTGTTCATCCGGGACTGGAACCTCTGGGTTCGCGACACGGCAACGAAGCAGGAGAAGCCGCTGACGAAAGACGGCGAGACGAACTTCGGCTACGCCACCGACAACGCCGGCTGGGCCAGCAGCGAACGCGCCATCGTGCTCTGGTCGCCGGATTCGAAGAAGGTCGCCACCTACCAGCAGGACGAGCGGAAGGTCGGCGACATGTACCTCGTGTCGACGACGGCGGGGCATCCCACGCTGAAGGCCTGGAAGTACCCGCTGCCGGGTGACGAACACGTCGCCATGATGCACCGGGTGATCATCGACACCGACACCGGCGCGGTCGTGCGCTTTCAGATGCCGCCCGACTACCACCGCGCGATGCTCGGCGACAACTTCAGCGTCTCGGACATGACGTGGAGCCCGGACGGCACACGGCTGGCGTTCGTCTCGACGTCGCGGGATCACAAGTCGGCCACACTGCGCGTCGCCGATACGGCCACCGGAGCCGTCCGTACCGTGTTCGATGAAACCGTCTCCACCCACTTCGAGTCCTACACGGGGTTCCGTGTCCTCTGGGCCACCAACGAGGTGATCTGGTACTCCCAGCGCGACGACTGGGGCCACCTGTACCTCTACGACCTCGTTACGGGGAAGCTGAAGAACCAGATCACCACCGGCGAGGGCCCGGTCACCCAGATCCTGAAACTCGACGAGAAGACGCGCACGATCTACTTCTCGGCCAACGGCCGTGAGAAGGGCCAGGATCCCTACTTCCGGCACGCCTATCGGATCGGCCTCGACGGCAAGGGGTACGTCTCTCTGACCCCCGACGACGGCGATCACACGGCGCAGATCTCGCCCACCGGCCGGTTCATCGTGGACACCTACTCGACGTGCGAGAAGCCACCCGTCGTGGTGGTGCGCGACGCGGCGGGCAAGGTCCTGATGAACGTCGAGCAGGCGGACATCAGCAAGCTGCTGGCCGCAGGCTGGAAGCCGCCGATGCCGTTCAGCGTCAAGGGCCGCGACGGCAAGACCGACGTGCACGGCATGCTGTTCCGGCCGACGAACTTCGATCCCACGAAGAAGTACCCCATCATCAACAACGCGTACCCGGGCCCGCAGTCCGGGAGCGTCGGCAGCCGCTCGTTCGCGGCGGCGCGCGGCGACAAACAAGCGCTGGCCGAACTCGGGTTCGTGGTGGTGTCCATCGATGGCATGGGCACGCCCGGCCGTTCGAAGTCGTTCCATGACACCTACTACGGCGCGATGGGCCGCGACAACACGCTGCCCGACCAGGTGGCCGGCATGAAGGAGCTGGCACAACGCTATCCGTGGATCGACATCGACAGAGCGGCGATGTGGGGCCATTCGGGCGGCGGGTTCATTGCGGCCGACGCGATGTTCCGCTATCCGGATTTCTTCAAGGTCGGTATCTCGGAGTCGGGCAACCACGACCAGCGGATGTACGAAGACGACTGGGGCGAACGGTACCAGGGGCTGCTCGTCAAGAACCCCGACGGCACCGACAACTACGCCGTCGAAGCGAACCAGTCCGTGGCGAAGCACCTCAAGGGCAAGCTGCTGCTGGCCCACGGCATGATGGACAACAACGTGCCGCCGTACAACACGCTCCTCGTCGTGGACGCGCTGGTCAAGGCCAACAAGGATTTCGACCTGCTGCTCTTCCCGCACCAGGCGCACGGGTTCGGCGTCGACTCGAACTACATGATGCGGCGGCGCTGGGACTACTTCGTGAAGTGGCTGCTCGGTGCCGAGCCTCCGAAGGAGTACCAGATGACGCCGCCGGCCACCCCGGGGCGACCGGCCCGGTAGGAATGTGGTATTGCTGAGGATGCCCTCCGGAGACTGACTCGTGTATCAACGTACCCGCCACGATCTCGCCCGCGAGCTGAGCACCATCCGCTCGTCCGGGCTGTACAAGGACGAACGCATCATCCTGTCGGACCAGAAGGCCAACATCACGGTCCGCTACCCGGCCGAGGCGCCGGCGCGGGAGGTGCTCAACTTCTGCTCGAACAACTACCTGGGTCTGGCCAATCACCCGGACATCATCAAGGCGGCGCATGCCGGCCTCGATTCCCACGGGTTCGGCCTCTCGTCGGTGCGGTTCATCTGCGGCACGCAGGACCTCCACAAGACGCTCGAACGCCGGATCGCCGACTTCTACCAACTCGACGATGCCATCCTCTACTCGTCGTGTTTCGACGCCAACGGCGGATTGTTCGAGAGCATCCTCGGGCCGGAAGACGTCATCATCACGGACGCGCTGAACCACGCCAGCATCATCGACGGGATCCGGCTCAGCAAGGCGAAACGGCTCATCTATGAGCACGCCAACATGGAGGATCTCAAGCAGAAACTCGAACGGGCGCGGGAAGGGGCCGACGTGTGGAATCACACGGGCCTCGGCCAGGAGCCCGTGCCGGCGCGCAATATCCTCATCGCCACCGACGGAGTCTTCTCGATGGATGGCGACGTGGGCAAGCTGAGGGACATCGTCGATCTCGCCAATCACTACGATGCGATGGTGATGGTGGACGAATCCCACGCCACCGGGTTCCTGGGCGCCACGGGCCGGGGAGCCGTCGAACATTGCGGCGTGCTCGGCGAGGTGGACATCGTGACGTCCACGCTTGGCAAGGCGATGGGCGGCGCGCTCGGCGGCTTCACCACGGCGCGGCGGGAAGTCATCGAGATGCTGCGGCAGCGGTCGCGGCCCTACCTGTTCTCCAACTCCCTGGCACCGTCGATCGTGTCGGCGGCCATCGCCGCGTTCGACCTCGTCGAAAAGGGTTCGGACCTGCGCGCGCGACTGATGGCCAACACGCAGCGGTTCCGCTCGGGGATGCGCACGCTCGGGTTCGACGTGACCGACAGCGTGCACCCGATCGTGCCGGTGCTGTTCCGCAAGTTCGACAACGACGCCCACCTCGCGGTGTCGATGTCGAAGGCGCTGTTCGAGGAGGGCATCTACGTCGTCGGCTTCTCGTATCCGGTCGTCCCGAAGGGACAGGCCCGGATTCGAGTCCAGCTGTCGGCCGCGCACGCGCCGGAACACGTCGAAACCTGCCTCGCGGCCTTCGAGAAGGTCGGGCGGGCGCACGGGGTCATCGCGTAGATGTGGATGTGGAGTCCGGCTTTGGCCGGACGGCTGTGAGGGGCTGGCTGACTTGTCCTGCGCAAGGCCGAAGGAAGCCAGCCCCCACGGGACTCCCGTTACGCTGCGACGCGGTTGCGGCCCGACAGCTTGGCCCTGACGACCGCGGCTTCGGCCCGCTCCACCATCGCCTGCCACTCGGTCTCGTCCGGTTGCAGTTCGCCGATTCCCACGCTGACGGTCACCTGCAGGTCCGGTTCGCTCCCGGCTTCACCACCAAACGACAGGTTCTCGGCTTCGATGACGCCGCGCAGGCGGTCCGCCAGGACGACCGCCTGGTCCGCTTCCGTCGCCGGTGCGATGACGAGCAGCTCTTCCCCTCCGTAGCGCGCCACGACATCCGACTCGCGGACGCCGGTCAACAGCAGGTGGCCGAGGTAGCCGAGCACACGATCCCCCACCTCGCGGCCCCACCGCTGATTGACCTTGCGGAAGTGGTCGATATCGAAGAGGAGCACCGACAGCGGGACGGCGTGCCGGCGGGCGCGAGCCACCTCTTCGGCCAGGCGATGCTCGAGATACCGGCGGTTGTAGACACCGACGAGCGAGTCCGTGACGCCCTGGTACGGCTCCGGCCGTGGCGCCTCCTGGGCCGCCAGTGTGCCCTCGCTGACGGCCCCGACCACGGTCCGGATGAACAGCGCCGTCACGAACATCGTCGCGGGCGCGACCAGGTCCCACCAGTCGCGGTGGCGCTCCCAGAAGACGACGAGGTACGTGCTGAAGGCCACGATGTAAGCCAGGATGATGCGCTGAACGGCTTTCCAGCGCACGCGGTTCTCGTCACTCGTGCCCCGCGCCAGTGCCGCGCCGAGCGGCACCATCGCGGCGACGAGCACCAGGGCTCCCACGACGACCAGCACTTCCGCCAGGAATCTTGGCATCGCACACCCTCGCGTGTCCGGCACACACCGGTACTCCTCGAATCGGCATTCCGTGCGGAAACTTCAGCGCGCCTTGACCGGTTGTCATCCGCCCGGCTAGGCTGACGGAACGGCATGGTCGCACGGCCGCAACGAAAGGTCCGGCATGACGCAGATCGTGGAGTGTGTGCCCAATTTTTCTGAAGGACGCGATCGGGCGGTCATCGACGCGATTGCCCAGGCGATGTCCGGCGTCAGCGGGGTGACGCTGCTGGACGTGGATCCCGGCGCCGACACCAACCGAACGGTCTACACGTTCGTCGGATCGCCTGACGCCGTCGCCGAAGCGGCGGTCCGCGCGGCCCTACGCGCCGCGGATCTCATCGACATGTCGGGGCACAAGGGCGCGCATCCGAGGATTGGCGCCATGGACGTCTGCCCGTTCGTTCCGGTCGCCGGGATCACGATGGCAGAGTGTGCCGACCTCGCGCGTCGTGTTGGGCGACGCCTGGGCGACGAACTGGGCATTCCCGTCTACTTCTACGAACACGCGGCGTCGCGGCCGGAACGCCGCAGCCTGGCAGCCATCCGGACCGGCGAGTACGAAGGCCTGGCTCGCAAGCTGGACGACCCCGCCTGGGTGCCCGACGCCGGCCCGGCCCGGTTCAATCCGCGATGGGGCGCAACCGTCGTCGGCGCGCGGGAGTTCCTGCTCGCCTACAACGTGAACCTGAACACGCTCGACAAGCGACTGGCCAACGAGATCGCGCTCACGATCCGCGAAGGCGGACGCGCCAGACGGGACGCGCACGGGGAGATTGTCCGGAATCCCGACGGCACGAGCGTCAAGGTGCCCGGCCGCCTCAAGGCCGTCCGCGCCATCGGCTGGTACATCGAGCAGTACCGCCAGGCCCAGGTCTCCATCAACCTGCTCGATCACACGACCACCCCGCTGCACGTGGTCTTCGACACCGTGCGCGAAGAAGCCGAGAAGCTCGGCCTGATTGTGACCGGGTCCGAGCTGGTCGGGCTGACGCCGCTCCAGCCCATCCTCGAAGCCGGCCGGTATTTCCTGCGCAAGCAGGGCAAGTCGGCCGGTGTCCCCGAGCGTGAACTCGTGGAGAACGCCGTCCGATCGATGGGACTGGACCAGGTGGCGCCCTTCGACGCGGACAAGAAGATCATCGAGTACCACGTTCGCCCGGCGGCGCCGCTGATGGCGCTGACCGCGTCTCGGTTCGTCGACGAAGTCTCGACCGAGGCGCCAGCCCCTGGCGGCGGTTCCGTCGCCGCGCTCATGGGCAGCCTGGCCGCCGCGCTCGCGACGATGGTGGCCAACCTGACGATTGGGAAGAAGGGGTACGACGGGGCGTGGGAGTCGATGCGGACGCTGGCCGAGCAGGGTCAGGTCTTGAAGGATCAGCTGGCCCGTGCCGTCGACCTCGATACGGACGCGTTCAATCGCGTCATGGACGCGATGCGGCTGCCGAAGGGGTCGCCCGAGGAGGCCGCGGCCCGGGACGCGGCCATCGAGGCAGCCAACCGGCACGCCGCCGAGGTGCCGCTGCAGACCACGCGCTGGTGCCTGGAGGCCCTGCGGCTCGCCGACGCGGCGGCCAGGCACGGCAACCGCCATTCAGCGTCCGATGCGGGCGTTGCCGCGCTGGCCGCGCGGGCCGGGGCCGAAGGCGCGGCGCTCAACGTCCTGATCAACCTGGGGTCGATCGCGGACGCCGCGTTCAAGGACGCGTGCGTGAAGGAGACGGCCGAACTCGTGACCGAGGCACGCCGCCTGTGTGACGACGTACTGGCGACCGTGAAGGCGGGGTTCGCGGTGACGGCGGGGTTCTGAAACAAGAACGGCAGGCCTGAAGGCCTGCCCCACGACAGATCCGCTGAACGACGCCGGGGGCCGGCGAACGCCGGCCCCCACGTCTGTGGTTACTCGACCGTCCCGGCCACGAACCCGTGCTTGTCCGGGTCCACCTGCAGGCGCGGCGGTTCGATCGCCATCAGGTATTCGAACTCCTCGCGGAACTTCTGCCACGAGATGCCGCACGTCGCGGCGAGTTTGGCCAGCTCACGCAGATCCGAGAAGTCTTCCTTCTTCAGCCGCAGCATGTAGCTGCGCGCGATGGCGTACCGCTCCGAGTGGATGTCCACCGGGCGCACCTTCGACCGGCCCGTCTGCGGGTCGAGCATGTCCGCGAACGGGATCGGCACGAAGTGGCCGCCCTGCATCGAGACCATCGACGCGCTGCCGCCCGACAGGACGTACTTCGCCGCGCAGTAGCCGAGGTCGCGCGTGTATTCCATGTCGATCGGGATCGGATCGGCGCAGCGCAATTCGTAGCCGATGTTCTTCGCGACCAGCGTCGGCTTCATGCCGAAGTCCTTCAGCCGCTTCGCCACCTCGGCCTTGAGGATCTCGCCGATGTTCACTTCGGCAATACGCACGTTCCCATGCGCGTCGCGTTCCACGTCTTCGAGGGCCGCCAGGTCGGCCGGGTCCAGTACCGGCACCAGGCCCTCGGCGATGACCGCGGTGCCGTCGCGGCGACCGTAGCTCGCGCGCTTGATAATCGCGCCGGCCAGCGTGTCCACGATGGTCTTCAGGCGAACGGTTTCGCCCGCGAACTCTTCGCGGATGACCGTGAGCGTCGCGCCAGCGGACTTGCCGATGCCCAGCGCCAGGTGACCGGCCGTCCGGCCCATCGTCACGACGAAGTACCAGCGATTGGACGTACGGGCGTCCACCATGAGGTTCTTCACGATTTCGACGCCGATGTGCCGCGCGGTCTGGAAGCCGAACGTGTCGACGAAACCAGGCAGTGGCAGGTCGTTGTCGATCGTCTTCGGGACGTGCACGACGCGGATGCGGCCGTCGGCCTTCTCCACGAGCTTCATCGCCGAAAACGCGGTGTCGTCACCGCCAATCGTGATGAGCATCGACACGTCGAGGCGCAGCAGCGCCAGCACGGCGTTTTCGAGGTGCGCGGGGTTCTTCGTGGGGTTGGCCCGCGAAATCCCGATGTGCGACCCGCCGCGGAAGTGAATCCGGCTGACTTCGTCGATCGTGAGCGGCGTGACGTGCTCGATGTCGCCCTGCATCAGCCACTCGAAACCGTCCCTGATGCCGACGACGTCAACGCCCTCGATGGCGCAGCGGATCGTCGCGGCACTGATAACGCTGTTGATACCGGGTGCAGGTCCGCCCCCCACCAGAATGGCCACTTTCTCTCGATGATGCACGGCTTGGTTCCTCCTGCCCGCCGCGTCCCCACATGGGCGCGACGGCAGACTCTATTGTATGTCGACTGGCCGCTGCGGGAACGCGGCGGCGTTCCCTGGGGGGCTGATCGTCCGGGGGGGCTGTGAGGTTCACCTGGCCCGCGGGAACAACCAGCCGTGGGTCGTCAGCCAGTCCACGATAACGCCCTGCCACCGGTCCCGGGGCATCAGAAAGAACCCGTGCTGGCCCTTCTCGAAGAACCGCGCTTCCACAGGCACGCCGGCACGACGCAGGGCGTTGAGGAAGACGATCGCGTTGTCCACATCAACAAGCCGGTCATCGACGGCATGGAGGATGAGGGTCGGCGGCACATCCCTGGTCACCTGCAGTTCGTTCGAGAACAGCCGCACCTGGTCTTCTGCCGGCGACGTGCCAAGCAACGCCTTTCGCGAGTCCATGTGCGTGATCGCGGCGTCCATACTGATCACCGGATACACGGTGATCAGGAAATCGGGACGCAGGTTGATGCCCTCGAGATTGTCCACGTACGCCGTCGTGAAGTGAGTGGCCAACGTCGACACGAGATGCCCACCCGCTGAGAACCCGATCGCTCCAATCCGCGCGGGATCGATGTTCCACTCTTTCGCACGCTGACGCACCACTCGCATCGCCTGCTGCGCGTCTTGTATCGGCCCGATGGCCTTGTTCACCATCGTCCGATCGCTGGGAAGGCGGTACTTCACGACAAAGGCCGCGACGCCGTGGTCGGTGAAGAACGCGGCCTGCTGGGTGCCTTCGCCATCGAACGTCAGACCGGCATACCCGCCGCCTGGGAAGATGACGATAGCCGCACCCGTGGCTTTGGCAGGCGAAGGCAGATAGACCTGAATCGTCGGGCGAGAGACTCTTTGAATCCAGCCACGCTCCGACCCGGTTTCTTCGTCGGGCCCTGGCTTGGAATTCGGAATCGCCGCGTCGCCATACAACGGGACGCTCTGCACTCGCGGAGCGAAGCCGCCGCCTGCACGGGGCGCGGGGGGTGAAACACTGGCCTGCTGCGCGTGCAGAGCGGGCGTGGCCAGACCGACGAGTGCCAGAAGCAGCGCGGTTCGACTGGTGCGGTTCACGATGGGTCCCTCTGGAGCAAGAAGGAGGATGCCTATGGGAGCGTGACAGGCCGGCTCTTTCGGGCCGACTCGTAGAGGGCGACGATGGCCGCCACGTTGGCGCGGCTGTCGTCGAGCGTCATGCGACACTCGGCGCCGTCCAGCACGGCCGCCGCGAGATTCTCGACTTCCCCGCGGTACAGTTCCTCGCCGGGAACGGGGACGTCGCGCGTATTGCCGGCCGTATCGGTCAGTTCAACGACGCACTCCAGCCCAGGCTTGTAGGGCGTCTTGAGCGCCAACGTCCCGGCGGTGCCAGCCACCTCGAACGACGTCGAAAACGGCGTACGGAAACTGCTGTCGAACGTCGCGAACACGCCGCCGGGAAACTGCAACTGCCCGACGAACGTGTCGTCCACGCCCCCCGGCGTCGAGTGCTGCCAGCCCATGACCTCGAGGGGCTCGGCGCCGGCCACGTAGCGGGCGAAACTCACGGGATAACACCCGATGTCCCACAGGCAGCCGCCGCCCAGTTCCGGAAGCCACCGCACATCGTCTTCGCGGGTCAGCGGGAAACGGAAGGCGCCGCGGATGACACGGATGTCACCGAGCACACCGTCCGTGACCATCTTCCGGACCAGCCGGGTCTGCGGGTGGTGGCGGTACATGAACGCCTCGGCCACCACGCACTTGTGGACGGTGGCCGCAGCAATGATGGCATTCACGTCGGCGACGTGCGTGGCCAGAGGCTTCTCGCAGAGCACGTGTTTGCCCGCCTGCACCGCCTTCACCGTCCACTCGGTGTGCAAGGCGTTCGGCAGCGAGATGTACACCACATCGATCCCTGGGTCATCGAGCATCTCCGGGTAGGAGCCGTAGACCCGTTCGGCGCCGACGGCGCCAGCCAGGACACGCGCCCGTTCGAGCGAGCGGCTGGCGACGCCGGCCAGGCGGTTGCGAGCCGACGTGCGGAGCGGCTCGACCAGCGCCTTCGTGATCCGCCCTGTTCCGAGGAATCCCCAGTTGAGAACGCGTGATGTGGTCATGGTGTCAGCCTCGTGTCCACGCGCATACGCCCGCCGGTCGCCTGGGCGAAGTACGGCTCCCACTCGCGCCTGAAGCGGTCGATCTTGTCCACCGCGGCCCGGTCCACCGCCGTCCCGGGGCCGACGACGAAGACGAACGCCTGCCGGTGGACCTTGGGCGAATCCGCGACACCCGGCAACCGCGGGCCGAGCGCCGCAACGACGTCCTGGATCAGCACCGTCCGCTTCGTGCCGCTGAACGTCACGTTCACGCGCGGGTTCGAGTCCTTTTCGCGCTGCGGAGTGACGTTCACCGGGCTGTCCACGTAGAAGACGGGCGGAACCTCGGACTCATCCCGCAGTCCCATCGCGTACTGGTCGAGGGCGCTGTACCGCTCGACCGCTTCAACGGTCTTGAACGCGCCCCCGCCCAGATCCTCGATCCGGTTGCCTTCGACGAACGACGCGTCGGAGTCCATGAAGAAGCTCCAGTGCACGTCGTCTCGCCCCAGCCACGGCGCGATGCCGGCACCGAGACTGTTGGTGAACCGCAGGGTGACCAGCCAGCGATGCCCGGACTCGTGGCCGATCAGGCCGAGCGTGCTGTTCGCCCCGGTGAACTTCAGGGTCGGATCCGCCGGGTACTTGTTCACGTCGTCCATGAACGCGATGCTGGCCAGGGTCCCGGCGCTGCCGAACTCCTTCGACTGGTCGAAGATCCCCGCCCCGATGCCCCTGATGCGGTTCGCCACCGTCGTTTCGTAGGCGAACGCATCGGTCACCAGGGGCCGGTCACTGAAGACGACCAGTTGGTCGAACGTGTCGGGGTGCGTGCGGTAGAACACCTGACCGAGCGCCGCCAGGTCGATGGACGCCTCTGACGCGAACTGCTCGCCCACGGCCCCCGCCCCGCCGGTCACGAGGCCCGAC
>CAZJRM010000192.1:0-10426 GCA_964547975.1 uncultured Vicinamibacterales bacterium | reverse complement strand
GCGAAGATGGAGCTGTCCACCGTGATGGAGAGCGAGATCAACCTGCCGTTCATCACGGCCGACGCCAGCGGGCCCAAGCACCTGCAGATGAAACTCACGCGGGCGAAGTTCGAGCAGCTCGTCGAAGACCTGCTGCAGAAGACCATCGGCCCGACGCGCCAGGCGCTGCAGGACGCGGGGCTCCAGACCGGCCAGGTCGACGAGGTCGTTCTCGTCGGCGGCTCGACGCGTATTCCGCGCGTCCAGCAGATCGTGCGCGAGCTGTTCGGCAAGGACCCGCACAAGGGGGTCAACCCGGACGAAGTCGTGGCGATTGGCGCGGCGGTGCAGGCCGGCGTCCTGGCCGGTGAGGTCAAGGACCTGCTCCTCCTCGACGTGACGCCGCTGTCGCTGGGCATCGAGACGCTCGGCGGCGTCATGACGACGCTCATTCAGCGGAACACGACGATCCCGACGCGCAAGAGCGAAGTGTTCTCGACGGCGGCCGACAGCCAGTCGAGTGTCGAGGTGCACGTGATGCAGGGTGAGCGCCCGATGGCGCGCGACAACCGCACGCTGGGCCGCTTCCACCTCGACGGCATCCCGCTGGCGCCCCGCGGCGTGCCCCAGATCGAAGTGACCTTCGACATCGACGCGAACGGCATCGTGAACGTGTCGGCCAAGGACAAGGGCACGGGCAAGGAGCAGAAGATCACGATCACCGCGTCGAGCGGCCTCAAGAAGGAAGAGGTCGATCGCATGATGCGCGAGGCCGAGGCCCACGCCGAAGAAGACAAGCGGCGGAAGGAAGAGATCGAGAAGCGCAACCAGGCCGACCAGGCGGTGTACGCGGCGGAGAAGATGCTCAAGGAGATGGGCGACAAGGTCTCGGCTGCGGACAAGCAGTCGGTCGAGTCGGCCGTGGCCGACGTGAAGAAGGCGCTCGAGCAGAACGACGCGGCCGCCATCACCACGTCCCTCGAGCAGTTGACGCAGGCGCAGCACAAGCTGGCCGAGAAGCTCTATCAGCAGGCGGCGCCGGGAGCGGGTGCGCAGGAGGCGCCCGGCGGCGGCACCCAGCCGGGGCCGGACGGCGGCGGTGACGTCATCGACGCCGAAGTCGTGGACGACGGCAAGAAGTAAGCCGCGGTCGGAGACGGACGGCCATGGACTTCTACGATCTGCTCGGAGTGACGCGCGACGCCGACGTGCACGCGATCAAGCGTGCGTACCGGCGGCTGGCCCGCCGGCTCCATCCGGACATTAATCCGGGGGACGGTGTGGCGGCGGTGCGATTCCGGGCGGTCGTCGAGGCCTACGAGACCCTGTCGGATCCCGGGCGCCGGCGCGACTACGACGCCGGCGCCGGGCCATTCCCGTCCGGGACCGCGTCGGTGTCATTCGGGTTCGAAGGGTTCGATTTCTCCGGGCAGGCCGCCCACGGGGCCCAGGCGTCGACGTTCGGCGATCTGTTCGCCGACGTGATTCACCAGACGCTCGGCGGCGGCACGGGCCCCGAAGACGGGCCCGACCTGCACGTCACGGTGACGGTGAGTTTCGCCGACATGATGCGGGGCGTGGATCGGGCGGTCTCCCTGGTCCGCCGGCGCGTCTGCCGGGCCTGTCGTGGCGCCGGCGCGGTGTCGGTCTCCGAAGCCACGTGCGCGGCCTGCGGAGGAACCGGCGTGATTCGGTCCGCGCGCGGACGGATGTTGTTCAGCAAGCCGTGCGCGAAGTGCAGCGGCACGGGGCGCCAGCGCCGCACGCCCTGCGCGCCGTGCGGGGGGCAGGGCGTGGACGCGCGTGCCGAGACCGTGACGATCGGGATTCCGGCGGGCGTCCGCGACGGCGAGCGGCTGCGCCTCATGGGGTTCGGACACGCCGGACTGCGCGGCGGCCGTGACGGGGACCTCTACGTGACCGTGAGCGTGGAGCCGCACCCGCTCTTCCGCCGCGACGGCCTCGATCTCCTCCTCCCGGTGCCCGTGGCGGTCCACGAAGCCGCGCTGGGCACGAGGTTCGAGATCCCGACCTTCGACGGCCCGGTGCGCCTGCGGGTGCCGCCCGGGACGCAGGCGGGGCAGCGGTTCCGCCTGCGCGATCGTGGCGTGCCTTCGCCGGCGGACGGTCGGCGCGGTGACCTCGTCGTCGAGGTCCGCCTCGTGCTGCCGTCGGTCCTCGACGAGCGGTCGAAAGCCCTGCTGAAGGCGTTCGGCGAGCAGCAAACCGAAGACGTGCGCGAGGCGTGGTGGCGCCGCGCCGAATAACCGCGGGAAGGGTGCGGTCATGCCAACCAGGAAGACGAGCGGCGGCAGCAAGGCCTACTACATGATCAGCGTGGTGGCGCAGAAGTACAACATCCACCCGCAGACGCTGCGCCTCTACGAACGCGAAGGGCTGCTCAAGCCCTCGCGCACCGACGGCAACACCCGCCTGTACTCGGACGAAGACCTGCAGCGCCTCGAGACCATCCTTTCGCTCACGCGGGACCTCGGCGTGAACCTCGCCGGCGTCGAGATCATCCTGAACATGCGTCAGAAAATGGATGACATGCAGCGCGAGGTCAACGAGTTCATGGAATACGTGAAGAAGGAACTCGCCCGCGGCCTCGGCGACTGGGAACAGCGTCTCGGCACTGCCATGGTGAAGGCCTCTCCCTCCGGTATCGTGCGCGCGGGCGCGGCGGAGCCGTCGATCCAGGTCGTGCCGGACCCGGCGGGCCGGCGCGAGAGCTGACGCCCTCGGTACCGCCGGGCGCCCGCTCGCGGTATCATGCGGCGTGGCCAGGCGGCGAATCGATCCGTCGGCGGACGCGGAGACCCTGCGGGCGTACCTGCACGAAATCGCGCGGGTGCCCCGGGTGACTCCCGACCAAGAGCACGCGCTGGCCGTGGCCGCCCGGGACGGCGACGAGACGGCGCTCACGCAACTGGTCGAAGCCAACCTCCGCTTCGTCGTGTCCTACGCCAAGCGTTATCGCGGCCTCGGCGTCCCGTTCCTCGACCTGATCCACGAAGGCAATCTCGGCCTGATTGCCGCCGCCAGGCGGTTCGATCCGGACCGCCGCGTGAAGTTCATCACGTACGCGGTCTGGTGGGTGCGCCAGGCGATCCTGCATGCGTTGTCCGACCAGAACCGCATCGTCTCGCTGCCGGTCAAGCTGTCGGGGCCTGCCTCCAGGCTGGCTCAGCACCTCGCGCGCCTCAGCGAAGAACTGCACCGCGCCCCGACGACGCACGAACTCGCCCAGGATCTCGACATCTCCGACGCCGACGCCGACGCGTTGATTCGAATCTGCGGCGACGACGTCTCGCTGAGCGAGCCCGTCGGTCATGGCGACGACGATCGGGAGCTGGGAGACCTGCTGCCGCAGGAGATCGTACCGCCCGTGGAAGTCGAGCTCGTGCACGAGGCGGCCCTCGATCAGGTGCGCCGCGCCATGCGGGATCTCGACCCTCGCGAACGGGACGTCATGGAGCTGCGCTTCGGCCTGCGCGGCGGCGAGTGCCTGACCCTGCAGCAGATCGGCGATCGGTTCCACCTGTCGCGCGAGCGGGTGCGGCAGATCGAATCGCGGGCCAAGGACAAGCTGCGGCGCAATCGCCGGTTGAGTGGCGTGCTCAGTTCCTTGAACTGAGTGCCGGTTGTGTTATCGTAGTCGTTCCCTGTTGGCTCCCTCGGCGGCTCGGATCATGACTTGTCCCCTGTGTGACGGTACCGGCTGGCAGACGCACGACCGCGATGGCGTCTCGCGTGTGACGCGGTGTGACTGCTGGCGTGGTGATGCCGCCGTGCGGCAGATGAGCGAGACGCGTATCCCGCGCCGGTACCAGCACTGCGACTTCACCAACTTCCGCGACTACAACGAATCGCTCCGCCGGGCGCGGGGCCGTGCGCAGAAACTCGCCGACGAGTTCCCCGTGAACGAGCGCGGACTGTTTCTGGAGGGGCCGCCCGGAGTGGGGAAGACGCACCTCGCCGTTGCGGTGCTCCGCCAGGCCGTCGCCCAACGCGGCGCCCGCGGCCTCTTCTACGACACCAGGGACCTGCTCCGCGTCATCCGCAGCACCTACGATCCTGTCGTTCGGACGACCGAGATCGACATCCTGCGGCCGGTCATGCAGGCCGACCTGCTCGTGCTGGACGACATCGGCGCGGAGAAGACGTCGGAGTGGGTCGAGGAGACCCTCAACCTCATCGTCAACACGCGGTACAACGAACGGCGCACGACGATCTTCACGTCGAACTACGAAGACCGTCCCGACGAAACCGATCCGAATACGCTGCTGTGCCGGATCGGGTTCCGCATGCGATCGCGGCTGCACGAGATGTGCGACTTCCTCGATCTCGATGGCGCCGACTACCGTGAGGCGCCGCTCAACGCCGGGTCCGAGGACCTGCTGGCCTTGTGGAAGCTGCAGCGTCAGCGCGGCGGGCGGCGGATGCCCGCCGTGAGGCCGACCCCGGCCAAAGCGCAACTCAAGGATCGGCAGCTGGATCTGAAGTGGACCGGCGGCCGGGCGGGCACCTGAGACGCCCCGTGACGCGTCCGGCTGACGCCCGGCGCGACGCGGTCCCGCCGGTCACGCCGGCTCCCGCCCGACGCTACGCGAGGTGAGATGACGCCGCTGGGACTCTACGTGCACGTCCCGTTCTGCGCGTCGATCTGTCATTACTGCAACTTCAACCGCGGGCTGCTCGATGAGTCCGTGAAGACACGATACGTCCGGGCGGTCGTGCGCGAGATCGAGCGCGCGGGCGTGGGAGGCCCGGCACCCGTCGATACGATCTTCTTCGGCGGCGGGACGCCGTCACTGCTCGCCCCGTCCGAACTCGGCGGCATCCTCGACGCGTGCCGGCGCACGTTCGCCGTCTCGTCGGACGCCGAGGTCACGATCGAAGCCAACCCCGAGAGCGCGACGCGCGATCGCCTGGCGGCGTTCCGCGACCGCGGGGTCAACCGCTTGAGCCTCGGCGTCCAGTCCTTCCGCGACGAAGAACTGCTGCGCCTCGGCCGGGTGCACGACCGCCGACGCGCCGGACAGGCGATAGACGATGCGCGGAGGGTCGGGTTCGACAACCTCAGCCTCGACCTGATGATGTGGTTGCCGGCGCAGACGCCTGCCGACTGGCAATCGTCCGTCGAGGCGCTGGTCGAGGTGTCGCCGGAGCACGCGTCGCTCTACATGCTCGAGCTGTACCCCAACGCCCCGTTGCGCGAGGTGATGGCGCGCCGCGGCTGGTCGCAGTCACCCGATGATGACGCCGCGTCGATGTACGAGGAGGCCATGGCGTGCCTCGAGGCGGCGGGATACGAGCACTACGAAATCTCGAACGTCGCGCGGCCCGGCCGCCGATCGCGCCACAACCTGAAGTACTGGACTGATGGCGAGTGGCTGGGGGTCGGACCTGGGGCGCATTCCACGCGCGGCGGTGTCCGCTGGAAGAACGTGTCGTCGACGACGGACTACCTCGACGCCATCGAGTCCGGCGCACCGGTGATGACGGAACGCCGGGTGCTCGACGCGGAGGATCGGTGGCGCGAGGCCGTGATGATGGGCCTTCGCCTCGCCGACGGAATCGACCTCCCGGCGTTCCGCGAGAAATATGATCTTGATCTCGTCGCGCGATACGGCGATTATCTCCGGGCTAGCGTAGACGCGGGGTTGCTCGTCGTCGACGACCGACGGATGAGGCTGACCCGTCAGGGGATGTTGATGGCCAACGAGGTGTTGGCGGTTTTTTTCTGACGGGCCGTACGTTAGACTCACTGTCATCTGATTCACAGTTCTCGCGAAGGAGGCTTCGATGTTCTCGACCTGGACGTCAGCTGTCGCTGTCCGGCGCATCGTGACTGGACTGGCCCTCACCATCGCCGTGCTGGCGGTGTCAACCGTTCCCGCCTACGCCCAGGCGGCCCAGGGGCCCGCCGCGCGCACGATCTCCGGTGATATGGGCGTGGTCTATTACGTGGTCAAGGCGGACAAGACGGCGGACTTCGAGTCGGTCGTGGGCAAGCTGAAGGAAGCGCTCGGCAAGAGCGAGAACGCCGTTCACAAGCAGCAGGCGGCCGGCTGGCGGTTCTTCAAGCAGAACGAACCCGGGCCCAACGGCAACGTGCTGTATGTGGCGATCGTCGACCCGGCCGTCAAGGACGCGGACTACAACCTGCTGCCGGTGTTGTACGCGATGTTCCCGGCGGAAGCCCAGGCGCTGTACGCGACCTACCGTGACTCGCTCGTCGGTGGCGTCAGCAACGTGAACTACTCGCTCGTGTCCCACCTCGGCAAGTAGGCGGTCACCCGACTCGGTGTGCGGTGCGGCGCGGCCTTCGGTCGCGCCGTATCTCTTCTGGCGCGTCTGGCTCGTCCGTGCGAATCGTCATTCTCACAACCGTCGCCTTCCTGTGCGTGGTGCTGGCGTTTCCGGCCGCAGGCGCGGCCCAGGGGCCGCCCTCGCCGCCGCAGGCGCCCGTTCCCTGGACCTTCAGCGGCGAGGTCGGCCTCGCGTTCGTCGCCGTCAAGCCCGATCAGACCGCGGCCTTCGAAGCCGGCCTTGCTTCGCTCGGCGACGTGCTGGCGGCAAGCCAGAAGCCGGTGCGCCAGAAACAGAAGACGGGCTGGCGGGTGTTCAAGCAGGTCGATGCCTACCGTGCCGGGCTGGCCGTGTACCTGTTCGTCCTCGAGCCCGCGGTGCGCGACGCCGACTATTCGGTCGTGGCCATCCTGGGCGAAGGGTTGCCCGACGATCGGACGGTCCGACCGGCGTACGTCGCGTCGCTCGCCGGGCAGCAGAGTCGACTGGATTGCGCCGTGGCGTACCGCTTTGGTCCAGACGCGCCGCCGGAGGCCTCGGAGGACACGCCCGTGGACACGCCGGTCGACGCGCCGGCTTCGGGGACCGCGACACCCGACAAGAACAGCCGAACGCTGACCGGCGACCTCGGTCTCGTGGTGATGACCATCAAGCCGGACAAGATGGGCGAGTTCGACGCCAGTCTCGCGAAGCTCAAGGATGCCCTCGCGGCGTCGAGCGACCGCGTGCGTCGGCGCCAGGCCGTGACGTGGCGCGTGCTCAAGCCGGCCAAGCCCGAGCCGGATCAGCCCGTCACCGTCGTCTTCCTCATGGACCCGCCGGTGCATGGCGCCGACTACACGGTCTCCAAGATCCTGGGCGAAACGTTTCCTGGCGAGACACGCGATCTCTTCAAGGCGTACAGCAGCGCGTTTTCGGGCGGGGTGAGCCTGCTGAGCTACTCGCTGGTCCGCGATTTCAGACAGTAGGGGATTCAGAAGAGGCGGGGGCCGGCGTCAACCGGCCCCCTGTCTGTCGTCCGGCTGACCTGACCTGAGCCAGGTCGAAGGACACCGGACGCACGCCTGTGCCGATCAGTCGAGCGTGATGGTGCGCTTTGCCGCATCGAAGCGCGCGCGGCGGCCCGATGTGAGCGACATGGTGGCCATGATGCTCGCGATCGAGTGCTGGTAGCCCGTGTCGAGCGACGCGTTCGGCGTCTTGCCGTCCCGCATGCAACGGAACCAGTTGGTCCAGTGGTCGACCTGTTCGATCGGCTCGACCTTGTTCTCGCCGCGGATCGAACCGTCGCGGTTGATGCCGCCGTCGGCGGTGTAGGCCGCGTTCGACCAGTCGAGGCGCAGCATTCCCTTGTCGCCGAAGAACCGCGTCGAGTTGCCGGCGCTGTTTCCGAAATTGGTCGAGTAGCTCACCATCACCCCTTCGGGGTAATGCCAGAGCGCCTGGACCTGGTCCGGCGCCGTGAAGTGATAGTCATCCTTCCAGGTGTAGACGCCGCCGAGGCAGACACAGGTCTGCGGGATGCCCAGGCCGGTGATGAAGTGCATCAGGTCGAGGAAGTGCACGCCCCACTGCGGCACGGGGCCCTGCGAGAACTCCCAGTACCCGTACCAGCCCGAGTAGAGCACCGGGTCGAACGCCTTCTTGGTGTGGCCCTTGGTAAACGCCTTCCAGTCGAGGTCGGCCGCCTTCACGTCGGGCTTGACGTACTGATACCAATACGGCTTGTCGCTGTTGCGAATCTGCTCGATGCGCGAAATCTTGCCGAGCTTGCCCGACTTGAGCAGCTCGCGGCAGCCCATCGCGACCGCCGAGCTGCGCAGCTGGGTCCCGACCTGGATGATGGCGCCGGAATCCATGGCGGCTTTCGCGGCCTTGTAGGCCCGGTTGAGCTCGCCGATCTCGTTGGCCATCGGCTTCTCGACGTAGATGTGTTTGCCGGCCTTGGCGGCCGCTTCGAGCTGCGTGGCGTGCCAGTGATCGGGCGAGGAAATGAACACCGCGTCCACATCCTTCAGGTCCAGCAGTTCGTCGTAGCTCCGGCACGGCTTCGCCGCCGTGCCGAACCACTCCTTCGCCTTCGCCGAGGCTTCTTCCCGCGCCACGGTCCAGGGATCGTAGACGGCCACGACTTCGACATTCTCCGCCTGCGATTGTTTGGCGACCGTGTCCATCTCGGTGCCGATGCCCCGGCTGCCGCAGCCGATGACGCCGATACGAATCCGATCGTTGGCGCCGAGGGTGCGCCGTTGGGCGGCCGCGTCGACGCCGCGCGGCAGGACCAGTGACATCGCGCTCGCCGCGGTCACGGCCTTGATGAAGTCCCTTCGAGTCTGTTCCGGCATATTCATGATCTGGCTCCCGGTCAATCACGCGGACAGGCCCGCCGCGGATCCCGACGGGCGTCGCTCGCACACTAACGCACTATCCGCCCGGGGACAACCCCGAGCGGAAGCGTCGGCGGACGGCTGACGGGATAGACTAGGGGACAGGGACTGGCCGAGAGCCTGCCATGAAACACCACCACTACCGTGAGCATGCGGCGTCGTTTCGCGGCGAACTCGGGGCGGCCATCCCGCGCGATCGCCTGCGAGACCTCCACACGCGTCAGTCGTGGCGGCATCTGATCGTGGCGGCGCGGCAGTTCGTGATCCTCGGCGCCGGCACCTGGGCGCTGGTGACGTGGTCGTCCCCGCTGGTCTGGGTGCCGCTGGCGGTCCTCCAGGGGCTGACGGTCTTCAACTTCACGGTGTTGCTCCACGAGGTCGTGCATCACGCGGTGTTCGAGCGCCGCCGGCCCGTGTTCGAGCGCCTGCTCGGCCTCTGCTACGCGGTGCCGAGCGGCATCTCCGCCACGCAGTTCACCCGCTGGCATCTCGATCATCACGCCGAACTGGGATCCTCAGAGGACGACCCGAAGCGGCATCACCTGTCGCCGAAGCGCAACGCGCGGTGGTACAAGCTGCTGTACTGCACGCCGATGTTGTTTCCCATCTACTTCCGCGCCGCGCGCCGCGAGTCGATCACGTACCCCGCCGGTGTGCAGTCGGTCATCGCCCGCGAACGCTGGCTGTCGATGGGCGCGCACCTCGGTGTCCTGGGCCTGCTCTGGTGGGCGTTCGGAAGCGGCGCCGCGCTGCGGGCGTACGTCGTGCCGGTCTTCGTGGTCTTCCCCGTGGCGTTCACCTTGAACCGTCTGGGCCAGCATTACGACATCGACCCGGCCGACCCGGCCAAGTGGACGACGCTGATGCGAGGGTCGTGGTTCTGGGATGCCGTGTTCCTGAACTCGAACTACCACCTCGAGCACCACTACTTTCCTGGCGTCCCGTTCTACCGCCTGCCCGAACTCCAGCGCGCCCTGACGCCGTTCTACACCCGTCGCGCCATGCGCTGGCGCACCTACGGCGAACTGGTCTACGGCTGGATTGTCGAGAACCAGGCGCCGCACACACGGTGGTCGAAGGCGTCCCGGTAGGCGCGCGGGGTTGTGGTACAGTCAACACGTACGGCCTCGAGACGCTGCGCCCCGGTGCCCACCTGAACGCATGAGCCACTTGCCGACCCCGTCCGTGCCGCTGCCGCTGGCCGACCGCATTCGCGCGGGAGACGTCCGCGCGGTGGCCAGGGCCATCTCGCTCATCGAAGACGAGGCGCCGCAGGCGGCCGACGTGGTCCGGGCCGTGTTTCCGCTGACCGGCCGCGCCTATCTCGTGGGCATCACCGGTCCTCCGGGCGCGGGCAAGAGCACCCTGGTCGACCGCCTGACCGCAGGCGTCCGGGCGCGCGCCCAGTCCGTCGGCGTGCTGGCCATCGACCCGACGAGTCCGTATACGGGCGGCGCGATCCTGGGCGACCGCGTCCGCATGCAGGCCCACGCGGGAGACGACGGCGTCTTCATCAGGAGCATGGCGACCCGGGGCCACCTGGGCGGGCTCGCCCGGGCGACCCACGAAGCGGCCTGCGTCCTCGACGCGGCCGGCAAGGACTGGGTCCTGATCGAGACCGTCGGCGTCGGTCAGGACGAAGTGGACATCGTCCGCACGGCGGACGTGTCACTCGTCACGCTCGTGCCGGGGACGGGCGACGAGGTGCAGGCCCTCAAGGCCGGCATCATGGAGATCGCGGACAT
>CAZJRM010000191.1:0-10451 GCA_964547975.1 uncultured Vicinamibacterales bacterium | reverse complement strand
CGGCCGCCAGCTTCCCCACCTCGGCCGGAGCCTCGCGCGCCAGCACCACCCACGTCCGTCCGCCCCGCTGGAACGCGATGCCCGCATACCCGAGGGCCTCGATGTCGCGCCGGGGCAACGTCTCGCCCGGCGGCAGCACGAACACCGACACCGGTACGCGACCCTGCTTGTACAACAGATGCACGACCGAACCATCAAGATACACGCAACGGCGACCGCCGACCAGCGACAGGTCGCCGATCTCGTCAGCATCGGGGACGGCCACGTCCCAGCCGTAGCGGGATCGCAACGTCGCCCGGATTTCGGCCGGGTCGAGATCGGCAGGCTGGTCGAACAGGGCGAAACACTTGAGGTGGTCGAGCGCCAGCTGGGCGGCCACGGCCACCGGGGGGTTGACGACGGTGCTGTAGACGATCGCTCCGGCGACGGCCAGGATGAGGGTGGCGGCGATCGCGAGGGGGGTGCGGCGAATGGACCACGCCGCGGGCCGGTGTGGCGCGGACGCGGCACATCTGACCCGCAACGCCCCCGGCGCCGCCGCCATGAGGGCGTCGGCATGGTCGCGCACCACCTGCCGGCCGACCCGTTCGGCCACCGCGCCGCACCGGCAGGGAGGGCAGGCCTCGAGATGCCGGGCCACGTCTTCCCGTTCACCGGGACTGACTTCGCCGTCCGCGAACGGCGCAGCCAGCATCTCGATCTCCTCGCAGCGCTTCATGCTCGTCATCCATCCGTTGAGACGCGCCTCGGCGTCCGTTCGCCCCCGGAACCCGTCCGGCGCGTCGCCATCCCCGGGCGACTGGCCACGAGGCGGTCGTACAACAGCCGGCGCCCTCGCGAAATCCGGGACATCACGGTCCCGATCGGCACCCCGACGATCCTGGCGATTTCGTCGTAGGTGAACTGTTCCACGTCCCTCAGCCAGACGGCTTCGCGGAACGTGTCCGGCAGGCTGTCCAGCGCCGCCCGGACGTCAGCGTCCATCGCTTCCCGCACGAGGACGTCTTCCGGAGTCTCGCCTCCGGCGGTGACGTCGGCCGCTTGTTCGACGACCTCCGAATCCGCTTCCACCGGCGCCCGGCCCTCGTCGCGGCGGGCGTTCAGGAACGTGTTGTGGAGGATCGTGAACATCCACGCACGGAGATTCGTCCCGGGCCGGAACTGCACAGCCGACCGGAACGCCTTGAGGTACGTGTCCTGGACCAGGTCCTCGGCGTCCGCCGGGTTCCGCGTCAGTCGCAGCGCCGTGCTGTACAGCCGGTCGATGAAGGCGAGAGCCTGCTGTTCGAAGCTCTCTCCCTCAGATTCGGCGACGGGCGGCGGAGTTGAACGTTTACGAAACACGTCAGCACGCGCGCCCATTGATGTAAACCCGGCAGGGCGCTGGAGTATTCCCATCAGTATAGGCGATGGGGGCCGCCAGGAGTCCGGCCTGTGCTCCGTGGATGACAGCCCCGGGGGGACCGGACCTCGGCCGGAGACAGTCGGCCGCGCCAATCGCGGGTTTTCTTGGCGGATCCGGGGGCACCCCGGGGGTATCGCTTTTGCAGAATCGCGTCACAACCATGGATCCGCGCCGTTGCGGCCCTCGTCCCAAGGGCGATAACATGCTGCGGAAGCAGTCTCCGGTACCTGACGTCCGCTTGCGAGGTGAAGGTATGCGCATGCGTTTCACGCGCCGACGGTTGGCGCTTGGGTTGGTGTCCCTGGCCGCCTTGGTCGTCTTCGCCGTCCTTCCGGCCGCGGCACAGACGCCGTACGTGCCGTACTTCGGGAAGAACCTTGTCCGGTACGACAACTTCAACTGGCAGGTCTACACGACGGAGCATTTTCAGATCTACTACTACCCCGAGACGCAGCGGCACATCGAGCGGGTCGCGGGGTACGCGGAGAGCGCCTACCAGCAGATCAGCGCGGAGTTGAAGCACGACCTGGCGTTCAAGGTCCCACTGATCCTGTTCAAGACACACTCGGAGTTCGAGCAGCAGAATGTCATCCCTGGCGCGGCCCAGGAGGGCGTCGGCGCGTTCGCGGAACCGTCGCGCAACCGGATGCTCCTCCCGATGGACGAGCCCCCCGACCTGCTGTACCGCCTGATCACGCACGAACTCACGCATATCTTCGAGTTCGACATCATCCCGCAGTCGCTCATCCGCCAGTCGGCGCCGCTGTGGGTGACGGAGGGCCTGTCGGATTACATGACGGGCCTGTGGCGCCCCATCGACCTCATGACGGTCCGTGACGCGGCCATTGCCGACATCGTGCCGAAGATGAGCGAGATGGAGGGCTACGGCGACTCATCGAATCCCCGGCTCGTCTACAACCTCGGCCACGCCGCCTTCGAGTTCATGGAATCGCGCTGGGGGAAGGAAGGGATTCGGCAGTTCCTCTTCTCGCTGCGCAAGAACGTGGTCGGCGGCGGAGACAGCGCCTACAAGGAAGCGTTCGAGATCGAACCTGAAGAGTTCGACCAGCAGTTCGATCGGTACCTGAAGGCCCGGTTCAAGCCGTTCCGCGACAAAGAAACGCCGGCGGACTACGGGCGCAACATCGCGCCGAAGCTGAAGAACTCCCACTTCGTCGGCGCGATCACGGTCGAACCCTCGCCCTCCGGCGACATCCTCGCCGTCGTCACGCTCAACATGAAAGACCGGGAGATGGACATCGTCCTGGTCTCGGCGAAGGACGGCAAGGTCATCCGCAACATGACGCGCGGGTTCGACCAGAACATGGGCTTCGACTACATCGCGTCGCCCGGCGGGCGGTGGACCACGATCCCGTGGCTGGCGTGGTCGCCGGCCGGCGATCGGCTCGCGTACATCGTGCGCCGCGAAAAGGGCAAAGTCCTCATCATCCAGAACGTCGTCACGCGCAAGATCGAGCAGCGCGTCGACTTGAAGGGTGTTGACGATCCCGAGTCGCCGTCGTTCTCGCCGGATGGCAAGAAGGTGGTGTTCTCGGGCATGCGCGATGCCGTGACCGACATCTTCACCGTGGACCTCACGACGCAGGAGGTCACGAATCTGACGAAGGACGAGTTCGCCGACTACGGGCCGACCTACGCGCCGGACGGCTCCTACGTCGTCTATATGGCCAGAATCAGCGGCAACGAGAAGCTGTTCAGGCTCGATCTGGCCTCCGGCAAGAAGACCCAGCTGACCTTCGGCACACACGACGATGCGGCGGCACGGTTCCTGGATACGGACACGATCGTGTTCTCGTCGACGGCCATGGATCCGAACCAGGCGGTCGAAGCCGAGATCGCGCGCAACGGCGCCACGTACAACCTCTGGACGCTGAACCTCAAGAACGGCGAACTGCGACAATGGACCGACGCCATTGGCGGGAACTTCTCGCCCGTCGTCCTGAAGGACGGCAAGGCGACGAAGATCGCGTTCATCTCGTACTTCAAAGGTGACTACGGCCTGCACCTGTTCGATCGGAAGGAATCGCTGCTGACGTCGAACGCGAACGACTTCGGCGCGCCGGGGCCGGTCATCGACTTCCAGTCGCCGCTCACGCACACCTTCATGCCCGAGAACAAGAAGAAGAAGGGCGCGTGGGCCAACATGTCGCTGGACGGGCGGCCCCCGGTCAACGTCGGCATGACGAGCGGCGGGAATCTCTTCGGCGGCACGGCGGTCTCGCTGACCGACGTGCTGGGCGATCGCCGCGTGGACTTCTACGCCGCGTCGATGTCCCAGTACCGGCAGTTCGCCGCGTCGTTCGTGAACCAGTCGCGCCGGTTCCAGTACGCCCTGCAGGGGTACTGGATGGACACGTTCTACTACGCGCAGCTGGGGGGCGTGTACTACGACCCGATTTACTCGCCGTACATCGACCGTGACCTCGCGACCGCAACGCGCAGCAACCGCGCGGTGATGGGCGTGGGGATGTATCCGCTCAGCCGGTACTCGAGGGTGGAGTTCTCCGCCGGATTCGGCTACATGAGCGAGTCGTACAACGACCAGGTGCTCGGCGACATCGCCTCCGAGTACCAGCAGAGTGCCTACGGCCAGTCGCTGTTCCGCAGCGGCTATTACGCGCCGCTCAATCTGGCGTTCGTCCAGGAGACCACGGTGTTCCGTGAGTTCGGCCCCCTGTCGGGCGGTACGATGCGGGCCTCGTACGAGTTCTCGCCGAAGGTGAAGGACCTCAGCTGGCAGTCGTTGGACATCGACGTCCGGAAGTACTTCCGGCTCACCGGATCGTCGCTGCTCGCGCTGCGGGCCAAGGCCTTCCGGTCGTGGGGCGAGACGCCGGACTTCTCCTACTTCGGCGGCAACTCCGAGATGCGGGGTTACGACTACCTCGAGTTCGTGGGCCAGAACGCCTACTTCGGCAACGCCGAGTTCCGGTTCCCGCTCATCGAAGCCATGGCCACGCCCATCGGCGTGCTGGGCGGCGTCCGCGGCGTCGCCTTCTTCAACATCGGCGGCGCCTGGTTCAACGACACCGGCTACAAGTTCTGGAGCAACAAAGCCCAGGTCGTCACGCCGGTGACCGGTCTCTCGTACGACGATTTCGGGGTTCCGAGTCCGGTGTACGGCAATCCCGTGGAGATTTCGGGCTTCCGCCTGGTCGACGGCCGCGCGTCGTGGGGCGTCGGCCTCGAGACTTTCGCGTTCGGTTTCCCGATCCACTTCGACTGGTCGTGGAAGACGCTCTTCAACAAGGACTGGGAAGACGCGCTCTTCGCCGCCAGCGGCGGCAGCGCGGCCTTCAGGAAGGCCAGATTCCAATTCTGGATCGGGTACGACTTCTAGTCGGTGGCCGCAAGCGCGTGTCGCGGGGCCGGGCGTGGTGCCTGGCCCCGCCGCGCGTACGGAGGTTCCCAGATGGACATGACTCCCCGCCCGGCGTCCGAGTCCTGCACCGAGATGGTGCAGATGGTGCTGCCCAACGACGCGAACCCGCACGGGTTCATCCTGGGGGGCACGGTCATGCACCTCGTCGACATCGCCGGGGCCATCGCGGCGCTGCGCCACACGAGGACGCCCATCGTCACCGCCGCCGTCGACGGGCTGCAGTTCCTGCACCCGATCAAGGTCGGCGACCTGATCGTGCTCAAGGCCAGGGTCACCTGCACCTTCACGACGTCGCTCGAAGTCGAAGTGGACGTCTTCTCGGAGGCGTCGATGACCGGCGAGCGCCAGCTGACGTGCCACGCCCACCTGACGTTCGCGACGTTTCACCCGGGAGGCGAACGGGTGCCCGTGCCCCCGCTGCGGCTGGACACCGAGGAGGAACGGCAACGCGCCGCCGAGGCACACGCGAGACGAGACGAACGATTGAAGCGGAGAGCGGAACGCGCCGGACGGTAGGGCATTCGCGGGAGGTCACGCGCGCGCGGAGGCCGCGGGCCGTGGGAGCCGCGTGCTCGTGGGAGCCGGCTTCAGCCGGCTCCCTGCGTCTCGGTCAGCTCTGATTCCGATTCAGGCGGAGGACGGACCGTTCGAGATCGAACGATACGCGATAGCCGCTCAGCATCCGGTGCCCGAGCGTGCCGCCGAGCTCGTACCCGAGCAGCACGCTCGGCGCACGCAAGTTCAGCACGACCACCGAGTAGTCCCGATACCGGATGTCGTCGAAGGCCAGCTGCACGCCCGGCATCAGGTACGCCTCGGGATCCCATCCCGACGCGCCCCACACCCGCAGGTTGATCTTTCGGCCCACCTGCGGCCGGTTCAGCGCCATCGCCGTGGCGGTGCTGATCGAGATGACCTGTCCGCCGGTGTCGACAACGAAGCTGGCCGAGTGGTTTTCGTCCACCAGGCCGCGAACCGTCGCAAGCCGGTTCACCCACAACGGCATCCGGACGTCGGCCCGGTCTTCCTCGGGCAGCCGCCGCGCCATCGTCATCAACCGGCGGGTGTAGTCGATGGACATCGACAGGCCGAGGGCCAGCGGCGAGAAGGTCTCGGGCTCCTCGCGCGGCATCCCCACGAGGCCGGGGCTCTTGATGATCGCCGGCACATTCCGGAACTTCAGGTTGCCGACCTCGAACTTGTCGATCCGCCCGAGTTGCAGCCCCCGCAAGCCGACGTCCCCGACGCCGGCGCTGACCGTATAGGTCACGGGGTTCACGCCCTCACGTTCGGCCGTCGGCCGGGTGAGCGACGCCATCTCGGCCCCGGTGTCCACGACGAAGTCCCGCGCGCCGCCGTTGATCTTGGCCCGCACGATCACCTTGTCGTCTTCGATTCGGAACGGCACCGTATAGACCTGCGCGGGATTCCCGAGCATCTCCGACGGCTGCTTCTTCCCGAACGACAGGAGGAATCGAAGCTCGGCGCGGGCCAGCATGCCACGTTCGTCCCTGGCACCCACCGGCAGCAGGTTGATGAAGCGGACCAGGGACTCGGCCGCGAGGTCGTAGCGGCCGAGCCGCTCGTAGATGTTGCCCACGGTGTGGTGAAGTTCGGGGTCGCGCGGGTTGACGGCCAGGGCGGCCATCCCGTACTCCATCGCCTGCGGCTGACGGCCTTTCGCCGAGAAGACCCGCGCCAGCCCGTTGAGGGCGCGCGCGTCCTTGGGCGCCAGCGCGAGCGCATCCTTGTAGGCCTCTTCGGCATCCGAAAACAGGCCAGACGCCCACATGGCATCACCGAACAACGACAGGGTCTCGCTGTCGCGAGGCCGGAGCGACTTGAGGGTCACCGCCTCCTCACGGGCCTGGCGGAACGACGCCACGCGGAGGGCGGACTGCACAACCCCCTTGCGCGCCGCGAGCTGGATCTGCGCGTCCTCGGACTTCATCGCCTCCTGGAAGGCGACCAGGGCATCACTGAACAGCCCCTGGGAAAACAGAAAACGTCCCATCTGCAGCTGGACGTCAGGGTCAGAACCTGGCGAGTACGCCGCCAGACCGATGGCAACTGCCAGGACGGCGAACGCCGTCACCAATGCCGACGCACCACGTGGGGCCAAGACACGCCTCCCGCGAAACGGCAACCGAAATTGGGGAACGAGTGGACAGAATACCCGATGCATAGGACGTACGCAATGCACGAGGCGTTCCAACTCTTTCTGGCTCTCGGCTCGGAGCTTGCGGGATTGGGGATTGGGGATTGGGGGTAACAAGAAAGGCCAGCCCGGTCCCCCGGCCTGGCCTCAGTTTTTCGAGCGACTCGCGCGTCGCGCCTACCAACCCCTAATCCCCAACCCCCGATCCCGACCGGAGCCGCTACCGCGTGTACTGCTGAATCGGCAGACCGTCGTACATGTCGTCGATCCGCAGGATCTGCGCCTCACGGGTGTAGCTGCCGAGTTCGTAGTCTTCGCTCATCACGAGCGCCTTGATCGGCTTGGTGGGGCAGACTTCAGAACACAGACCGCAGAACGAACATCGCGACAGGTTGAAATCGAAGTAGTCGAGGACCTTGATCTTCATCCCCGGCTCACGGTGACCGCCGAGCGAGAGCAAGTCGTCCGGGCAGGCTTTCGCGCACTGGTCGCAGACGATGCAGGTCTGCGCGCCGGTCGCGGGCTCGACCTGCAGACGAAGCACGCCCCTGAAACGCGGGGCCACGGGCCGCCGTTCTTTCGGGTACTGGAACGTGAACGCCGGCTGGGGCGTGTACTTCAGCGTAATCAGGAGCCCCTTGAAGAGGTCCACCAGGAAGAACGACTTGAGGAATTTCCCCAGCATCAGGCGCGCTCCTCAATGATGATCGGTTCGGTCTTCCCCTGCGGGATCAGGCGTTCCTTCCGCAACACCGTGCTCTCGCGGGCGATCTTGTCCTGCAGGCGCATGATGCCGTAGAGGAGCGCCTCTGGGCGCGGCGGGCAGCCCGAGATGTACACGTCGACCGGGACCACCTTGTCCACGCCCTGGAGCACGCTGTAGGTCGGGAACGGTCCGCCGGCATTGGCGCAGCTGCCCATCGAGATGACCCACTTGGGTTCGGGCATCTGGTCGTAGAGGCGGCGCAGCACCGGCGCCATCTTCTTCGTCACGGTGCCCGCGACGATCATGAGGTCGGCCTGCCGGGGTGATGCCCGGAAAACTTCCGCCCCGAACCGAGAAATGTCGAAGCGGGATCCGCCGGCGGCCATCATCTCGATCGCGCAGCACGCCAGTCCGAACCCCATCGGCCACAGCGAGTTCTTCCGGGCCCAGGCCAGCACCTTGTCGACGTTCGTCGTGATGATGTTGTCCCCGAACTGGTGGTCGATCACGCCCATGGCTGCCCCTTCACAACAGTGGGTTCAGGTGGTGCCGCGCCCCGGCGAACGCCCGGCGCGCGGCACAGCATACCCTACTTCTGATAGTACGCCGCATTCGTCGCGATGAAGGGCTTCCACTTCTCGGGAACGTCCTCCAGCGCGAAGATCGCCTCGACCGGGCAGGCCGGTACGCAGGCGCCGCAATCGATGCACTCGTCGGGGTGAATGTAGAGCAGTTCCGCCGTCGCGTACTCCGGCTCGTCCTTCCGCGGGTGGATGCAGTCCACCGGGCAGACGTCCACGCACGCGGTGTCCTTGGTCCCGACGCACGGCTCGCAAATGATATAGGCCATTGGTGTTTCCTTTGAACCCCTGAGGGCGACGCACCGCCGACGGGCGGCGTTCCGGGTTGCTCTCTCAAGCTATCGCGCGTGCCGCGAGGTGTCAACACGCGTCGCCACCTTGGCAAGCCTCATGCAACTATAATGGGCGGACGATCTCCATGATTCTTCGCAGACTGAACGGCTGGTGTGTGGCAGCCGCCCTTGCTGGTTTGTGCGTCGCCAGGGTTCCGGCCTCCGCCCAGTCATGGCCGGCGTCGCCAATCACCCTCGCCGACGGCCGCGTGGCCGTGGGCGCGGAGGTGTCGGTCACCTACGGCACGGATGACCCGGGGTACTTCAACTACACCGACTACGGCACCAGCGCCCTGCGGCGTGTGCGCGCCGGCCTCGCCCTGTCCGCCACGCCGTTCCGGCATCTCGGCCTGGTGACCGAGCTGCGAACCGAGACCGGCGGCCACCCGGAGGTCTACTCGTCGTTCGTGCGCCTGACGCCGTGGCCCGGCCGGCCGGTCGATCTGCAGATCGGGAAGGTGCCGCCCGTGTTCGGGACGTTCGCCCGCCGGGGGTATCCGCAGGACAACCCGCTCGTCGGAGAACCGCTCGCCTACCAGTATCTCACCTCCGCGCGGGCGGACGCGCTGCCCGCCGGTCCCTCCGACGTCCTGCGCATGCGGGGCCGCGGCTGGAGGGCCACCTACCAGTTCGGCAACGAGGAGCCGGCGGCGGGCCTGCCGCTTATCGCCGCCTTCGACTGGAACCTCGGGATCCAGGCCCGCGTCGGCCTTCGCCCGGTCGAGGTCGACGTTGCGTGGACGCCGGGGAACCTTGCCGTCCCGGGCACGGACGACCGCCCTGGACACGGTGAGTTCTCAGGGCGGCTGACGATTCGGCCCGCGCCCGGGCTCGTGCTCGGGGCATCCGGCGCCCGCGGCACGTTTATCACGCGGGATGCGTTCGACTCGCTGCCGCCCGGCCACCGCGCGGGCGGCCGGCAGACCGCGTGGGGGGCTGACGTCGAATATGCCGCCGGCTACCTCCTGCTCCGCGGCGAGTTCATCGCCAATCGCTGGGCTATGCCCACGGCCACGACGGCGCCGTTGGATCTCGACACGGCGGCCGGCTACCTGGAAGCGCGCTACCGGCTCAGGCCGGACGTGTACGTGGCAGCTCGAGCCGAGCGGCTGGCGTTTGGCGAGGTCACACTCGATGCCATCACAACGCCCTGGGAGGCGCGCGTGACCCGGTTCGAGGGCGGTATGGGGTATTCGATCAGCCGGCACACGCGGCTGAAGGCCGTGTATCAACTCAACGTTCGCGACGGCGGACGCGTCAGGCGGAGCCACCTCGGGGCCGCGCAGGTGGTCGTGTGGTACTGATGCCTCGACATGTCGGCCGGTTCGTGGCGGCCGCAGCCGTTCTGCTGCTCTGCCATCAGGCCACGGCGACGCTCTCTGGCGCTCCCGGCCATCCACAGACCCTGCGGACGGGCGCGATTCGAGGCCGCGTCGAGATCAAACGCGCCGGGACCACGGCCACTCGTCCCAACGCCGCCGCCATCGGCGCGAGCACGGTCGAACACGGCGGAGAACGGCGCCCGGCCGTGGTGTTCCTCGAAACGGCCCCGCGCGGGGCGTTCGACTTCGAACGGGACGACACCCGGGCGCGGATGGATCAGCGCAACGAAACCTTCGTGCCCCACGTCCTGGCGATCACGGTCGGAACCACCGTGGACTTCCCGAACAGCGACCCCGTGTTCCACAACGTGTTCTCGCTGTCGAAGACCCGGCCGTTCGACCTCGGCCGTTACCCGGCCGGGCGCTCGAAATCCGTCCGCTTCGATCGGCCGGGTGTCGTCCAGGTGTTCTGCGAGATTCACTCGCACATGAGCGCCTACATCCTCGTCTTCGGCCACCGGTACTTCGCCGTCACGGGAGACGA
>CAZJRM010000190.1:6697-10478 GCA_964547975.1 uncultured Vicinamibacterales bacterium | reverse complement strand
GGCACGGCGACGGCCGTGATCGGCCAGTAGAGCAGCGCCAGGAAGCTGGCGGCGATCGACACGCCGAAGTTGCCCGGGGCGATGAGCGACAGGCCGAACGACGAAAACGGGTTGTCGTTGATGAGGTAGGTCCAGGTCGACGACGGCCCGCGCAGGCCTTGGCGTTCGAGGTCGATGCGGCCGCCGACCGCGCGAAGGCGCTCGAAGGTCTCCACGACCTCGTCGCGCAGGCCCTCCATCATCTCCGCGTAGGCGTCGATGATCTGGCGCTGGAACTCGGTCAGCGGGTTCTTGCCGCCGTAGCGCTGGAGGTGGATACCTTCGCGGATCTCTTCGATGAGCGCCAGGTGGCTGCTCCAGCGCCGATCGAGTAACACGAGCGTCAGCACCCGCTCCGCGTGGCGCACCTCGTCTGCTCCAACCGCGCGCGCGAGCTCGGCGTAATGCTCGGGCGCGGCCTCCGCGCACAGGGACGCCTGGGCCGCCTCGCTCAACAGGTCCTCGCGCCGCTCGCACATCTGCTCACGTTGTTCCTCGACCATCGCCGAATACCGCCACAGCGTCCGGCGGATCTCGAAGTGCTGGCCTTCGATGATGCGCTGCGCCCGCGCGATCTCCCGCCTGACGATGGGGTCCATCACGGGCCCGGGCTGCGGGGCAGGTCGGTGGCTCTTGGGGATCAGCCCGACGACGCCGTACCGTCTGATCAATTCGTCGTCCAGGCTGACGAAGAAACAGCTGGAACCGGGATCACCCTGGCGGCCAGCGCGTCCCCGGAGTTGATCGTCCACGCGGCGGCTCTCGTGGCGCGACGTGCCGATGACGTGCAGCCCGCCGAGGGCGACGACCTGCCGGTGCAGGTCCGGATCGCCGCCGCCCAGCATGATGTCCGTGCCGCGCCCGGCCATGTTCGTGGAGATGGTGACGGCACCGGGCATTCCGGCGCGCGCGATGATGACGGCCTCGCGCGCGTCGTGCCTCGCATTCAGGATGCGGCACTTGATGCCGCGCGCGCGTAACGTCCGCCCGAGGTCCTCGGAGTCGCGGACGCTTGGTGTCCCCACGAGGACCGGCCGGCCGGTCGCGTGCATCTCCGCGATCGCCTCGACGAGCGCTGCCTGCTTCGCCTCCCGGTGCGTGAAGATGACGTCGGGCTGGTCCTCGCGCACGCACGGGCGACACGGCGGGAACACGACGGTCTTCAACCCGTAGAACTCGTCGAACTCTTGTGCGGACGGCGTCGCCGTCGCCGTCATCCCGGCAAGCTTCGGGAACAGCCGGATGAAGTGCTGGACGGGAATCGATCCGAGGATGCGGCCCTCCCGCCTGACCGTGACGCCTTCCTTGGCCTCGACCGCCGGCTGAATCCCGTGCGGCCAGCGCCGGTTGTCCGCGACACGGCCGGTGAATTCGTCCACGAGTTCGACCGCATCGTTGCGCACGATGTAGTCGCGATCGCGTCGGAGCAGCGCCTCCGCGTGCAGCGCGACGTGAATGGCCGACAGCAGCAGTCGCTGCTCCTCGAGGTACAGGGGAGGGCAGCCCAACGCCGACTCGATCCCTTGGAAGCCCGCATCCGTGATCGTGACGTTCCGCTCGTGCTCGTCACTGCGATAGTGCACGCCCGGGACGAGGACTCGCGCGAGCGCGGCAATCCGCGCGTGGTCGATGGCCGGTGTCGGAGTCTCGCCCGCGATGACGAGCGGCACGCGCGCCTCGTCAATGAGGATGAAGTCCGCCTCGTCTACGATGGCGAAGTGAAACGGGCGCTGGACGGTCTCCGCGGGCGTGATGGCCGTGTGATCGCGCAGGAAATCGAAGCCGGCTTCTTTCGCCGTCACATAGGTGACATCCGCCGCATACGCGGCCTGCCGCGCCTCGCGGCTCATGCCCTGTTCGACGTGCGCTGCCGTGAGCCCGAGCAGGCGATAGGCCGGCCCCATCCAGGCGGCGTCCCTCCGCGCCAGGTAGTCATTCGCCGTCAGGATGTGGGTGCCATCCCCGCCCAGCGCGTTGAGGGCCGCCGGCATGACGGCGACGAGCGTCTTGCCTTCGCCAGTGTTCAACTGCGCGAGTTTCCCGTCGTGCAGCGCGACGGCCGCCATCATCTGCACGTCGAACGGACGCAGGCCGAGCGCCCGAGCGCATGCCTCGCGCGTCAGCGCATAGACCTCGGGCAACAGCGCATCGAGCGACTCGTTTCGAGCAGCGCGGGTCCGCAGCGCATCGAATCGCGACCTGAGCGCGTCATCGTCAAGGCCGCGCACGTCCACGGCGTCGATGCGCGCGAGCGCAGAGCGATACCGTCCGAGGTCATGCTCGATGGGGATGCCGGCCAGCCGGTTGTAGACCTGCATACCCGAATCCTACGCGGTTTTCGACAGCGGGGTTCTGGGAGGGGCTGGCTGAAGCAGGGGCTGGCTCTGCAGGGGCTGGCAAAAGCCAGCCCCCACGGGGGTGGAGCTACGACAGGAAGGTCTTGAGTGCTCTACGCGCAGTGCGGTCGGGGCGGACGTCGGTCTCGATGACGACCTGGATCGAACGTTTGTTGTCCTTCAGTTCCACGACCGTGCCCGGCGCAAGGTGGGTGTCCACCTTGATGAACCCGGCGCACAGACCCTTGATCTGCAGGCCTTCGGGCTTGTCCGGCGTCGCCACGCTGTAGATCCTGCCGCCGTGCCGGCCGATGGCCATGTCGGTCGCGCACGTAAGCACCGTGCCCAGCGTCCGGCCCTGCTGGTCTCGAACCACCGCGTCGTGGGTGTCGATCTTCCGCAGGTCGTTGCCGACGAAGGTGAGCGTGTACGGCGCATCCGTCGCGGCCTCGAGCGCCGCGGAACCCAGGAACGCCTTCGTGAACGCCTTGCCGCTCGCGTCGTACGGCAGCGCGAACGGCCACGGGTGCCGCGTGTAGATCCAGTGGCCGATGTCCTGGTGCGACAGCGGCAGGACCGCGCCCGTGCGCAGGGAATCGCGCGCCGCAAGGCCGCACGCCTTCAAGCCGTGCGCTTCGCCGGCCGCCACGATCATCTCCCAGACCCGCACGGTGTGTTGCCCCTCGACGAAGATCTCGAATCCGACTTCGCCCGTGTAGCCGGACCGGGACAGCAGCATCGGCGTGCCGTCTTTGAACCTTGCCTGCGACGCGAACGACGACTGAGGATCGAAGTGGCCCTTGAACGAGAAGTAGGTCAGCTTGTCGTACGCCGCGTCCGGCGCCTCGATCAGGGAGTGCATGATCGCCACCGCGGCCGGGCCCTGGATGTCGATCTTGCCGAGCGCGTCGGTCAGGTCCACCATGCGCGCGTCGAGGCCGCGCTGCCGGGCCACCGTGTCCAGGTGCGCCGCCACGACGCCGCCCATCCCCGCGTTCACCACGACCACGTACTCATCGTCCGTCACCTTGTAGACGATGCTGTCGTCGATGGCGTGGCCATGTTCGTCGAGGAAGGCGCCGTAGACACACTTGCCCGGCGTCAGAGGCGCATTGTCCTTGCCGACGCACGCATGGAGATTCCGCGTGAAGCTCCACTGCAGGAGGTCGAAGCCGCCCGAACCGTGAACCCGCACGACGGCCATGTGGCTCGTGTCGAACAGGCCGGCATTCGTCACGACCGCCATGTGTTCGTCACGGGCGCTCCCGTACCACACGGGCATCAGGTAGTCGCCGAACTCCACGATGTTGGCGCCGTGTGACGCGTGCCAGTCGTACAGGCGGGTCTTCTTCTTGTTGCTGACCATCGGAGGATCCCTTCTTGCGGGGGCAGATTCCGGCAGGGCT
>CAZJRM010000190.1:0-6597 GCA_964547975.1 uncultured Vicinamibacterales bacterium | reverse complement strand
ATACGCTCGCGGACCTGGGCTTCGCTGACCTTCGCCGGGTCCAGCGTCACCACCACCTTCTTGTCCGCGTGCGACGCCGTGACTTCCGAGACGCCATCGAGGCGCCCCAGCGCGCGTTTCACCGAATTCTCACAGCCACCACAGGTCATGCCGGTTACGTTCAGGGTCAGGGTATCCACGTTCCGCTCCAGTCTTCAGGGATCAGGCGAGAGGCGAGAGGCGAGAGGGAACCACCCAGCCCCAAGCTCCAGCCGCTAGCCGCCAGTCGCCAGCCGCTAGCCGCTAGCCAAGTATCTGCTTCGCAATCGTCATCAACTGCATATTCGACGTGCCTTCGTAGATCTGGCCGATCTTCGCGTCGCGCCAGAGTTTCTCGACGGGGTAGTCCTTCACGTAACCGTACCCGCCGTAGAGATTGATCGCGAGCGATGTGATCCGCTCGGCCACTTCGGACGAGTACACCTTGCACATCGCGGCTTCCGTCAGGAACGGCTTGCCCGCGTCGCGCAGCCGGGCCGCGTTGTACACGAGGAGGCGCGCGGCTTCGAGTTCCGTGGCCGCGCGGGCGAGCTGCGCCTGCACGAGCTGGAACTCGGCGATGGCCTTGCCGAACTGCTTTCGTTCCTTCGTGTAGGCGACCGCGTGTTTCAGGGCGCCGGCGGCCACGCCGAGCATCTGGGCTCCGATCCCGATCCGGCCTTCGTTCAGGGTCTCGATGGCCGTCTTGTAACCCTTGCCCACCTCACCGAGGATGTTCGCCTTCGGCACGAAGCAGTCCTCGAAGATGAGTTCGCAGGTGCTGCTGGCGCGGATGCCGAGCTTGTCTTCCTTGCGGCCGACGGTGAACCCGTCGGCGCCGCGTTCGATGATGAACGCCGTCACGCCACGGTAACCCGCGACGGGGTTGACGTTCGCGAACACGATGAAGATGTCGGCCTCGTTGCCGTTGGTGATCCACAACTTGCGCCCGGTCACGCGATAACCGTCACCGTCCTGCACGGCACGCGCGGCCATGGCGAAGGCGTCGCTGCCCGATCCGGCTTCCGACAACGCGTAGGCGCCCACCGTGTTCGACGCGAGGCGGGGCAGATACCGCTGCCTGACGTCCTCGGAGCCCCACTTCATCAGGGCGTTGATGACCAGCGTGTTCTGCACGTCCACGAGGACACCGACCGACGGATCAACGGCCGACAGGGCTTCGACGGCCAGCACGGCATGGAAGAACCGCGCACCGGCCCCGCCATACTCCTCAGGGATCTCGATGCCCATGAGGCCGAGTTCGAACAGCTGGTCGATCAGGGGACGGGCCATCTTCGCGTGTTCGTCCATCTCGCGCACGAGCGGGCGAATCTGGGCGTCGGCGAATTCGGCCACGCTGTCGCGGAACAGGATTTCGTCTTCGGAGAAGCTGGTCAGCGCGGGGGTGGGGGTGTCATTCGCCACGGTGGTCCCTCAGTAGATTGCCTGATGTTATCATCCCTCCAGGCGCCCTGTTTTCCCATCCGGTCGAGAGGTGACGTGAGGTGAACGTGCCGACCATGTATCGACGTTCCGATGTCCGGCACTGGCGGATCGGCCTCGTGGCCGCGGCGGCGGCCCTCGTCGTCTCGCTCACGGCGGCGGGCATCGCCGTGCGTGCGCAGCAGGCCGCCCAGGGACAGCCGCCGGCGACCCAGGGACAGCCGCCGGCGACCCAGGGACAGCAACAGCCCCAGCCTCCGGTCTTCCGAGCCGGCGTCAACTTCGTCCGCGTCGACGTGATTGTCAGTGACAAGGACGGCCGGCCGGTCAACGACCTGAAGCAGGAAGATTTCGAAGTCATCGAAGACGGCAAACCCCAGACGATCGACCTGTTCAAACTCGTCAACACGGACGGCAATCCGGGGCCCGGATCCGAACCCGCCCGCCCGATTCGTTCGAGGTACGACGAAGAAGCCGAAGCCGGGCGCGACGACGTCCGGCTGTTCGTCATCTTCCTGGACGACTACCACGTCCGCAATTACAACGCGATGCGCGCGCGCGAGCCCCTGACGAAGTTCCTGCAGACACAACTCGGGCCGCTCGACATGGTGGCGATCATGTACCCGCTGATGTCGGTGAACGATGTCACCTTCACGCGCGACAAGGACGCCATTGCCAGCGCCATCCGGAAGTTCGAAGGCCGCAAGTACGACTACCGGCCGAGGAACCAGGTCGAGGAGAAGTACTCCTTCTACCCGACTCAGACCATCGAGACGCTTCGCAACCAGATCACCATCTCCGCGCTCGAGGGGCTGGCCGTCAGGCTGGGTTCGTTGCGGGAGGGCCGCAAGGCGGTGATCTTCGTCAGCGAGGGGTTCACGGCCCTGCTGCCGCCGCAGATGCGCGACGCCAACGCATCGGCGCCCGGACTCGGCAATCCGGTCGCGAGGAACCCTCTGGCGGGCGACAATCCACAGGAAGATCGCGCGCGGTTCATGTCCCAGGTCGACCTCGAGAACCTGATGCGCGACGTCTACGACGCCGCCAACCGTCACAATACGGCCATCTACGCACTCGACCCCCGCGGCCTCGCCGCCGGCGAGTTCGACATCAACGAGGGCGTCAACTTCAGGGTCGATGCCGAGACGCTGCGCCAGTCCATGGATACGCTGCGGACGCTGGCCGATCAGACCGATGGCCGGGCCATCGTGAACCAGAACGACCTCGACAAGGGCCTGCGCCAGATTATCCGCGACTCGAGCGCCTACTACCTGCTCGGCTACAACTCGCCGGCCAAGCCCGACGGCAAGTTCCACAAGGTCGATGTCCGGGTGAAACGCCCGGGCGTGGATCTGCGCTCCCGCAAGGGCTACTGGGCGGCGACGGCCAGCGAGGCCGCCGCCGCGACGGCCCCGCCCAAGCCGAAACCCCCGGCCGAGGTGGAGAGAGCTCTCGGGGTCATGGACGGCCGGCCGCGCGAGGCGTTGACGACCACCTGGGTGCAGACAGGGCCCGGCACGGATGGCCGCACGAGGGTGACATTCCTCTGGGAGGCGTTGCCCGCGCCCATCGGCGTCACGCGCGACGAACCCGTGGCGGTTCAGCTGACCGCAGGACTGCCATCCGGCGAGGTGGTGTACCGCGCCCGCGTGCCGGAAGGAGTCGAGGCCGCTACGCCGACGCCGCCGAAGTCGGCGCGCGTGTCGTTCGAAGCGAAACCCGGGCGCCTCGTCCTCCGGCTGGGCGTCGAGAACGCGAAGGGCCAGGTCGTCGATACGTCTTCCCAGGAAGTGAACGTGCCAGACCTGACCGGTACGCCGGCCACGTGGCTGGCGGTCCCGGCCGTCTACCGCGCGCGGACCGCTCGGGAGTTCCAGGCGCTCAGCCGGGATCCCGACCCGCTCCCGACGGCCATTCGGGAGTTCAGGCGCACGGACCGCCTGCTGATGAGGTTCGAGGCGACGGCGCCTGGTGGTGTGCCCGACGTGACCGTCCGCCTGCTCAACCGCACGGGCAGCAAGATGGCGGACCTGCCGGTCAAGGCCCCGGCGGACGGCGTGACGTACTTCCAGGTGGACCTTCCGTTGGCGAGCTTGCCGTCGGGCGACTTCGTCATCGAAGTTACCGCCCAGCGCGGCGACAGCAAGGTGACGGAGCTGGTGGCGGTCAGGGTCACCAGCTAGCGACAGGTAGGGATTGGGGATTGGGGATTGGGGATTGGGGATTGGGCCAACCCCTAACCCCCAGTCCCCAACCCCCAGTTACATCCCCGGCGCGGCCAGGAACCCGATCGCCTCGTCCGTGTCGGCGTTCATCAGCACTTTCAGCACCTGTCCGCCGGCGGCGTCGGGTACGTGGATGACGCGCAGCGCGTCGGACAGTCCTGCGTATTCCGGCACCAGCGCGCCCAGCTGATTCGGCGCCGACATCAGGAAGTCGCGGTTGAAGAGGATGCCCGACTCGTCGGGATAGACCGGCAGATACCGGATCTCCGATTCCACCAGATCCTGGAAGAAGTGCGTGCCGAACGAGAGTTCCGGCACGTAGTTCCCGCGCTTCGCGGCGACTTCCATCAGCAGCGCCGTGTTGCTGATATCCGAGTAGGTCACGTTGACGCCGAGCTTGATGTCGCCCCGGCTGCCCCAGCGGCCCGGCCCGATCAACGCGAACTGGCGTTTCGGCAGCAGCTTGTTGAGACGGCCCACGGCGCGGCCGACATCGCGCAGCGTTTCGAGATCGCTGATGCGGTCGTACTGTTCGCCGTCCACGTAGACCACGTGCGTGAGGTCCGGCACGCGGCCGTTCGACACGAACCTCCGCGCGTTGAACACCACGCGTTCGGGCGGTACGTCGCGCGGAATCACCGCCGGTGTCGCATCATCGAGCGAACTCTGGGGCCGGCACTGGAGCAGGTACAAGTTCGTGCCGTCGTGGGCGAACTCGACGTCCACCGGCCCGCCGATTCGTTCGCGCAGCAGGCGGAGGAGCGCGCGCATCTGCGCCAGGAACGGCGTGTCCGCCGCGAGTCCTTCGAAGCTGGCCACGAGATTGTCCGTGTTGCCGTCCCAGTCGAAGCCGCCGACCGCGTGCAGGCCGTCGACATCGCACGCCGAGAAGAGGCGGCGGAACATCGGGAACTGCATGCCGTACTGATGGAGGAGATCCGACAGCAACACCGTGGCAAACCGGTTGGACTGCAGGTTGATGACGTCCACCCGGCGCGGCGAGTACCGCATGATCTCCTGCGGGGTCACGTTGGCGCGCAAGCCCGGCTGGCCCGGCGAGAGCAGCACCGGGTAGTCGTCTGCGAGGCGATCGACCGCCCGCGTGCCAAGGCCCGGCACGATACGCAGCAGGCCGTCTTCCCGTTTCAGGCGCGGCGACCAGCGGAACTCGTTGTTCGAGAACGCCACGCCCGCGAACGCCGGCAGGTGGTAGTGGCCCATCGGCGTGCCGACCACCTCCTGGATCATGATCCCCATCTCTTCGTGGAGATCGAGCAGGCCGCGTTCGGTGCGGTACTCGAGCGGGTCGGGCCCGAAGATCGAGGCGTAGACTTCGGCGATCGCGTCGACGAGGGCGAACATCCGCTCGCGTTTCGACCCGCGGTTCGCGAGGAACAGGCTCTTGTACTTGCCCGAGAACGCCGACCCGATGCGGTCTTCGAGCAGACTCGAGCTGCGGACGACGAGCGGCTTATCCCCGATGTCGTCGAGGGCAAGCGCAAGGCCCTTCAGGATCTCCTGGGGGAAGGTCGAATTCTTGAACGCCTGCACGATGTGCGGGTATTCTCGCCGGACCTGTTCGATTTCCAGGTACTTCCGGTTGTGCACGTCCTGCAGGTGGTTGTGGTCGAGGAACGCCAGCAGCGCGTCCGACGACACGTACCACGTGCGCGGAATCCGGATGTCGCCGAGGGCGTCCGCATAGTCCTGCGACCGGTGGACGATGTGGTAGGCCAGCAGGAGGCCGGAACTCTTGCCGCCGAGCTTGCCGCGGCTGCCCGCCGTGGCGATGACCCGCTGGACGATGTCGCAGAAGTCCGAGACGTGAAGGTAGTGCTTGGCTGTGTTTATGTAGTCGAGGTCTTCGGTCAGGAAGCGCCGCACGAGCGAGGCGCGGAGCCCCATCATGACCGAACGTGACAGGCCCGTGTCGATCATGCCGCTGTGCTGGAACCGCTCGAGGGCCGCGGCCAGGTCGGTGACCGACGTCCGCTGATTCTCGACGACCTCCACGAGGAAGCCGGCGTTGTCGTCCTTCACCCACTGTTCCATGACGTGGACGATCTCGTCTTCCGTCAGGTTGTCGGCGGCAATGCGGAACGCGGCATTCGTGATCCGCATCAGGTCGTCGAGGCTGGCCCGCTCGAGCGGCTGATTCTCGTCGGCGGCCGCGCGGGCGCGCTGCGTCGTCAGGCGCTCCAGCAGGTGGCGCGCTTCGTCGATGCCGTTCCAGACGAGGTAGTTGACCATGCGTCGCGAGACGCGCGACAGCAGCGGAGGATCCGTGCGGCGCAGGAACTCGATGATGATCCGCCACTCCCGTTTGTCTTCGCTCGGCAGCTGCTCGAGCGAGACGTGCCAGTGCCGGAGCATGCCCCGCATGCGGCGCATCGAGAGGTACTGGCCCACGCGTTCCGCGATCGTGTCGAGCAGCGTCCGTTCTTCGGCGAGGAACGGCCCGTCGTCACCGGGCGGGTAGGGCTGATCGTAGAAGACTTCGATACTTCCGGCCGGCTTACCCAGGACCAGGACGGCCGACCGCATGACCCACGGCGTCTCGGTGACGAGGGGCGGCTCGTAGGTCTGCGCTTCGATCGTGATCTTGGCCCAGCAGCCGTCGGGATGCTGCCAGCCCTGCGGGATTGCGTCGACCAGCTCCCGGAAGACCTCGTCTGGAGGACGTTCCGTGTCCGTGGTCAGGGCGTGTACGCGAAACAGGCAGTTCAGTTCCTTGGCCCGTTCGCGCAGGCTGTCGAGCATGTCCATGGGGCTGTTGCCGCGGGAGCTCATCGGGGTAGCTTACGACAGGGGAGAGGGAATAGGCGATAGGGACCAGGGAAAGGGAACAGGGAGAAGGCGATAGGGGAGAGGGAAAGGGACGAGGGAACAGGGAATAGGCGAGAGGCGAGAG
>CAZJRM010000189.1:2794-10489 GCA_964547975.1 uncultured Vicinamibacterales bacterium | reverse complement strand
GAACTGTCGGCGGCCCAGCGTGCGGCGGCGGCGGCCGGCCCCGGCGCGGGGCGCGGGCGCGGGGCGCAGGCGAGCCCACTGGGCGTCGAGGGAGCCGACTTCACGTCGCCGCAGACCTACGCGGCGAAGAACGGCGCGCTGGGGGTCATCATGATCCCGTCGTTCCAGCAGCTGGCCGCGATGTCGCAGCCCGTCGGCCCCGTGCGCACGAGCCCGAACGGCCCGGCGTTCCAGGTCGTGGCGTTTCGCGCGGCCGGCACGACGGTGCCGGTCGTCACGGCCGGCGTCCAGCTGACGACGGCGCTGTTCCAGGGGGAGAAGCTGAGCGGCGCGCAGGTGTTCGAAGGGGCGGCGGCCGGCACGGCGTTCGACTCGTTCGCGATGAACGGGGAGAAGAAGCTGACGCTGCAGGTGAAAGTCACCGAGGAGAAGGGACACACGCAGAACGTGATCGCGATGCTCGAGGGCAGCGATCCCGTCCTGAAGAACGAATACGTGGTCATCAGCGCGCACCTCGACCACGTCGGCCTGAGCGCGCCTGACGCCTCCGGCGACACGGTCTTCAACGGGGCGGACGACGACGGGTCGGGATCGTGCGGGTTGCTGGCCATCGCCCGCGCGTTCGCGACCGGGGCGGCGAAGGGGCTCCGTCCGAAGCGTACGCTGATCTTCCTGTGGGTCACCGGCGAAGAAAAGGGCCTGTGGGGCTCCCGGTTCTTCACGCAGTTCCCCCCGGTCGACATCACGAAGGTGGTCGCGAACCTGAATCTGGACATGATCGGGCGGACCCGGACGCCGGGCTACGTCGACCCGCCCACGTACAAGCTGGTGGCGCCGGGCGAGATCTTCGTGGTTGGCCCGAACATCAGCAGCGACGACCTGAACAAGACGCTCGAGACCGTCAACGGCAACTACAGGAAACTGAAGCTCGATCACTTCTACGACGTGACGGCGCCCGACGCGACGCACGACAACCTGGGCCCGGGAACCGCCGGGCAGCGGATCTTCTATCGCAGCGATCACTACAACTTCGCGAAGGTGGGGATCCCGACCGCGTTTTTCACGACGGGGATCCATCCCGATTACCACCGCCTGACCGACACGCCCGACAAACTCGACTACAGCCATATGGAGGCCGTGTCGGAGACGGTAGCGGCCGCGGCGTGGGTCCTGGCGAACGACAAGGCGCGGCCGAAGGTCAACGCCAAGTTGCCCGACCTGCTGGTCAACGACATGAAGGCCGCGCAGGCGGACGGCTGGGGCAAGCTGACGCCGGTCGCCCCGCCGCTGCCGAAGACGCCGTTCTAGCGACAGCGGCCGGGTGTGGGGCAGGGTGTCTGCCCTGTGTGCTTCGAACTCGGGCCCGGCGCATCGCGGGATGCGCCGGGCCCGGTTGTTTCCGGCCGTGAGCCGTGAGCCGTGAGCCGTGAGCCGTGAGCTGCGGGCTGCGGGCCGTGAGCCTGTCCTCGTGCGTGTTATACTTGAGCGTTTCGTTGATCCAGTTTGATCGCGCGAGAGCGCACTCCGGGGCGGAGGGTCCGCCTCGCGGCGCCGTCGCATCTTCACCGCAGGAACGTGCATGTCTGCTGAGATCGTCAACGACTTCGCGATCCAGGTTGCCACCGTCAACGGGTCGGGAAGCCAGACCGCCAACCTCGTGCTCATCCGGTCGCTGTTCCAGATGGGCATCCCGGTCACCGGGAAGAACCTGTTCCCCTCGAACATCGCCGGCCTGCCGACGTGGTACACCATCCGCGCCAGCAAGCACGGGTACATCGGCCGCAAGAAGGAGATCGATCTCCTCGTCGCCATGAATCCCGAGACGGCGGTCGAGGACGTGAAGGCGCTCGACCCCGGGGCTGCCGTCGTCTACGACGAACCGCTCAAACTCAACGAGGTCCGTGACGACCTCGTCTTCTACCCGGTGCCGTTCGACGAGCTCGTCAAGCCCATCTGCCCCGACGCCAAGCTGCGGCGCCTGGTGCGGAACATGATCTACGACGGCATCCTGTCGAAGCTGCTGAGCATCGAGATGGGCGAGATGGACATCGCGCTCAACAAGCAGCTCGGCAAGAAAGCCAAGGCTGTCGCGCTCAACCAGGCCGCGCTGAAGGTCGGCTACGACTACGCCGAGCAGCACCTGCCGAAGCGCGACCCGTTCCGCGTCGAGCGCATGGACAAGACGCGCGGCAAGATCCTCATCGAAGCCAATGCGGCGATTGCCGTCGGCGCGATGATGGCCGGCGTCACCGTCGTGACCTGGTATCCCATCACGCCTTCGTCGACCGTCGTCGAGACGTTGATCGATTACCTGAAGAAGTACCGGATGGACCCCGAGACGGGGAAGGCGACCTTTGCTGTCGTGCAGGCCGAAGACGAACTCGCCTCGGTTGGCATGGCCCTCGGGGCCGGCTGGGCGGGCGCGCGGTCGATGACCTCGACGTCGGGCCCCGGCATCTCCCTGATGAGCGAATTCGTCGGCCTCGGCTACTACACCGAAGTGCCGACGGTCATCGTGAACGTGCAGCGCGTCGGGCCGTCGACCGGCCTGCCGACGCGCACCGCGCAGGGCGACATGTTGTCGACCGCGGTGCTGTCGCACGGCGACACGAAGCACATCATGCTCATCCCGTGCTCCGCGGAGGAGTGCTACGAGTTCACGATGGCGGCCTTCGACCTGGCGGAGCAGTTCCAGACGCCGGTGTTCGTGATGACCGACCTCGACCTCGGCATGAACACCTGGATGGCCGACGCGTTCAAGTACCCCGAGAAGCCCATCGACCGCGGCAAACGCCTCGACGCGGCCAAGCTGGCGAGCCTGAAGGACTGGGGCCGCTACATGGACGTGGACGGCGACGGCATCCCCTGGCGCACCGTGCCCGGCGACGGGCTGCCCGCGTATTTCAATCGCGGCTCCGGCCACAACGCGAAGGGACAGTACAGCGAGAAGGCCGAAGACTACACCCACAACGTCGACCGTCTGGCGAAGAAGTTCGAGACGGCGCGATCATTCGTGCCGGCCGAAGACATCCACGTCGAAGACGATGCCGAGATCGCCGTCGTGGCGTACGGGTCGAGCCACGGCGCGGCCGTGGAAGCGCTCGACCAGCTTCGGAACGAGGCCGGCTTGAAGGTCTCCTACATGCGTCTCAAGGCGTATCCGTTCACGACCGCGGTCGAGCGGTTCATCGATCGCCACACGCGTGTGTACGTCGTCGAACAGAACCGCGACGCCCAGATGTTGTCCCTGCTCAAGCTCGACCTGACACCCAGCCAGATCGGCAAGCTCCGCAGCGTGCTCTACTACGCCGGCTTGCCCATCGACGCCAGGACGATCAGTGACGAGGTGCTGGCGCAGGAGAAGGAAACGGTGAAGGGATAACGATGTCCACCACGACGTCCGCGACGCCGGCTCCCGGCAAGAAGATCAATCGGATCAACCTCGAACTTGCCACCTACCGCGGCGGCAAGACGACTTTGTGCGCCGGCTGCGGCCACAACGCGATTTCGGAACGGATCGTCGAAGCCTTCTTCGAGATGGGCGTGGATCCGGCGCGAGTCATCAAGCTGTCGGGAATCGGCTGCTCGAGCAAGAGCCCGGCGTACTTCCTCGGGACCTCGCATGGCTTCAACTCGGTGCATGGCCGTATGCCTGCCGTCGCCACCGGCGCCGTGCTGGCCAATAAGTTCCTCATGCCGATTGGCGTCAGCGGCGACGGCGACACCGGCGCCATTGGCGCCGGTCAGTTCGTGCACATGATGCGGCGCAACATCCCCATCATCTACATCGTCGAGAACAACGGCTGCTACGGCCTGACGAAGGGCCAGTTGTCGCCGACGGCCGATGTGGGGTCGAAACTGAAGAACGGCGTCGTCAACGATTTGCCCCCGATGGATCTGTGCGCGCTGGCCATCCAGCTGGGCGCGACGTTCGTCGCGCGCTCGTTCTCGGGCGACAAGAAGCAGCTGTCCGCCATCCTGAAGGCGGCGATTTCGCATCGCGGGACGGCGCTCATCGACGTCATTTCTCCGTGCGTGACCTTCAACGATCACGAAGGATCGACGAAGAGCTACTCGTACGTGAAGGAACACGACGACCCGGTCAGCGAGATCAGCTTCGTTCCGTTCTTCGAGGACATCAGCGTGGACTACGAGCCGGGCACCACGCAGTCGGTCGCGATGCCGGACGGGTCCACCGTGCTGTTGAAGAAGCTGGACGACGGCTACGACCCGCACAGCAAGGTGGCGGCGCTGACGTTGCTCCACGAGAGCAACGACAAGGGGGAATTCGCAACCGGTCTGATCTATATCAAACCGAACCAGCCGTCGTTCACGGACCTGCTGAACACGGTGGACGTGCCCCTGTCGATGCTGGGGCAGGACAAGACGCGTCCCGGCAAGGCCGTGCTCGACGAGATCATGGACCGGCTGCGGTAGTGGCGCTCGTCGTGGTGGCGTCCGGCTTCAGCCGGACGTGGCGGCGTGACAGCCTCTCGCAGAGAAGAAGGGCCCGGCGGGCATCGCCCGCCGGGCCCTTCGCCTTCCTAGCCTTCCTAGCCTTCCTAACCTTCCTAGCCTCTAGCCCTGGGTTTCGTCCACTTCGGCGCCGAAAACGTCCTCGGCGATCGCGACTTCGTCCGATGGCAGGCCGTTGGCGTCCAGCGCGGCGCCGTGGCAGTTGCACTGCTGCAGGTCGGTGGGGTGGTCGCCTTCGAGCGTGCCCTTCATCGCGTACTGGTCCCGGTGGGCCGGCGGGTGCATCGCGGGTGCGGTAATCATGGCGGGCTCCCTTGGCGCGGCGCGGCGCGCCGAATGACAGACGATTCGATGGCCCTATTCTGCCACGGAGCAAAGGGGGCCAGGCCCCCTTTTTCCGATCCCGAAAGGGGGCCTGGCCCCCTTCTCCCGTCGCCGGAAAGGGGGCCTGGCCCCCTTTTCGCTCAGCGCGCAGACGGGCGCCGAAGTTCGTGGATGGTGACTTCCGGAGTACAACCGACGCGAACCAGCCCGTGGCGGGCCCCAAGCCCGACGCTCGTGTAGCCCGGCATGCCGTGGGCGCGCCAGGCGCCGGCAATCCTCTCCAGCGGATAGCGCCTCCGATACCCGGCCGGCCCCAGCCAGGGGAGGACGAACTGCCCGCCGTGCGTGTGACCGCAGAGGTAGAGCGCGGCACCGCGGGTCGACGCCGTTTCAGCCAGGTCGGGGGAGTGCGCCAGGAAGACGACGCAGGCTTCGTCCGGGACGGCCGAGAGCGCCACGTCCGCATCGTGCGTCCGAAAGGTCGCCGGGTCGTCCACGCCGGCCACCCAGAGGGACGGAGTGTCTTCCCACAGTGCGCGCGCGCGGTTCAGCAGCACGTCGAACCCGGCTGCGGCGAGGGCTGGCAGCAGGCTGCTCCTGTCGTGGTTCCCCAGCACCGCGATCCGGGGGGCGCCGGGCCGCGGGACAAGGCCCGTGGCGAAGGCCTCCACGAGTTCCGGGGCCTCCGGCCCCTCGGCGAAGTCGCCCGTGAAGACCAGCGCCTCCCAGTCGAGCCGGTTGACCACATCGGTGACGACCTCTCGCGCACGCAGGGACTCGAGGTGGAGGTCCGAGATCTGGAGGATGCGGCGTCCTTCGGCGCGAGATGGCAGGGTCGGCAGGCCGTGGGTGAGCGTGCGGACCTCGACCGACGGCAACTCGCGGGCGAACCTCGGACCGCCTATTCTGAGGCAGGACGCGACCGTCATGGTGGCAGCTTCGTGGATGCCCCTCCGGATCCGGGCCGGGAGCCGGGGGCTGTCGAAGACGCGCTCCAGTTCGAGCCGGCGCGAGCAGCCCGTGGTCACCGCGAACGCACCAGGTGGAAGCGGGTCTGCCTGCCGTCGAGGAAGCGGCCGCCGGCGCGCGTGAAGGCGGCGTCCTCCTCCAGCGCCAGCTGGATTTCCTGCCCGCCCCACTCGGGGATCGGCATCCGCACGCCAAGTTCGACGGCCCAAACGGTGTCCTCGGCCAGGGGATAGTCGCCCATGCCCGGAACTCCGTCCTGCATGTCGGGAAGGCCGAGGCGAGAGCCGGCCGCGTGGCCGTGGGCGCCGAGCGGGTGGGAGTAGATCTTCGGGACGAGTCCCTCCGCCCGTGCCGCGGCGAGCATCGACCTGAGCGCGTCGTTGCCGGAGACGCCGGGCTTGAATCCAGCCACGACGAGGTCCTGCAGGCGGTTGCCGCCGGCGAGGGCCGCGCGCAGGCCGGCCGGGGCGTCGGTCTCACCGTCCTTGAGCACGTAGGCCACCTGCTGCACGTCGGATGTCAGGCCTACGTAGGTGATCCCGATGTCACACCGTACGACGTCGCCCTTCTGGATGACTCGCGTCGCCGGTCCGGCGGTCTCCGGCCGGACGATGTAGTACATGGGTGGGAACCAGGTCCCGACGCCGAGTTCCCGGTACCGTTCGCGCGTCCACGCTTCGAGGTCGTCGATGGTCGTCACGCCCGGTGTGATGCGCCGTCCGGACAGCGCCTCTGCGGCGATGGCGTGGGTGATCGCGACGATCTGGTCGTAGAACGCGATTTCCTCGACCGTTCTCTGCTCCAGCCAGCCGACGGAGAGTCGTTCGGCGGAGACGAGGCGGGCCGAGAGGACCGGCCCGAGCGCCTGTGTGAGCCGCGCCTTCAGCGAGGCTGTCAGGCCGTCGGCGAACGCGAACGTGGCCGACTCGTTGATGCCAATCCGTTTGGGGTTCCTGGCCTTGACGATGGCGGCGAGGCGATCCCAGGGATCCTGGGACTCCGGTTCCCACGCGGCTGTGTAGAAGCGAGGAAAGTCCTTGTGCAGGTCACCGCCTCCGTAGCGGTTGACCACGAGCCGTTCGACCCCCGCCGCCCCGCGGTCCGTGTAGACGAACATGGTCAGGCGCCATGCGAACATCGAGGGCTGGGGTACGAGGGTCGCGTAGACCGGGTCCTCGTTGTGTTCCCGGCAGATGACGATCCACATGTCGATCCCGGCGCGCCGCATGAGGGGCGGGAGGAGGCGGTCGAACCGCGCTTCGAGCCAGCGGTTGTGGAGCGCGTCACGTTCGGCGAGGCTGAGGACGGCCGGAGCGGCCACCGGTTTCTGGGCCGAGAGGGCCGCCGGCCCGGAGACCGTGCCGGCGAGCAAACAGACGGCGAAGGCGGCGGAGGTGATGGCGCGGCGGTGCATGGCGTCAGCCTAACGCAGGTCGCCCGCCGCCGCGAAAGGGGGCCAGGCCCTCTCTCCCGAACCCGAAAAGGGGGCCAGGCCCCCTTTTCAGGAACCCGAAAGGGGGCCTGGCCCCTTTTCCGGCGGGTGCGCACGGTATAATCGAAGGATATGGAACGTACATTTGCGATTATCAAGCCGGACGCCGTCCGGAAAGGTCACTCCGGGTCGATCATCAAGCGCGTCGAAGACGCGGGTTTCACGATTCGCGCCATGCGGAAGGTGCAGCTGTCGCGCGCCCAGGCGGAGGGGTTCTACGCCGTCCACCGCGCGCGCCCGTTCTTCGCCAGCCTGACCGAGTTCATGTCCTCCGGTCCGGTCATCGTGATGGCGCTCGAAGCCGAAGGCGCGATCACGAAGTGGCGCGACCTGATGGGCGCCACGGACCCGGCCAAGGCCGCTCCCGGCACGCTGCGCGCCGAATTCGGCGGTAACATCGGCGAGAACGCCACGCACGGCTCCGACGCGCCGGA
>CAZJRM010000189.1:0-2694 GCA_964547975.1 uncultured Vicinamibacterales bacterium | reverse complement strand
GGAGGGACCGTGGCGCTGGGCAAGGGGCTGGTCCTCGTCGGGCTCCTCATCGCGGCGGGCGGCGCGCTGCTCTGGTGGGGTGTGCCCCTGGGCCGCCTCCCCGGCGACTTCGTCGTCAGACGCGGCGCGTTCACGTTCTACGTGCCGCTCACGACATCCGTGCTCATCAGCCTCGCCGCCACCCTGGTCATGGCGCTGCTCAAGAAGTAGGACCCGGACACGATGATTCGACCCTTCCGCGGCACGCTCCCGCGCATCGATCCGAGCGTCTTCGTGGACGAGAGCGCCCAGATCATCGGCGACGTGGAGATCGGCGAAGAGTCGGGCGTCTGGATGAACGTGGTCATCCGCGGTGATGTGAATTACATCCGCATCGGCAAACGGACGAGCATCCAGGACCTGACGATGGTTCACGTGCAGAACGGCACGCACGCCACCATCATCGGCGACGACGTGACCGTGGGGCACTCGGCGCTGCTGCACGGGTGCACGATCGGTAACGAATGCCTCATCGGGATGGGCGCCCTGCTCCTGAACGGCGCCACGGTCGGCGACCGGTGCATCGTGGCGGCGGGGTCGCTCCTGACCGAAGGCACCGTCGTTCCGCCGGGTTCCCTCGTGATGGGCCGGCCGGCGAAGGTCGTGCGCCCGTTGACAGGCGCGGACCTCGAGAAGATTCGGTTGTTTGCGCGGCGCTACGTCGAATACCGCAAGGACTACATGGCATGATTCCCGCGATTCGAGGCACTCACGACATCCTGCCCGGCGAAGTCGAACGCTGGCAGCGGGTCGAAGACACGGCCCGCCGCGTCTTCGAACGGTACGGCTACGCCGAGGTACGCACGCCTGTCATCGAGCGCGAAGAACTCTTCGCCAAGGGCACCGGCGAAACGACGGATATCGTCCAGAAGGAGATGTACGCGTTCACCGACAAGGGCGGCGAGCGGATCACGCTGCGCCCCGAAGCCACACCGAGCCTCGTGCGCGTGTTCGTCGAACACAGCCTCGAGCAGCACATGGCGGTTCCGAAGATCTACCTGATGGGACCGATGTTCCGTTACGAGCGGCCGCAGAAGGGACGGTACCGCCAGTTCCACCAGCTCGACGTGGAGGTCTTCGGCGTGGCCGACCCGGCCATCGACGCCGAAGTCATCGACCTCGCGTGGACGCTCGTGACCGATCTCGGTATTCGCGACGTCGAGCTCGTCGTCAACTCCGTGGGCTGCCCGGCGTGCCGCCCCGCATTCAGCGATGCGCTCGTGAAGGCGCTCGGCGACGATTGCTCGAAGCTCTGCCAGGACTGTCAGCGCCGCGCGACGACGAACCCGCTTCGTATCTTCGACTGCAAGGTGCCGGCGGACCAGCCGATCATCGACACGCTGCCGCACTCGGTGGACTACCTGTGCGAGTCGTGCCGCACGCACTTCGCGGCCGTCGAACAGTACCTGCGCACGTACGCGATTCCGTATCGCGTTTCGCACCGGCTCGTGCGCGGCCTCGACTACTACACGCGCACGACATTCGAGATTCTCGCGGGGAACATCGGCGCGCAGAGCGCGATCCTCGGCGGTGGGCGTTACGACGGCCTCGTGAAACAGCTCGGCGGGCCCGATCGCGTGGGCATCGGTTTCGCCGCAGGCGTCGAACGACTCGTGCTGGCGATGCCGCCGGACGCCGGACTGGGCGGGCGCACGCCGCTCTTCGTCGCGGCGATGGGCGACGCCGCGCGGCTGCCGGCGCTCGCGCTCCTGCGTGAACTTCGGCAGGCGGGCCTCGAAGCGCACATGGAGTACGAAGGCCGCAGCATCAAATCGCAGATGAAACGTGCGGACCGCATCGGCGCGCACCTGGCGCTCATCCTCGGAGATGACGAACTGGCGGCGGGCGAAGTGACGGTCAAGAACATGAAGACGGGCGAGCAGGCGCGCGTGGCACGGACCGACGCCGTGGCACACTGCCGCCAAGCCATCACGTAGCGCAAGGATTGAGGGACATCGTGGTCGACAAACTGGGGAACTGGACACGAACGCATACGTGCGGCGACCTGCGCGGGTCGCATGCCGGTGAACAGGTGCTGCTGCTCGGCTGGGTCCATCGGGTGCGGGACCTTGGCGCGCTCGTCTTCGTGGACGTGCGCGACCGCTACGGGCTGACGCAGGTCGTGTTCGACGACGACCAGATGCGCGAGCGCGCGAAACACCTGCGCGCCGAGTTCGTGATTGGCGTGCAGGGCCGGGTGCGCCCCCGCGCCGCCGAGGCCGTCAATCCCAAGATGCCGACGGGCGAGATCGAGGTGCACGCCGAGACCCTCAAGGTGCTCAGCGAAGCCCGGGTGCCGCCGTTCGTCATCGGCGACGAGGTCACGGCCAACGAAGACCTGCGCCTCAAGTACCGGTACCTCGACCTGCGCCGGCCGCAACTTCAAGCCAACCTGCAGCTGCGCCACCGCGTGACGATGGCGGTGCGGAAGTACTTCGACTCGCAGGGGTTCTGGGAAGTCGAAACCCCCATCCTGACGAAGTCCACGCCCGAAGGTGCCCGTGACTATCTCGTCCCGAGCCGCGTGCACCCCGGCGAGTTCTACGCCCTGCCGCAGTCGCCGCAGATCTTCAAACAGATCCTGATGGTCGCCGGCACCGACCGCTACTTCCAGATCGCGAAGTGTTTCCGCGACGAAGACCTGCGCGCCGACCG
>CAZJRM010000188.1:0-10493 GCA_964547975.1 uncultured Vicinamibacterales bacterium | reverse complement strand
CGCCGGCGAGCAGCACGACGTCTTTCGGCAACGCGCGGCGAAGCTGGGCCAGCTGGGCCGCCGCTTCCTTCGAGCCCACGGCGGACGACATGCTGACGGCCACCGCGCGGGCCGGCAGTTCGCGAGCAGCGGTCGCGAGTTCGGTCACGGGCGTTTCGGTGCCGAGGTAGGTCACCCGCCATCCCGCCGAGGCGAACACGAGCGCGGCCATCTGCAGCCCGAGCCCGTGAGGCTCTCCGGTGAGCGTGGCGCAGACCACGGCGGGGCCGTCGGCCCGCAGGTCGAAGGTGAGCCGGAGGGACCGGAGGAGGTCGCCGAGGCGCTCGGACAGGTAGTGTTCGTGGCGGATCTCGAATCGGCCGTCGGCCCACCGGTCGCCGACGGCACGGACCAGCGGAGCCACGCGGTCGTCGATGAACGACACGGGCGTCATCCGGGCCCAGTCGGTCATCAACGTCGCGGTCAACCGGTCGCCGTCGAACCGTCCGACCAGGTCCAGCAGGCCTTCAATCGTCGGCACCGGCGCCAGGGCGGACACGGTGGCGCCCGAGGGCGAGCGGGCTGCGGCCAGCAGGTCGTCGAGCGCCGCGTCGGAGGCGGGGACCACTTCGCCGGCCCGGTGTCCCTGGGCGATGGCCGACGCGATGCGCCGGAGCCGGGCCACGGTGGACGTCGGATAGACCCGGTGCCCTGACGGTTTCCGGTCCGCGGCGGGGAAACCGTAGCGCACTTCCCAGGTGCGCAACGTTTCGACGGGTACCCCCGTCGCGCGCGCCAGCGCGCCAATGGACAACATGCCTGCCGAATCGTGAGGTTCTGAAGAGGTTCTGCGCATGGCCGGCACGATCATGCCACATCCGGGGGCACGGTGGCGGAAGGTCGGCGGCGGCGCCCTGTCGGGGGCAGACGGGGCACCGCCGCCGGGGGGCGCTACAGCTTGGGCAGGATGACGGTGTCGATCACGTGGATCACGCCGTTCGATGCGGCGATGTCCGTCGTCACGACCTTCGCGTTGTCGATGGTGACACCGTTCGACGCGGCGATCTTCACCGACCCGCCCTGCACGGTCTTGGCGGAGGTGAGCTTGACCACGTCGGCCGCGAGCACCTTGCCCGGCACCACGTGATACGTCAGGACCGCGGTGAGCTTCGCCTTGTCCTTCAGCAGGGCGTCGAGGTCGGCCTTCGGGATCTTGGCGAACGCCTCGTCGGTCGGCGCGAAGACGGTGAAGGGGCCGGCGCCCTTCAGCGTCTGCACGAGGCCAGCCGCGTCGAGGGCCGCGGCCAGGGTCTTGAAGCTGCCCGCCGCCACGGCGGTATCGACGATGTCCTTCTGCTGGGCGGCGGCGCTGGACGCGGCGCCGGCGAGGAGGGTGAGCGCGAGCACGGATGACAGCAACGTACGCATGGGGCTGACTCCTTCGGGGGGCCGGCGGTGCCGGCCCGCGGTTGAACGGTGACGGTGGCGGCGTGTCGACCATCCGACGCGCCCGACCACGATCCGAGAATACTCATGTGTCTATGTCTTGTCAAGTCTTTGAATAGCTTTTGAAACTTTCCCAAGCCGGCACCGGACGCCACGAGGGACGGCGCAACCGGGCACATCCGGCCGTCATGTTCCGAGCGGCGTCGAACGCATGCCGGCCGCCACGGTGTAGAATCCGCCCCGTGGAGGAGACTCGTATGCAGCGGACCGCGCGGCACAGGAACTGGTGGGTCACCGCATCGGCACTCGTCGGACTGGTGGCCGCCGGCCACGCGCAGGCGCCCGCGCCCGCCGCCGCGCCCCCGCCGCCGTCGACCGTCGCGCGGTTCGTCCGGCCGCCCAATCCCATCGCGCTTGGCGGCCCCGCGCGTCCCGAACGCTACATGGAGGCGTCCGGGCGGAAGGCGGCGTTCCTCGGCCGCGAAGACGGCACCTTCGAGGCGTGGGTGTATCCGCTGAAGGTGCTCCACGACTTCAAGCTGTCGTTCGGCACCGCCGCGTACGCGGCGCCTATGTCCGGCACCAGCCTGGCGACGACCGTCGATATCCGGCCCGAGGCAAGCACGGTGCGATACGCGCACGCGTCGTTCACGGTGGACGCCACGTGGCTGGTCCCGCTCACCGAGAACGGCGGTGTCGTCCTGCTGGATGTCGACACGTCGGAACCGCTGACGGTCGTCGTGCAGTTCCGGGTGGACCTCAAGCCCATGTGGCCGGCGGCGCTCGGCGGCCAGTACAGCTACTGGGACAACGGGCTGAAGGCGTACGTGGCGGGCGAGGCCAGCGGGAAACACGCGGCCCTCGTCGGGTCGCCGTTCTCGCTGACGCCGCCGGAACAGCCCGCGCACAACCTGCCCGACGCGCCTTCGCAGTTCTCGATTGCCATCACGCCGGACACGGCGCGCCGCGGCCTCGTGCCCATCGTGATCGCGGCGAGCACCGAGGGCCTGAAGACGGCCACGGCGACGTACCAGGGACTGCTCGCCTCGACGGTGAAGCACTACCGCGAGTCGTTCGAGCACTACCGCCGGCTGCGCGAAGAGATGACGAGCATCGACACGCCGGACGACCGGCTCGACCTCGCGCTCGAGTGGGGCAAGGTGGCCCTCGACAAAGGCTTCGTGTGCAATCCGCACCTCGGCTGCGGCCTCATCGCGGGCCTCGGCCCTTCGGGCACGAGCGAGCGGCCGGGATTCGGCTGGTTCTTCGGCGGCGACACGTTCATCAACTCGTGGGCGATGACGGCGTACGGCGACTTCGACACCGTGAAGCAGTCGCTCGACTTCCTCCGCAAGCGACAGCGCGCGGACGGCAAGATGATGCACGAGTTGTCGCAGGGCGCGGGCTACATCAAGTGGTTCGAAGAATTCCCGTACGGTTACTACCACGCGGACACGACGCCCCTCTACATCATTGCCGTGCGTGACTACGTGCGCGCGAGCGGCGACCTGGCGTTCGCGAAAGACCTGTGGCCGTCGGTACGCAAGGCGTACGACTACTGCGCGTCGACCGACGAAGACGGCGACGGCCTGATGGACAACACGAAAGCCGGCCTGGCCGCCGTCGAAACCGGCGCGCTCCGTCGCCGCGACGTGCTGACAGACGTGTTCCTCGGCGCCGTGTGGACCGAGGCGGCGGAGGCGGCGGGCGAACTGGCAGCCGTGTCGGGCGACGTGTTCGCCTCGACGGCCCGCGTCGTGGCTGCCAAAGCGAGGGCCTCCCTGAACAGGCGGTTCCTCGACGACCAGAACCGCCGCATCTTCTTCGCGGTGATGAAGGACGGCAAGGGCCAGGCCGAGCAGACCGTGTGGCCGGCGTTCGGGATGTGGCGGGGCGTCTTCGACGCCGGGCATCCCGCCGTCGAAGGCATGCTGGACGAACTCGCGTCCGCCGGCGTCGGGGCCGACTGGGGCGCGCGCATGTTGTCGATCGACTCGACGCTCTACGAGCCGCTCAGTTACAACAACGGCGCCTCCTGGCCGTTCCTCACGGGCTTCGCCGCGCTCGCGCTCTACTCGAACGGGCGGCCGGACGCCGCGTGGCAGTACCTCGACGGCATGGCCGACCTGACGTTCCTGGAGTCGCGCGGCTACATGGCCGAGCTGTTCTCCGGCGATCGCCTGCGATCGGTGGACGCGGCCGTCCCCCACCAGCTCTTCGCGACGACCGGGTTCGTCTCGACGCTGCTGCGCGGCCTCGTCGGGCTCGGCACCGCGCCTGCCACCACCGTCGGCAACGCATCGCTGCCGGAACGGATGGTTCTCGCCCCCCGGCTGCCGGCCGACTGGGGCTGGCTCCGGATTCGGAACCTGCGCTGGCGCGGCGTGACGGCCGACGTCGCCATCACCAGGGACGAGCGCAGCTACGCGATTGCCGTGAACCCGAAGGGCGGCACGCTGCCGCTCGAACTGCGCGTCCGGTTCTCGCCCGAGACGCTCGTGGACCGCGACGCCAGGGGTCGGCCGACGTCCGTCGCGTCGTCCTGGACACGCGCCGCGGCGCCGGGACCGCTCGGCCGCGGTCCCGAGGTGTGGCGGTTCGTCCAGGTGACCGCGCCGTTCAACGCGGTCCTGCCGGTGTCTCCCGGCGTCGAGTTCGTGCCGGTCCACAGGCCGCTCGCCTCCGGCGACGCCTCCACGCGGCTGCGCGTCATCGACGCCTGGATGGACGGGGCGACCTACAAGGTCAAGGTGGAAGGCCGCCGCGGCCAGGCCTACTTCGCCCGCGTGCGGACACCGTATCGAGTCGTGGCCATTTCAGGAGCGCAGGCCGCCCTCACCGTGGACGGCAAACCGGCGCCGGGCCCCGTGCAGGAACTGCGGATCGTGATGCCGCCGGAGGTGCCGCCCCTCGTCAACCCGTCGGGCGCCGTCGTGCCCCGGGACAAGGCCGCGTCTCGGCGAACGGACTGGGCGACGCACATCATCGCGGTCACGCTGGCCAAGTAGCGCCGCAGAACCCTGTCGCTCGCCGCCACGTAGTACCCCATGACACCCGCCGTGTGCGCGGGGACACGGAGGACACGATGGTGAAGTTCCTGTTGTGGCTGCTGCTGTTGGTCATCTGCTGGCCGGTGGCTCTGCTCGGCCTTGTCCTCTACCCGGTGGTCTGGGTGCTGCTCCTCCCGTTCAGGCTCGTCGGCATCGCCGTCAACGGGGTGTTCGAGTTCCTGCGCGCGCTCATCCTGTTGCCCGCCAGGGCACTGGGAGGCGGACGGTAGCCGGGGTATCATGCGGTCGTCCCGAACCCCGCAGGAGGCAGCCGCATGCGTCGCGAAGCCCGACTGGCCGTCGCGTTTCTGGTCCTGACCGCCGTGCCGGCCGCCGCCCAGGGCCCGACCCTGGACGACGTGTTGAAACGCGCAGCAACGTACGCGTCCGACTTCAATCGGACGGTGACCATCCTCGTGGCCGACGAACGCGCCGACGATGTCGCGCGCGGGTTCGGGGTGCAGTCGAGTGACACGCCGGGGATGGAAGTGGCCGGCAAGACCGACGTCGGCCTGCTGCGGGGCACCATCGTCATCACGTCGAACGACAGCGGCTGGCAGGCGTTCCGCGACGTCCACGAAGTCAACACGAGGGTCATCCACGACCGGAAAGGCCAGCTGGAGCAGTTGTTCCGCCAGGGTGGGCCGGCCTCGCATCAGGAGATCAGCGCGCTCAACGCGGCCAGCCGCCGCTGGCAGGTAGGGTCGGTCCCGCGCATGTTCAACGTGCCGACCTTCCCGCTGATGTTCCTGTTTCCGCAGAATCAGCCCCGTTTCACGTTCAAGAAGACGGGCGAGAAGTCGGTCGACAACGTGAAGGCCTGGGTGCTGGCGTTCGAAGAAACGCGGACACCGACGCTCGTCGTCACGTCGAACGGCGACGAGTACCCGATTCATGGCGAATTGTGGATCGACCCCGACTCCGGCCGGCTGCTGAAGAGCCGCATGATCGTCGAGAACCTGAAGCCCAGCGGCGGGTCCCAGGCGGACCACGAACGGTATCGCCTGCGGATGACGATCGACGTCGCCTTCCAGCGCGATGCGGCGTTGAACCTGTGGGTACCGACGGAGATGAAGGAACTCTACGTCAAGGCCACGGAGCAGGTGTCCTGCAAGGCGAAGTACACGAATTACAGGGTCATTGGGAAGTAGGCTCTCGGCTCTCGGCTCACGGCTCGCGGCTTTCGGCCCGCGGCTTTCGGCCCGATCCCCAATCCCCAATCCCCAATCCCCAACCCCCAATCCCCAATCCCTATCGCAGCGCGGCGGCGATAGCCGCGAGGCCGCGCGAGAGGATCGCGGAATCGATGCCCAGAGCCACGCGGAAGTGGGCGTCCGCTTCGAAGAACCGCCCCGGCACGATGGCGGTCTCGTAACGCGCCAGCAACTCCTCGGCGAGGGCGTCCGCCGACTCGCCACTGCGTAACCGCGGAAACGCGACGGTCCCGCCGTCGGGCCTGACCCACTCCAGCACCGGCGTCGCCGCCATGAACTGATCGAACCGCGCCGTGTTCCCCGCCAGGACCGCCCGGGACCGATCCAGCAACTCGGGCAGGTGGGCAAACGCCACGACCGATGCCCGCTCGGCCACGATGGATCCCACACCGTCGGTCAGGTCTCGCATCCGCCGGATCTCTTCGGCGACCGACGGCTCTGCCAGGGCCCATCCGCACCGGAGCCCCGAGAGCCCGTAACACTTCGTCAGGCTGCTCGTGGAAATGAATGCCGGGCCGAGCGTCGCGGCCGGCGGGCACGTGCGCCCGGTCGCCACGTCGAGGTAGACCTCGTCCACGAGCACCCGGGCGCCGCGGGCCGCCGCGATCCGGCCGACCTCGCGGAGCGTGTCCGCGTCGGTCACGGCCCCGGCCGGGTTGTGCGGGCTGGTGATGATGACGAGGCGTGTCGCCGGCGTCATCGCCGCCGCGACACGCGCCGGGTCCACGCGGAACCCGTCTTCGAATCGCCGGTCGAAACGCACCAGCCTGGCCCCCAGCATCTGCGGCACCGCCAGGAGCGGGTCGTAGGCCGGCGACTCGACGAGCACGTCGTCACCCGGGCGAAGCATCGCCGCGCACGCGAGGAAGTTCGCGCCGGAGGTGCCGGTCGCCGTGGCGACACCCTCGGCCGCAACGCCGTACCGCGCCGCGATGGCGTCAACGAGCGGCGGCCATCCCTCGTCGTTTCGCCCGGACACCTCGAGCGCGGCGCGCCACTCCGGCCACTCGTCGAGGGCCGGCCCGTTCACATCGCTGCGCGCCAGGTCGTTCCGGGGATGCGGGCGGCGTTTCGCCCACAGCAGATACTCGGCACGGGGCACGGAACGGAATTCGGACAGGGACGGATGGCTCATGGCAGTGCTCGGCTTCGGGCTTCCGGCTTCGGGCTTCGGGCTTCCGGCATATGTAGCGCCCAACTTCAGTTGGGCTTGCACCAGGCCCGGCTGAAGCCGGGCGCTACACCACTTTCCGGGGTCCGGCCGCGGGCCGAACGCCGCAAGCCGCGAGCCTAGTTGAACAACACTTTCGCGATCGCGGCCAGGTCGGCCGGCGACATCTTCTGCACGCGGCGGTCGTAGGTCACCAGCCCGTTGATCTCGCCTTCGACGTCAGTCGTCTGCGTGTAGACGCCAGCGGCAATCCCCTGCTTCCGCAACTCGTCGAGCATCCTGATCGACGTCGTATACCGCTCGCGGTACTCGGCTTCGTTCTGCGGCAGTCCGCCGTAGCCCCAGTTCCTGCGGTTCGCATCCCACAGGTGCCCGGCGACGGGGTACCCGTGGCCGCCGAATTCACCCATGACCATGATGAAGTCGGCGTCACGGGGCGGGTTGAACGCGAACCCCGGGTGCGGATACTTGTGATCGTCGACCACGTCGCCCACGGGCCAGAAGTTGCCGCCGCTCGCGATGTTGACCAGCCGGGCCGGGTCGCGCCTCACCACCCACGCGCCCACCTCCATCGTCCGATGCTGGCCCCACGCCTCGTTGAACGGCACCCACACCACGATGGAGGGGTGGTTCTCGAGGGTGTCGATCATCCGGTCGAGTTCGAGCATGAACTGGGCGTGCTGGTCGTCGGGCCACACGGCGTCCTTCGGATTCGGCTGGAGCCGGGTCCACTCGGGCCCCTTTCCGCCGCTCACGTGGTCCTGCCAGACCATCATGCCGAGACGGTCGCAGTGGTAGTAGTACCGCCGCGGCTCGACCTTGATGTGCTTGCGGATCATGTTGAAGCCCGCCGCTTTCAGGAACTCGATGTCGGCGCGCATGCCCGCGTCCGACGGCGGTGTCAGCAGTCCGTCCGGCCACCAGCCCTGGTCGAGCGGCCCCCAGTGGAAGATCACCTGGCCGTTCAGCGTGAAACGCCAGTGACCGTCTTTGTCGCGGACCTTCCCCACCGTGCGAATGCCGGCGTACGACTCCACCTCGTCGACCACCTTGCCCCGCGCGTCTCGCAGGGTGATCTCCAGGGCGTAGAGGTGCGGTGACGCGGGCGACCACAGCTTCGGCGCTTTCACCGTCGCCGTGATGTCGCCGCGGCCGGAAGCTTTCGCCACGGTGCGGTCCCCGTCCTTCACGACGAGCGCAAGCGTGGCGCCCGGGAGTTCTCCGACCACCTTCGACTGCACCATCACGGTACCCGACGCCGCGTCGGTGAGGATCGAGAGGTCCGCGACATAGGCCGCCCCGACCTGCTCGAGCCACACGGTCTGCCAGATCCCGGACACCTGCGTGTACCAGATGCCGCGCGCGTTGCGCACCTGCTTGCCGCGCAGTTGCCACCCTTCCGTCTCGTCCTCGACGCGCACGATCAACTCGTTGTCGCCGGGCTTCATCGCCCGGGTCACGTCGAAGGCAAACGGCGTGTGGCCACCGCGATGGATACCCACCGATGCCCCGTTGACGAACACCTCACACCGGTAGTCGACGGCCTCGAAGTTCAGCAGCGTCCGCTTCCCCGCCGCGGGGGCCATCCGGAACGTGCGCCGGTACCAGAGGGCTTCGCTCGCATCCAGCAGGCGCTCGACGCCGCCGAGCTTCGATTCGAGGGAGAACGGCACCAGGATCTTCCCGTCCCACGTCGCGGGCACGGTCTTCTGCGCGATGGGCGTCACTGCGTAGTCCCACTGCCCGTTCAGGTTCTGCCACTGGCGACGGGCCATCTGCGGCCGCGGGTACTCGGTCCACGCGTTCTGAGGCGTCACCTGCTCGCCCCATGGTGTGATGAGTGCCGACTTGAACGGCGCGGTCTGTCGGACAGCGGGCGGCAGTGTCGGCACACGATCCGCATCGACGACGTGCACGTCGATGAACTGTCCTCCGTCGGTCTGCCGGCAGCGCACGGCAATCACGTTCCTTCCGACCACCAGCGCGCCGCGCTGCGCGGCGGCCAGTTGCGCCAGTTCGTAGTCTTCCGACCAGCCGGCAAAGGCCGCCACGCGCTGACCGTTGATGAAGACCTCCGCGTCTTCGTCGTGGTGAACGAGCAGCGCCACGCTCGCGGGCACGGCGGTCAACTCGACAACCTTCCGGAGCCAGATGTTGTTCGTCGCCCAGACGGTGCCGATGCGGGCACCCGGGGTCTCGTGCGTCCCGAATCCGCCGGTCCCCTGCAGCCACTCGCGGTCGTCGAATCCGGGCTGCTCCCACCCCGCAGGAGGTGTGGACACGGTGTAACGCCACGTGTCGACGATGGGCGGCGTGGCTTGCGGGAGAGGTGCCCGCGCGGCAACGAACGCGGTCGTGAGCAACAGTCCCAGAACCGGGGCAATCAGTCGGCGTCGTGTCATGGTTGTGCATGATACTCCGGCGTTCGGCTTCCGGCTTCGGGCTTCGGGCTTCGGGCTTCGGGCTTCGGGCTTCGGGCTTCGGGCGTGGAGGGTGTCACACTGGACCCTGTCCAAGCAGGGCTGAAAGCCCTGCTCCACGACCGGCCCTCCCGCCTCTCGCCTCTTCCCTCTTCCCTTTCCCTCTGCCCTATCGCCTTGTCCCTTGCCCCTTGTTCCTTGTCCCTTGCCCCTATAAGATCCCCGCCCATGCACCTCCACGGCATCGACTACGCCATCATCGCGATCTACTTTGTCTTCGTGCTGGGCATCGGCTGGGCCCTGAAGAAGTTCATGAAGACCAGCCTGGACTTCTTCGAGTCGGGGCGCAGCCTCGCCGCCTGGATCACGGCGCTGGCCTTCATCTCGGCCAACCTCGGGGCGCAGGAAGTCATCGGCATGGCCGCCAGCGGTGCCAAGTACGGCATCATGACGGCGCATTTCTACTGGGTGGGCGCCGTGCCGGCGATGATTTTCGTGGGCGTCTTCATGATGCCGTTCTACTACGGCAGCAAGGCCCACTCCGTCCCCGAGTACCTCCGGTTGCGCTTCGACGAGAAGACGAGGGCGCTCAACGCGATCTCCTTCGCCATCATGACGATCTTCTCGTCGGGGATCTCGATGTACGTCATGGGCCGCCTCTTCCAGCTGCTGCTCGGCTGGGACATCAACGTCAGCATCATCGTCTCGGCGGCGGTCGTGCTCGTCTACATCCTGCTCGGCGGCCTGACGAGTTCCATCTACAACGAAGTCGTCCAGTTCTTCCTCATCGTGTTCGGCTTCCTGCCGCTGATGTTCCTCGGCGTCATGGGCGCCGGCGGGTGGAGCGGCATCCAGGCGCGCCTGGCGACGGTGGCCACGGAAGCGGGCTTCGCCCCCGGGGCGTGGACCGACTCATGGGCGCACATGGGCTCGCCGGCGCAGAACCCGATGGGCATCGAGTGGTTCGGGATGGTCGCGGGCCTCGGCTTCGTGATGTCGTTCGGCTACTGGTGCACGGACTTCCTCGTCATCCAGCGCGCCATGGCGGCCAAGTCGATGAACGCCGCGCAGCGCACGCCCATCATTGCCGCCGTCCCCAAGATGCTGATGCCGTTCATCGTGATCCTGCCGGGCATGGTGGCGCTGGCCGTGCTGCCGACCGAAGCGTTCCAGTTCAACGGCCAGACCGACTACAACATGGTCATCCCGCAGC
>CAZJRM010000187.1:0-10561 GCA_964547975.1 uncultured Vicinamibacterales bacterium | reverse complement strand
TCGGCTTCCTGCTGCTCGAGGGCCACGACGTCGTTGTTGATCTCGACCGTGCTCAGCGGCTCGAGATACAGGCTGGCCCCGCTCGACGACGACCCGTGCACGATGCCAGGAATCGACGCGCGGTGTTCCGCGCGGACCACCAAGACGAAACGGCCGTTCCGATCCGTGACGATCTGGTCCTGGAGGTACTTGGCGGTGTCGCGGTTGCGGAGAAACGACTCGAGCGTGCCTCGCAGTCGCGTCTTCTGGCGCCGCAGACGGTCGCGGAGCACGCGCAGTTCCGGGCTGGCATCGTCCCGGACCTCGCCCGACGGGTCGATCTTGCGCCGCGCGTCGGCGATTTCGCCCTTGAACGACACGCCGCCTTCGACGATGGTCTTGAGGATGGGGAAGGTGCCCTCGGCGCGGCGGATGGCCACGCGGGTGGCTTCGACCGACTCCAGGTAATCGCAGAGCGCGAGCATCCGGAGCGGTTCGAGCGCACGGCCCTCGATGGCCAGTGCCCGGAGAATGGTCGCCAGTTCCGGGGCGGCGCTCAGCGGAAAGGCGCCGACGAGTTCGTTGAACCGCTCGCCTTCCGTGGTGGCGGCCAGCCCGTGGGCGACCCGCCGCGGGTCCGAGGAAGGACGCAGCCCGGACAGACGTTCGGCGCCGAGCGGCGTGGCGGCAAGACCGCACACGACGTCCACGATCCTGGGATACTCGAGGGCCTGCAGGACGGCTGGTTGCATCGTTCGCCGGGGTCCGAAGGGAGGCGTGGGGATGCCTCTACGGGTGAACCTCTAATCCTAGCACGGATCCACCGGGCGTCCAACGGTTTGCAGCAGAAGCCGAGGGGCCGGGGGCCGGCCCCGGCCGGGGGACCTGGGAGAATCGGGGGCTGGTCAATGGATGCAGAAAGCCCCGTCCCGGTGACAGCGGAGGATTCCGGCGTCGTGCCCGGCTTCAGCCGGGCCCGCCGACACGCGCCGAGAGCCGAGAGCCGAAAGCCGAAAGCCTATGTCCCTAAATGGTTGATCGCGCTTGCGATACAGGCAGCGCCGAACCCGTTGTCGATGTTGACTACTGCAACCCCGGGGGCACAGGTATTCAGCATCCCGAGCAGGGCGGCCACCCCGCCGAAGCTGGCGCCGTAGCCGATACTGGTCGGAACGGCGACCACCGGGACCGAGACGAGCCCGCCGATGACGCTGGGCAGGGCCCCTTCCATGCCGGCGGCGACGATGATCACGCGGGCCGAGGTGAGCCGGTCGCTGGCCGCAAGGAGGCGGTGGAGGCCGGCCACCCCGACGTCGTACAGGCGATCGACGGAGTTCTGCATGACCTCGGCCGAGATTGCCGCTTCCTCCGCGACCGGCTGGTCCGACGTGCCGGCCGAAGCCACCAGAATGGTGCCGGCTCCGGCCGGAATGTCGCCCGCCCGGCGCTCGATGACCCGGGCTGCCTGGTGGTAGACCGCGTCGGGGACCACGGCGCGCACCGCTTCGTACTGCTCGGAGGACGCCCGCGTCGCCAGCAGGGTATGTCCGCGGGCGACGATCCGCTCGGCGATGGCGGCGATCTGGCCCGTCGTCTTGCCCTGGCTGAAGATGACTTCCGGGAACCCCTTCCGCATCGACCGGTGGTGGTCCACCCGCGCGAAGCCGAGGTCTTCGAACGCCGCGTGCCGTTCGCGGTCGGCCAGTTGTCGTTGCGCCTGGTCCAGGGTCAGTTGCCCCTGTTGCAGTTGTTCGAGAATGGTCCGGAGGTCGGTGGTTGCCACGGCCCAGAAGTATCACGAAACCGGGAAGCGGGTACCGTTTCCGTTCTGCCGGCGCGAGAAAAGGGGGCCAGGCCCCCTTTTACGTGACACGAAATCCGGGCGCTTCAGCGTCGGGGTCAGCGGCCTGACGGCCGGGTGCGGCGCACCAGGTAGTCCACGAACGCCCGCGTCTTGGGCGGGACATTGACACGGCTGGGCAACAGTACCCGGGCGTGCGCCGGCCGTCCCGACCACTCGGGCAGCACGCGCACGACGAGCCCCGCGGCTTCGTCCTCCGCCATGGCGAGATCCGACGCCAGGACGATGCCGAGGCCGTCCAGCGCCGCCGTCCTGAGGGGCCGCGCGTCATTCGAGATGAACACCGGCGAGATCGGGACGGTCAGCGTCCGCTCGCCGCGCCTGAGGATCCACGCCGGCTTCGCCTTGAGCGACCCGGTCGCCAGGTAGAGCGTGCGGTGCACGTTCAGCTCGCCGGGGTCCGCCGGCGTGCGCCGTTTCGACAGGTAGCGGGGGCTGGCGTAGAGATGCGTCGCCGAGTCGAGCAGCACGCGCGTCGGAAACGACGCCTCCGTCACGGGGCGTCCCGTCACGATGACGTCCGCGCCCTGCGCGACGGGGTTGTTCGCGTCGGACGAGATGGTCAGCGACACCGTCAGTTCGGGGTGCGTCGCGATGAACTCCGGCAGCAGCGGGGCGAGCATCGTCTCGGTGATGGCGTGCGGCGCCCGGATGCGCAACACCCCGCGCGGCGCGTCGTGCAGCGCCACCACGGCTTCGTCGGCCGCGCGGGCTTCCTGCACCACGCGTTCGCAGTGTTCGTAGTAGACCGTCCCGGCCTCGGTCGGCGCGACCTTGCGCGTCGACCGGTGGAGCAGGCGCGCGCCGAGGCGGCGCTCGAGCTGCGACACGCGACGACTCAGCGTGGCCTTCGGCACGCCGAGCGCGCGCGACGCCTGCGAGTAGCTGCCGTGCCGGACGACTGCGGCAAACGCGACCATGTCGTTGAGATCGGTCATGAAGCCGCTAGTCTACTCCGGCTTGCGGCTTGCGGCTCGCGGCCCATTGTCTCTCCCCTCTCGCCGGTTGAAAAGAGAACGGGGCCGGCGAGGGCCGGCCCCGTAACGGGCTGTCTGATCGTTCCTGCGTGTCCCGGCGCTAGAACTCGATCTTCAGCCCCACCTGCACCCGGCGCTGGCCGTCCCCCGGCCGCCCGAAGCCCGACGGGCCCGTGTAGCCGCGCACCGCCAGGATCTGCGTCGATCCCGAGATGTCCGTCGCGTCATCCACGACGTACAGGTTCGCGTGGTTCAGCACGTTGTAGATCTCCACGCGAAGGTTGGCCGCGAACCGGTCGCCGACGCGGAACCGCTTCACGAGCGATGCGTCGAGGTTCCATCGCCCCGGGCGGCGGAACGCGTTGCGTGCGGTCATGTTCGACGGGTACCCGCCCTCCGGCGGCACTTCGTTCGACCCGGCGCGCGCGTTGACGATGCTGCCGATCCCGCTCGCCTGGTTGGACAGGTCGAGGTAGACGAACTGGTTCGGCGTGCCCGTGGCCGTTTCCGAGTAGTCCGCGAACGGCGCCACCTGGGCCACGCGGGCGCAGGCGGTGACCTGGTACGAGCAGTCGAAGATGGTGAACGGCGCGCCGGTCTGCGCCGAGAAGATCCACGCCGTCTGCCACCCGCCGCCCAGGGTTCTGGCCAGCCCCGTCGAGTGCTTGAAGAACGGCAACTCGAAGATGCCCGAGACCGTTGCGCGATGCCGAACGTCGAAATCGGCCCAGCCCCAGTCGAGGTCGGGGTCGAAGGGGTCGAGGAATCCGAGGTTGAAGTTGTTGTTCGAGTCGCTGAAGGTCGAACTCAGGTTGTCCTTCGCGCGGCCGTATGTATAGGTGCCCCGCACGTCGAGGCCCCAGTCCGCGAGACGCGAGAAGGCCAGGCTCGTGACGAGGCCGTGGTACCGAGAGCGCCCGCCGTTGGCCCGCGTGTTCATGTTGGTGTACTGCGTGGTCCGCAGGCGCGCGTTCGGGTTCGCGTCGCCGAGATAGTAGGCGCCGGCGCCCGCGCGGTTGATGTTGGAAAGGCTGTAGAGATCCTGCCCGGCCGACCCGACGTATTCCACGGACAGCGTTGTGCGCTTGAACAACTCGTGCGACAGCGCCGCGCTCCAGAAGTGCGCGTACGAGTTCACGATGTCCGGGTCGACGTTGCGCGTACTCGTCGCCGGGATCGTCGTCTGGCCCGTGCCGCCGAGCGGCCCTTCAACCGTCCGGAAGATGGGCAGGTACGGCACGTCCGTCGGCGCGAACAGCGACACCACGGCGTAGTTCGGTGGGTTCTGGATGACGTTGAACGTCACGTTGCCGAAGTTCCGCTCGTACCCCATCCCGTAGCCGCCGCGCAGGCTCGTGCGGCCATCGCCGAAGAGATCCCAGGCGAACCCGACGCGTGGCGCGAAGTTGTTCCAGTCGGTCTTCCACAACGCGCCCTTCGGGCTGTCCTGGGCGAGCATGATGGCGCCGTTGCGGATACGTTCGTAGACGTTGCTGCCCGAGCCGAAGTAGAAGTTCGAGTCGAGTGACTGGTCCGTGTTGTGCTGCACGCCGTACAGCTCGTAGCGCAGGCCGGCGTTCAACGTGACACGGCTGCCGAGCCGCCACGTGTCGTTCACGTAGAGCGCCCATTCGTTGTACCGGTTGTTTCGCGTGAACTCCGGCTGGCTCACCGGCAGCGTCACCCGGTCGCCCGGGTACTTCCCCTGCGGATCGATGGCCGTCTGGAACTGCTGCAGCTGGCCCAGCACCAGGTTGTCGAGGGCCTCTCCCATCGAGCCGCCCAGCGTCTGCACCGGGTTCATGAACGCGCCGAACGTGCGGTCGTCCATGATGCGGACGAACGATCCGCCCATCCGCAGTTCGTGGGCGCCCTTGATCCACGTGGCGTCCTGGTAGAACTGCGCGAGCTTCTGCGGGCCGCCGAACGGGATGGCACTGCCCGGGTTGTACGGCAGGTAGCCCGGGAGCGCGATCTTGATGCCGCCGATGCTCGCGCGCGACGCGCGGAGATACAGGGTCGGCGTCGGGTCGCCGTTGAGCGGCTGGTCGTTCGCCATCCGGTTGTAGACGAACTTGCTCTGTGTCGTGAAGGAGTTGCCCCACACCCGCGTGTACGAGCCGAGGATGTTCTGGTTGTTGATCTTCGTGCCCGTGTTAAACCCCTCCCACGCGCTGTTCGCGTTGGTGCCGGCCAGCTGGTCCTGCCACTGCAGGGCGTAGCGCACATACGCGCTGGCGTTGTTGCTGATGGCCCAGTCCGCCCGGGCGACCGCCTGCACGTGGTCCTCGGGCAGCCCCGCGCCGGCGTCGCTCGGGAACTGCTGGATCACCTGGCCGAAGACGGGCGTGTTCGCCGGAATCTGGGAGAACGCCCCGCCAGGCCGCACGCCCGCGATCTCGCCGGCCGTCAGGACGGGGCCGTTGATCGGCAGCGCCCTGTAGTCGTTGAAGAACGCCCGCGTCGTCGGCGAGGTCAGCGCGATGAACTGCGGCGTGGGCACGAGGGCCACATCGGTGGCGTTGCTCCGGACGCGGATGTACTCGCCGCTGGCGAAGAAGTGCAGCTTGTCCCTGAGGATCGGCCCACCCAGCGAGAACCCGCTCTGACTGCGGGTGAAGGCGTCCTTCTCGACACCGCGCGCCTCGTTGTCATACAGGTTCGTCGCGAGCTTCTCGTCCCGGTAGAAGCCGTACACCGTGCCCGACAGCGTGTTCGAGCCGGACTTCGTGACGACGTTCACGACGCCGCCCGTGGCCCGGCCGTACTGCGCGGAGAAGTTCGACGTGATCACGCTGAACTCCTGGACCGAGTCGAGGGGCACCTGGATACCCACCGCCGCGCGGAACTCGTTGTTGTTGGCGGACCCGTCGAGCAGGACGTTCGTCGAGGCCGCCCGCAGGCCGTTCAGCACGAATCCGCCGGCGCCGCGGCCGTTGGCGCCGCTCGGGTCGTCGGCCGAGACGTTGCCCGCCACGCCGACGAAGTCGTAGATGTTGCGGGTGATGCTCGGCAGTTCCCGGACCTGAGCCTGGGTGACTGTCGTCGACACTTCCGAACTGACCGTATTGATCACCGGCGTCTCCGCGACCACGGTGACGGCTTCGACCTGGCTGGCGAGTTCGAGCCGAACCGGAAGATCGACGGCGGCACCCACGGCCACCGGCACCTTCAGCCTGCGGGTGGTGAAACCGGACAGTTCGATGGCGAGTTCGTACTCGCCCGGCGGGACGTTGACGATGGTGTAGCGCCCGGCGTCATCGCTGACCGTGGTCCGCTGGGCCTTCGTCCCGACGGAGGTGAGTGTCACCGAGGCGCCGGGGACGACGCCGCCGCTGGCATCGGTGACCAGGCCGGCTACGCGGCCCGTCTCGGTCTGGGCCTGTGCCGGCACCGCCGCGAGCGCGAGGCACACGGCGAGCACGAGGGCCAGGCCTGCGCTCCCGCGCAAGGAATGAGTCTGCATGTGATCCTCCTGACGTCGAGACTCTGTCTGACGTCGATGCGGGGGGCTCACACCGTGAAAGGCGAGACTCGTGCCATCGCGGGCGGTCGACGCAATTCCTGAGGAAAACGCGCCGTGGAAGACCTGGCGCATCGCTGAACGGGCGTTCAGTGGCGAAAGAAGGGTGCCGACGAACGATGCACGTTCACCGCAATGGATGCGCGATCCATTCACGTGGAGCCGCAGCGTCGCGCGCGCGATGAACGCGTGTTCAGACACGGGCGCCGCGCCACCGTTCGGCGTGAACGCCCGTTCGTAGCGCAACCGTAAGGCGTCGCGAACACGCGCAATGCAATGCGAAGGTTAATCGACGAACACCGCGGCGTCCCGCGCAGGCGATTCACCAATCGATTGGATCGGCGCCCGCGGCCCGCAGCCTCGCGTCTCGCTACGCCTTGTGGCGGTGGTTGTCGCCGATCAGGTAGTGCGCCAGCACCGGGATGAGCACGAGCGCGCCAATCATGTTCATCAGGAACAGGAACGAGAGCAGCAGGCCCATGTCCGCCTGGAACTTCAGCGGCGAGAACAGCCAGGTCGCCACGCCCAGCGCGAGGATGACGCCCGTGAAGAACACGCCGTTGCCCGTGACCTCGAGCGTCTTGAAATAGGACTCGCGCAGGGAGTCCCCCGCGCGGTAGTACGTCCGGAACCGGCTGTAGAGGTAGATGCCGTAGTCGACGCCCACGCCCACGCCGAGCGCCGCCACCGGCAGCGTGCTCACCTTCAGCCCGATCTCCAGCCAGGCCATCAGCGCGTAGGACAGCAGCGACACGAGGCCGAGCGGAATCAGGATGCACAAGGTGCCGCGCACTGACCTGAACGACAGCAGGCAGAGCACGATGACCGACCCGAATACACACAACATGATGGGCCACTGCGCCGCGTTCACGGCTTCGTTGGTGGCCGCCATCACGCCGACGTTGCCCGTGGCCAGTTTGAATGACACGTTCGTGTTCCCGTGGCTCGCCTCGAACGCCTTGGCCGCGGCGACGATCTGCTCGATGGTCTCGGCCTTGTGGTCGCGCGTGAACACCATGATCGGCATCACGCTGCAATCCGAATTCAGGAGCCCCGTCGACGTCGGCACGTAGGTCACCGACTGCTGCAGGACGGACGTGTTGCGCGACAGGACGCGCCACTTGAGCGATCCTTCGTTCCACCCGGCGTTGAGCGTCTTCGCGACGCTCGGCAGGTCCATCGTCGACTGCACCCCGGGCAGGTTGGCCATGTGCCACGAGAAGTCGCCGATGGTCGTCATCACGCCGTAGTCGACGCAGCCCTCGGCCTTGGTCTCGGCAATCACGTTCAGGATGTCGACGCCAATCGAGAACTTCGATGTCACCGCGGCCGTGTCGAGGTTGTACCGGGACGTGGCGCGGAACTCGGGCACGCCGCGGTGGAGATCGCCGATCTTCACCTGCTGCCCCTGCCACGCGCCGACGGCCACGAGCAGCACGAGCAGGCCCAGGATGAGGCGCGCCGGCGTCGGCTGGGTGATGCTCGAGAACCGGCGCCACAGCTTCTCCATGTGCTGCGCGCGGCGGTGCAGCTTCTCCTCGTACCCCTTCTCGAAGTGGATGTACGACAGGATCACCGGGAGCAGGAACAGGTTCGTCAGGATGATCGCGGCGACGCCGATGCCGGCGGCAATGGCAATCTCCTGGATGACGCGGATCTGGATGAACAGGATCGCGACGAAGCCGATGACGTCGGTCGCGAGGGCGATGCCGCCGGGCAGCAGCAGCCGGCGGAAACTGTTGCGCGCCGCCGTCATCGCGTTCGCGCCGTCGAAGACTTCCGATCCCAGCGAACTGATCATCTGCATGCCGTGACTGACGGCAATCGCGAAGACCAGGAACGGGACGAGGATCGACATCGGATCCATGCCGAAGCCGAGCAGCGTGATGATACCCATCTGCCACACGACGGCCAGCAACCCGCTCATCACGACGGAGAACGACAGCCGGTGCGATTGCGCGTAGAGATACACCAGCGCGCCGGTCAGCAGGAACGTGCCGAGGAAGAACAGCGCCACACGCCGCGCGCCGGCGGCCATGTCGCCCATGATCTTGGCGAACCCGAGGATGTGCACGTCCACCGCGGATCCCGGCACGACGTCCGCGTCGAACTTGTCCCGCACCCGCCGTTCGATCTCGTCGGCGACCGCCAGGAAGTCGAGGCGCTGGCCCGTCGTCGGGTCGAACTCCATGAGTTCGGCCGAGATGATCGCGCCGGAGAAATCGTTCGCCACCAGGCGGCCGACAATGCCCGCCTTGAGCACGTTGCGGCGGACGGCGTCGAGCCCTTCCGGGGTCGGCTCGAAGTCGTCGGGAATCACATTGCCCGCGGCGATCCCGTCTTCCACCACCTCGGTGTAGCGCACGTTCGGCGTGAACAACGACTGCACCCGGCCGCGATCCACGCCGGGCAGGAAGAACACTTCGTCGGTGGCGCCCTTGAGCGCCTCGAAGAACTTCGGCGTGAACATGTTGCCGTCGCGGGCGACCAGCGCCACGAGCAGGCGGTTGGCACCGCCGAACTCCTGCTGGTGTTTCACGAACGTCTGCATGTACGGGTGCTTCAGGGGCAGCTGCTTGGTGAAACCCGCGTCGATGCGCAGACCGGTCGCAGCGGCCCAGGCGAACCCGAGCGTGGCCAGCACGAAGATGGCGATCACGACGGGACGGTGGGTGAACAGGAGGTGTTCGAGGCGGTCGGTCAGCGTTGGCTTGGCCATGGTCGGGTCGTACGAATGACGAATCGGGTTACCGCGGAATCTCGAGGTGCTGGAGACCGGCTTCTCCGGCCAGCACGAGCCGGCCGTCGCCGCCGCGCATCAGGGCGGAAACGCCTTTCCGGTCGGGCAGTTCCTGGCGCCGCACGCCGGCCCCATCCCCCCACAGCAGCGTGCCGCCCATGCCGCCAATCACGAACCGGCCGCCTTCCAGCACGAGGCCCGTCGTCAGGGTCTCTTCGGTGCCCGAGGCGATGGCCGTCCACGTGGTACCGCGATCCGCGGACTGGAACAGGTGACCGCGCAGGCCGAAGACCAGCAGCCGGCCGTCAGCCATCGGGAGCAGGCCGAACCAGGACCCGTCGTACGGGGATACCAGCGCCTGCCAGGACGCGCCCCGATCCTCTGATCGGTAGAGATGCCCGGCTTCGGCCGCGAGGTACCACGTCCCGTCAGCGCCGGCGGCCATCGCGTTCACGTGGAAATCGTCATCGCCCAGGACGGCCCGCGTCTCCCAGGTGTCACCGCCGTCGGCCGTGACGAGCAGTCCGCCGTACGCGCCTGCCGCGACACCATGCGTGGCGTCGGCGAACCAGACGTCGAGCAGCGGCTTCTCGGTTTCCGGCGCGTGGTGGACACGTTGCCACGTCGTGCCGCCGTCCCGCGTCCGCACGATCACCTCGTCGTGACCGACGGCGAAGCCGGTCTTGTCGCCGACCAGGCACACGCCCGTCAGCAGCGCGCGCGTGGGGACGTCGGCCTGCGCCCACGTCGAGCCGCCGTCCCGCGAGACGAGGATGTGGCCGCGGTCGCCGACCGCCAGCGCGGTGCGGCCGCTCGTCGCCAGGTCCAGCAGCAGAGACGAGGGCGCGAGCCGTGCCTTCACGGCGTGCTCCCCGGCCGCGGGTTCTGCCGCGCGCAGCGCGACGAAGACGCCTGCGAGCACGCACGCGCCGGCCACGAGCGCACGCACCGTGGCCTGAAGTCCCTTGGGGACGAACTGATGGAACACGTATCACCCCGTCGGAAGGTGGCGGGACCGAAGGTCAGGCCGTTTCCCTGACCCCCGATCCCTTTCCCTCTTCCCTATCGCCTTGTCCCTTGTCCCTGCCGTTACCGCACGCCTTCCTGTCGCAGCGCGTCGGCCGTGAAGTTCGCCTCGGTCAGCTTGCGCGCGAAGTCGTGCGGGCGGCTCTCGTTGTAGAGGCCCATCACGAGATACCGCCCGGCCTGCAGGTCGGTGTGCGATTCCGCGGCGGTCCAGAACGTCGGCACGTTGTAGAAGTTGATGACGTGGCCCTCCGAGACGCGCCAGAGCTGATCGCGGTTGTCGTACTGATCCACCACGAGGGCGGACCAGCTGTCTTCGTCGATGTAGAACACCCGCTTCTTGTAGACGTGGCGTTCGCCGGCCTTCAGCGTCGCCTCGACCACCCAGACGCGGTGCAATTCGTAGCGCAGGTGATCCGGGTTCAGGTGCAGCGGCGTGACGATGTCCTTGTACT
>CAZJRM010000186.1:0-10622 GCA_964547975.1 uncultured Vicinamibacterales bacterium | reverse complement strand
AAGGCGCTCGGTGAGTGGTACCGGACGCACCTCGGGTTGAACGTCGAGGAGTGGGGCGGCGTCGTGTTCTCGTGGGCCGACGACCCGTCCGAAGGCAAGGGCACGACGATTTGGAGTCCGTTCAAGCAGGACACCACCTACTTCGAACCCGGTACCGCGCCGTTCATGATCAACTTCAGGGTGGCCGACCTTCACGGGTTGCTGGCGGCGCTGCGGTCCGAAGGCTGCGACGTGCAGGACAAGGTCGAAGAGTCCGAGTACGGGAAGTTCGGCTACGTCATCGATCCGGACTGCAACAAGCTCGAACTCTGGGAACCGCCCAGCGGACGGTAGGCCGATGGACGCCCTGTTCAGGCTGCCGGGCGCCATTCGGCTGGACCCGGCGATCGACGCGTGGCTGGCGGCGCGGCCTGCCCAACTCGGCGCGCTCGCACGCCATTGGTTCGGACGCGTCCGCGACTGCGGGGACGATGTGTGGGACGTGATGCACGACGGTTGCCCGACGGCGTGCGTCGCGGATGCCGCGTTCGCGTACGTCGGTGTCTACACGGCGCACGTGAGCATCGGGTTCTTCCACGGCTCGGAACTGGCGGATCCGGCGAGCCTCCTGCAGGGCACTGGCCGGCGCATGCGGCACGTCAAGCTGAGGCCGGGCGAGCCGTTCGACGCCGCGGCGATCGGCGCGCTCATCCGCGCGGCGTACGCGGACATCACACGGCGGTTGGCCCCAGCGGCCACTTGAGGCGACAAGTTGTCCAGCGTGGCGCAGGGCTTCAGCCCTGCGTGGAATGGCAGGCCTGAAGGCCCGCCCCACGCCAACGCTGGCGAGCCTTGCGTAGTCGAGACGATTCGACAGGAGAGTTGACATGACAACCCCCGCGAAGAACACCATCTGCCTGTGGTACGACGGCGGCGCCGAAGACGCCGCACAGTTCTACGCGAAGACGTTTCCCGACTCATTCGTCACCGCCGTGCACCGCGCGCCCGGTGACTACCCGTCCGGCAAGCAGGGTGACGTGCTGACCGTCGAGTTCACCGTCATGGGCATCCCGTGCCTCGGCCTCAACGGCGGCCCGGCGTTCACACACACCGAGGCGTTCTCGTTCCAGGTCGCGACAGTGGACCAGGCCGAAACCGATCGGTACTGGAACGCCATCGTCGGCAACGGCGGCCAGGAGAGCGCCTGCGGCTGGTGCAAGGACAAGTGGGGCCTGTCGTGGCAAATCACGCCGATCGTGCTGACGCAGGCGATCACGGACCCCGACCCGGCCGCCGCGAAACGCGCGTTCGAGGCGATGATGCAGATGCGGAAGATCGACGTCGCTGCCATCGAGGCAGCGCGCCGGGGCTGACGATGAAGAAGCCACTGACGCCCTCACAGTTGATCGACGCGCGCATCGCAGAACTCGGCGACTGGCGCGGCAAGACGCTCGCGCGGCTCCGTGCCATCGTGAAGGCGGCCGACCCGGAGATCGTCGAAGAGTGGAAGTGGCGCGGCGTGCCGGTGTGGTACCACCGCGGTGGGATCATCTGCACGGGCGAAACCTACAAGGAGGTCGTGAAGACGACCTTCGCCAAGGGCGCGTCGCTCGACGATCCCGCGGGCCTCTTCAACTCGAGCCTCGACGGGAATACCCGCCGCGCGATCGATATCCGCGAAGGCGAGAAGATTGACGAGCAGGCGCTGGAAGCGCTCGTCCGCGCCGCGATTGCGGTGAACGCGGGCGCCAAGACGAAGGCCACGAGCCGCAAGGCCGCGCCGAAGGCGACAGCCGCGAAGCTCGCGCCGAAGGGGAAGCCCGCTGCCTCGAGGCGCACGAAGCCCGTGCTGCTGGCGGGCGGTAATCCCCAGGTCTCGAAAGCCGACGGCGACGCGCCGGTGCAGGCGTACATCGCCGCCGTCCCCAGCTGGAAACGCGACGTCAGCCGCCAACTCGACGCGCTGATCACCGGCACCGTGCCGGGCGTGGTCAAGGCCGTGAAGTGGAACTCGCCGTTCTACGGCGTCGAAGGGCAGGGGTGGTTCCTCTCGTTTCACGTGTTCACCCGCTACGTGAAGGTGACCTTCTTCAAGGGGACGTCACTGAAACCAGCGCCGTCGGGCGGCTCCGGCAAAGAGGCCCGCTGGATCGACATCCGCGAGGACGACATGAACGACGCGCAGTTAGCGACATGGATCCGCCAGGCGGCGGCGATCCCCGGGTGGATGGCGTAGCGGGGATGGCCCACCGTTGACGCCGGGTCGGCTCCTCGACGAACATGCGTGGCACGGACCTGCCCCCGAGGTGAGTCGAATGAATCCGGAAACGGCGCGTCGCGCGCAGTGGGCCGCGGCCATCGGGGGATTCTGCCTGGGCGTGCAGATCCTGGCGAAGGCATTCGAGAAACTTCCGTACTTCTCGGAACATCCTCTGCGGATTGGCTTCCTGCTGGCGGCCGGTGTGTTCGTGACCCTCGGGTCGCTCGTCTACACCTGGCTCGAGCGACGCCTCCATCACCTGCACGGCCTCTTCCACCTGATCGAGGGCGTCGTCCTGGTTCTGTCCGCGAGCCTGCTGTTCGAGAAGGGCAAGGTGCGGATGCCGCTGGTGATCCTCTTCCTGGGGTGTATCTACGTCGTGATCGGCGCCGCCAGCTACTGGATCACTCCGCAGAACCAGGATCGTGTCGGGCGGCGGCTCATGAAGGCGATTGGGGCCGCGTTCCTCGCGGCGGGCGCGCTCGCGTGGGCGCTGAATCTCTCGCACGACAGCGACGTCTGGGTCTTCGTGACTGGCACGCTGTTCCTGGCGATGGGCCTGTTCTTCGTGTTCAGAACGAACTGGCTGATGGCGAAGTTCGCCGCGGCCGAGACAGCTCACGCGACGCCGGCGCCGCCGCCGCGCGGAGCCGCGCTGGTGCTGATCGCGTGCGCCGGCGTTGCGGCCGCATCGCTGTCAGCCCAGGAACCCAGCGCCCAGCTCAAGGCCAGGGGCCAGTCCGGCAACCCCGTCGTCCAGGGGTGGTACGCCGACCCCGAAGCCATCGTCTACGGCTCGACGTACTGGATCTACCCGACGTACTCGGACGACTATCCCGTGCGCCTGCCCATCGACGAGTCGTCGCTGACGCCGCGGCAGAAACGCGCCATCAACAAGCAGTACCTCCGGCAGACCTACATGGACGCGTTCTCGTCGCCGGACCTCGTGCAGTGGACGAAACACCCGCGCGTGCTCGAGGTGAAGAACATCCCGTGGGCCGAGTTCGCGTTGTGGGCGCCGTCGGCGATCCGCGCGAACGGCAGGTACTACCTGTTCTTCGCAGCCAACGACATCCAGAGCGACCAGGAAGAAGGCGGAATCGGCGTCGCCGTGGCCGACCGGCCGGAGGGGCCGTTCAAAGACGCCCTCGGCAAGCCGCTCGTCGACAAGTTCCACAACGGCGCGCAACCCATCGACCCGTTCGTCTTCAGAGACGATGACGGGCAGCACTACCTGTATTACGGCGGCTGGAAACACTGCAACATCGCGAAGTTGACGCCGGACCTGAAGGGGCTGCAGCCGCTGCCCGACGGCCAGCTGTTCCGGGAGATCACGCCGGCGAACTACGTCGAGGGCCCGTTCGTGTTCAAGCGAGGCGGGAAGTACTACCTGATGTGGTCCGAAGGCGGCTGGGGCGGCCCGAACTACAGCGTGGCGTACGCGATCGGCGAGAAACCGTGGGGGCCGTTCGAACGAGTGGGCAAGATCCTGCAGCAGGATCCCGCGATTGCGACCGGCGCGGGCCACCACTCGGTCATCCCGATTCCCGGTTCGGACACGTGGTACATCGTCTACCATCGCCGCCCGCTCGGCACGAAGGACGGCAACCACCGCGAAACCTGCATCGACGAAATGCGCTTCAACGCGGACGGCACGATTCAGCCGGTGACGATCACGTTCGAGGGCGTGAAGGCGAGAATACTGCCTGCGGCCCGATGATCGGCGCACGCACAGTCCACTGACGGGGACACCGCAGAGAGGGGCCATCATGGGGATCTTCGGCAAGGAAGAACCTGAGCCGGTCGAGATGATGGGGAAGGCGTTTCACTGCCAGGTGTGCACGAACGACACCTTCTACACGCGGCGCGCCCAACTCCACGCGGGGGTCGCGACGTTCTTCAATCTCGAGTGGGCGTCGCCCACGTGTGACTGCGTCATCTGCAGCTACTGCGGGTACATCCACTGGTTCTTCCCGGAGCGATGAACGCGCCGCGGGGCCGTCGGCTGGAGGGATGATGCATCGACGCGACTTCCTGCGGCTGTCCGGAGCCGGTTGCCTCGGATTGCTCGGCGCAGGTGCCCGGCACGCCGCGCCGTCGTCTGCGGGGCAGATCATGACCGTCCGTGGCCCGATCCCGCCGGATCGATTCGGCACGGCATTGTGCCACGAACACGTGCTTGTCGACTTCGTCGGCGCGGACCGGATCAGCCCCACGCGATACGACGCCAACGAGGCGTACGACGTTGCGCTTCCATTCCTGCAGGCGGTTCGAAACCTGGGCTGCCGCGGATTCGTGGAGTGCACGCCCGCCTACCTGGGCCGCGATCCGCGCCTCCTCGAGCGTCTCTCTTCGGCCACAGGCCTCCACATCGTCACGAACACGGGGTACTACGGCGCGGCCAAGGATCAGTACGTGCCCAGGCACGCCCACGAGGAGAGCGCAGATCAGCTCGCGGACCGCTGGGTCCGCGAGTGGCGTGACGGCATCGAGGGGACCGGCATCCGGCCCGGGTTCATCAAGACCGGCGTCGATGCGGGTCCGCTGTCCGACATCGACCGCACACTGGTCCGGGCCGCCGCCCGGACGCACGCCAGGACCGGGCTGCCCATCGCCTCGCACACCGGGGACACCCGCGCGGCCCTGGACCAACTGCAGATCCTCGAGGCCGAGCGCGTGCCGGCCGGCGCCTTCATCTGGGTGCACGCGCAGAACGACTGGGCCCTCGACTCCAGGGTGGACGCCGCTGCGAAAGGGGCCTGGATCGAACTCGACAACGTGGCCGATGACACCGTTGCGGTGACCGTCGAACGCGCGACCGCGATCAAGGCACGCGGAATGCTGAGCCGGTTGCTGGTGTCTCACGATGCCGGCTGGTATCGGCCCGGTGAGCCCCGCGGCGGCCGATTCCGCGGATTCGAGACCGTCTTCACGGCGTTCGTGCCCGCGCTGCGTCGCGCCGGTTGGTTGGCGGACGAGATCGGCCGGCTGCTGGAGGCGAATCCCGCAGCCGCCTTCACGATCCGCCAGCCGACGGTTCTTCCCTGAGCGACGCTGGCGGGACTCGTTGCCTCCGGAGACGCGGCGCTCCGGTGGTAGCATGAGCCACGATGATACCGACGCTCGAAACGCCCCGCCTGTGGCTGCGGCCGCAGTCCCTGGACGACGTGGAGCAGATCCAGGCCCTGTTTCCGCAATGGGAGATCGTGCGCGAACTGGCGGCAATTGTGCCGTGGCCGTACCCGCCCGACGGCGCGCTGACGTTCACGCGTGACGTGGTGCTGCCGCAGGTGGAACGCGGCGAAGCGTGGCACTGGACGCTGCGCCAGAAGAGCGAGCCCGATCGAATCATCGGCGTGATCAACCTGCGCGCGGGCGACGAGAACAACCGCGGTTTCTGGATCGGGCTGCCGTGGCAGGGCCGGGGCCTGATGAGCGAGGCGGCCGACGCCGTGACGGAGTACTGGTTCGAGGTGCTTGGCTTCCAGGTGCTTCGCGTGCCGAAGGCGGCCGGCAACGTGGCGTCGCGCCGCATCTCAGAACGGCAGGGTATGCGCGTCGTGGCCACCGACGAGCGGGACTTCGTCGGCGGGCGCATGAAGGCCGAGGTGTGGGAGCTCACGGCGGACGAGTGGCGCGCGCGGTGCGCGCAGGGACTCAGGCGCGCGATGCCGTCGACGATGCCCGAGGCGCATCGGGCGTTTCTCGCGCGGTGCGAATCGGTGCTGCGCGCGGACGCGCGATTCGTGGGCGTCGCCGCGGGCGGCTCGTTCCTGACGAACACGATGGACGAGTTCAGCGACCTCGACCTCGTCTTGGCGGTCGAACCGGTGGCGTACGACGAGGTGCTGGCGGAGCGGCGTGCGATCGCCGAATCGCTCGGGACGCTGCTGGCGGCGTTTACCGGCGAGCACGTCGGCGAACCGCGGCTGCTCATCTGCCTGTACGGCAATCCGCTGCTGCACGTGGATCTGAAGTTCGTCACGCTGCCCGACGCCGCGCAGCGCGTCGAGGATCCCGCGGTGCTCTGGGAACGGGACGGGCGCCTCTCGGCCGTGCTCACGGGCGGGCGCGCCGCGTTCCCGAAGCCGGATTCCCAGTGGCTCGACGATCGTTTCTGGACGTGGGTGCACTACACGGCGGGGAAGATCGCCCGCGGTGAAACGTTCGAGGTGCTCGACGCGATCGCGTTCCTGCGCGGCCGCGTGTTGGGACCGCTGGCGCTCGAACGCGCCGGCGCCCGGCCGTCGGGCGTGCGCAAGATCGAACAGGCGGCGCCGGACGCCGCGCTGGCGCTGCAGGCGGCGGTCGCGCGCTACGACGCGGCCGACTGCGTCCGAGCGCTGCGCGCGTGCATCGCGCTCTACCGCGATCTGCGGCCGGCGACGGTCGACACGGCCGCCAGCGCGGCGGCAGAGCCTGCCGCGGTGGCCTACCTGGACGATGTGGCAGGCAGGCAGGCCTGAAGGCCTGCCCCACATCAGACACGAGCGCCACGCCAGGCATGAGCCGGCATGTCGTGGGGCAGGGCTTTAGCCCTGCCGGTTCATCAGGCGCGTGACTCCGCCCCGCCCTCCGTGGCACAGTGCTGACATGCACGACGTCGCCATCATCGGCGCCGGCCCCGTCGGCCTGGCGTGCGCCATCGAAGCGAAACGCGCCGGGCTCTCAGCCATCGTCTTCGACAAGGGCGCGCTCACGAACTCGATTGTCGGCTACCCGGCGCGCATGGAGTTCTTCTCGACGCCGGACCTCATCGAGATCGGCGGTCATCCGTTCCCGGTGCAGGGCTACAAGCCGACGCGTGAAGAAGGGCTCGAGTACTACCGCACCGTCGCCGCGCGAGAGGCCCTCGACGTCCGCCTGTACGAGCGGGTGACGGCGCTGCGCGGTCAGGGCGGCGACTTCACGCTGGTGACCTCGAAGGGCGAGTACCCGGTGCGCAACGTGGTGGTGGCGGTCGGTTTCTACGATCACCCGAATCTCCTCGGCGCGCCCGGTGAAGACCTGCCGCACGTCTCGCACTACTATCGCGAGCCGTTCCCGTTCGTCGGCCAGAAGGTCCTCATCGTCGGCGCGAAGAACTCGGCGGCCAAGGCGGCGCTCGACTGCCACCGCCACGGGGCCGAGGTCACGCTGGTCATCCGCGGCGCCGGCGTGTCGGAGAAGGTGAAGTACTGGATTCGGCCCGATCTCGAGAACCGGATCAAGGAAGGCAGCATCCGAGCGTACTTCCACACGACCATCGCGGAAGTTCGCCCGGGCGTTGTCGTGCTGAACACGCCCGACGGCTCGCGCGAGATTGCGAACGACTGGGTGCTGGCGCTCACGGGTTATCACCCCGACTACGCGTGGCTCGACGCCATGGGCCTTCGCGTCCGAGACGATGAGTTCCGGACGCCGGTGTTCGATGAGGCGACGTTCGAGTCGAGCCGGGAGGGGGTCTACCTCGCCGGGACGGTCTGCGGCGGATTCAACACGAGCCGCTGGTTCATCGAGAACGGGCGGTTCCACGCGCGGCAGATCGTGGCGCACATCTCCGGCCGCGTGTCCGAACGCGTCGCGTTCGACACGATCGCGTGGAAGACGCAGGAATGAGGAGCGACGCGGTGGCCGACACACCCATGAAGCGTGTGTGCGTGTTTGCCGGATCCAGTTCGGGCACGAAGCGCGAATACCGCGAGGCGGCCGAAGACCTCGGACGAGTCCTCGTGTCCCGTGGTATCGACCTGGTCTACGGCGGCGGCAACGTCGGCCTGATGGGCGTGCTCGCCGACACGATGATCGCGTCGGGCGGGCATGTGACTGGCGTCATCCCGGGGGCGCTCGTGGCGCGGGAAGTCGGCCACGCCGGCCTGCCCGACCTCCGCGTCGTCGGCTCGATGCACGAACGCAAGGCGCTCATGGCCGATCTTGCCGACGGATTCATCGCGCTGCCCGGCGGGTGGGGCACCCTCGACGAACTGTTCGAGATCCTGACCTGGGGCCAGCTCGGCCTGCACGGGAAACCTGTCGGCCTGCTCAACGCCGGCGGCTATTTCGATCCGCTGCTGACGTTTCTCGCGCACACCGTGGACGAAGGCTTCGTGCGCCGCGAGAACCACGCGATGATCGCGGTCGACGAGTCGGCGCCCGACCTGCTGGCGAAGATGGCCGCGTACGTGCCGCCGACGGTCGAGAAGTGGATCGACGCGACTGGCGGCGAACCACGCTGACTGCCGTGACGTACGCTGCTGACTGGCGTGGCGCAGGGCTTCAGCCCTGCGGGTAATGGCAGGCCTGACTCGTCCTGAGCGAAGCCGAAGGAAGGCCTGCCCCACATCACACACGAGCATCACGTGGGTGCACACATGCGGAAGACCTCGAAGACACTCGCCGCGCTCGCGCTGGTTCTCGGCGCGACCGTACTCGTCCGTTCGGCTCCCGTCGGGCTCGTCAGCCAGCCGCCGGCGAGCGTGGCGCGTGTCGCCCCGGCCGTCGTGCTCGTCGATTTCGAACGCGTGGCGTTCGGCAACCTCCGCGTCATCCTGCCCGCCGGCGCATCCGGCACCATCACCGTCCATTTCGGCGAAGCCTTGACCGAGGGCCGCATCAACCGGCGGCCGCCGGGCACGGTGCGTTACTCCGTCGTCCGAGTCACGCTGTCGGGCGACGCGCCCATTGTCGTCGCGCCGTCCGTGGACGCCCGCAATACGCGCCAGCCCGCCGCGATTCTCACGCCGCCCGAGTGGGGCGTCGTCACGCCCTTCCGATGGGTCGAGATCGAAGGGTGGCCCGGGGAACTGCGGTCCGATCAGATTCGTCGCCAAGCCGCGTTCGCGTCCACCTGGGACGACAACGCCGCGTCGTTCTCGTCCTCCGATCCGATGCTCGATCGTGTCTGGGAACTGTCCCGCTACTCGATCAAGGCGACGACCTTCGCCGGGGTGTACGTGGATGGCGACCGCGAGCGGATTCCGTACGAGGCGGACGCGTACTTGAACCAGCTCAGCCATTACGCCGTCGATCGCGACGTGCAGATGGCGCGCGACACGTTCGACCGTCTGATGACGCACCCGACGTGGCCGACCGAGTGGGCGTCGCACATGGTGTTCATCGCCCACGCCGACTGGATGCACACGGGTGACCGCGTGTGGCTCGCGGCGCGATACGAGGCGTTGAAGCCGAAGCTCCTGCTCGATCGGGCGCGCGAGGACGGCCTGCTCGTCAGCGGCGAGGCGCAGCGCACGCGCGAAGATATCGTGGACTGGCCGGCGGGGGAGCGCGACGGTTACGTGTTCACGCCGGTCAACACCGTCGTGAATGCGTTTCACCTTCGCTCGCTCGCGTTGATGGCCGATCTGGCATCGGCACTCGGCAGGACCGGCGAGGCGGCGGAGTACCGCGCGCGGGAACGCAAAGGCCGCGAGTCGTTTCAGCGCGTGCTGTTCGATGCGTCGCGCGGCCTCTACCGCGATGGTGAGGGCACCGAACACGCGTCGGTGCACGCGAACCTGTTCCCGCTGGCATTTGGCCTCGTCCCGGCGGAACAGGCGCACGCCGTCGCGACGTGGCTCGCCGGTCGGGGCATGGCGTGCTCCGTCTACGCGGCGCAGTACCTGATGGAGGCGCTGCTCGCCAACGGCGCCGGTGCCGAGGCGCTCGCGCTCATGATGGCGCCTGGCGATCGCAGCTGGCGCCACATGGTCGAGAGCGGCACCACGATCACGTGGGAAGCCTGGGACCAGAAGTACAAACCAAACCAGGACTGGAATCACGCCTGGGGCGCGGCGCCTGCGAACCTGCTGCCGCGATTTGTCCTGGGCGTGCGGCCCGCGACTCCCGGGTGGAGTCGCGCTCTGGTGCGGCCGGTCCCGGGTGGGCTGACGCGCGCGGCGGGCAGAGTCCCGACACCACGCGGTCCCATCGACGTGCGATGGACGCGCGAGAAGGCGCTGCGCATGGATCTGCGGCTGCCAGCCGGAACGGGCGCGCAGGTCGAGCTTCCGACGACCTCGGGCGCGACGACCGTCTTCCTCGACGGCCGCCGGGTCGAGTCGACGTTGGTGGATGGGTACTGGCGGCTGGCGGAGCCGGTGGCGGGGAACGTGACGATCGAGGTCCGGTAGAAACAGTGAGAGCCGGCTGAAGCCGGCTCCCACTGGCAGACCCGAAGGCCTGCCCCACATCACGGAGTTAGCGCGCTACGCGATCGTTCGTCCGCCTTCTTCGGCCCACTTCTCGAGCATCGCCGTCGTGACAGACTTCGGGCGCTCCAGCGCGTAGCCGAGTCCGCGGTCCCACGTGATGTTCGCCATGCAGCCCAGCGCGCGACCCACGCCGAACAGCACGGTGTAGAAGTCCCATTCCTTCAGGCCGTAGTACCACTGGATGACGCCCGACT
>CAZJRM010000185.1:7868-10840 GCA_964547975.1 uncultured Vicinamibacterales bacterium | reverse complement strand
CAGCCAGTCGCTGAACCGGGCGAACGACGGGGCGCGTCAGGCAATGCCTGACGCTCCACGTCGGGTCACGAGAGACAGGACCTTGCCGATTCTCCAGACAGGAGAGGTTCTGTCATATGAAGTCCTGGAATCATCTGCCTCTGCGACTGCGTCTTCCTATCATCGGCGTTCCTCTGACGGTCATTCCCATCGTCATCATCACCGTTCTCGGCTGGCTGGGCGGTCGGCAGACCGAGGCCATTGCCGAGGGTGAAACCGAGCGCCTGTCGACCGAAGCGGTCGAACATCTGGCCGAGGGTGTCTTCAGCGTGTGCGACACGCAGCAGGCACTCGGTCTGCGCATGTTGCAGACCTATCTGGACGTCGCCAGGCGGAGCCTGCCCGGCGACGGCCGCCTGTCGTTCGGGGCGCCACAGTCGTGGAGCGTCACCAACCAGTTCACCAAGACCGCGAGTTCGATCACGTTGCCCGAGGTCCGCCTGGGGCGAACGCCGATTCCCCAGGAGCACGACCCGGTCTCACGCATGCTCTACATCGACGAGATGAAGCAGCTCCTCGGGAGCCAGGTCACGATCTTCCAGCGCATGAACGCCGCCGGCGACATGGTGCGCGTTGCGACGACCGTCGTGGGCGCCGATGGCAAACGCGCCATCGGAACGTTCATTCCGGCGGTCATGGCCGACGGCACGCCCAACGGCGTCCTGGCGAAGGTCCTCAAGGGCGAAACCTACCTGGGACGGGCTTTCGTCGTGGACACGTGGTACCAGTCCGGGTACGAGCCGCTGCGCGACGACCGCGGCGAGATTGCCGGCATGTTGTTCGTTGGCGTTCCGACGGGCGGCGAAGCCAGAGTCCGCGAGAGCGTGATTGCCGCCACCATCGGCGCGTCCGGCCACGCGGCGGCGTTCGACAGCACGGGCAAGTACATCGTGTCGCCGAAAGGCGCGTCGGACGGCGTCTCCATGTGGGAGGCGAAAGACCGGGACGGCCGGTTCTGGGTGCAGGACCTGGTGACCAAGGCGAAGTCGGCGTCCCGCGGCGAGCTCGTGACGCACCGCTACACGCCGGCCGACGGAAACGGCGGGCCCACCGAACCCATCGTCACGCGCGCGGTCTACTTCGAGCCGTGGGACTGGATCATCACGGTGAACATCCCCGAAGACGAACTGCTGGCCGCCCAGACGAAGGTGGCTGCCGTGTCGCGCGCCAACGCGCTGTGGGCGATCGGCATTGCGATCCTGGCCGTGGCCGCCGCCGTCGGCGTGTGGTACTTCGTCGCCGGCGGCCTCAGCCGCAGCATCGAAGCCGTCGTCGCCGACCTGAAGGGCAGCGCATCGCAGATGCTGGCGACCGCGGGGCAGTTTGCCCGGTCCGCCCAGGACCTGTCGAAAGGCGCGAGCGACCAGGCGGCCGCGCTCGAAGAGACCTCCGCCTCGATGGAAGAGATGGCGTCGATGGCCCGGCGCAATGCCGAAAGCGCGCGGCGCACGACGACCGTGATGGGGGACGTCGACCGGCACGTCGCCGAGTCGTCTGAGGTACTGGCCACCCTGGTCGGATCGATGGGGGCCATCAAGACTTCCACGGACGAGGTCGGCAAGATCGTGCGGGCGATCGACGCGATCGCGCTCCAGACCAACATCCTCGCGCTGAACGCCGCTGTCGAAGCGGCCCGCGCCGGCGATGCCGGGCTGGGGTTCGCCGTGGTAGCCGACGAAGTGCGTAACCTGGCGCAGCGTGCGGCGGTCGCCGCCAAGGACACGGCGACGCTCATCGAAGAGTCCGGCGCCCGTGCGCAGGGCGGCGTGACGGATGTGGAGCGCCTGCACGGCGTGATGATCAAGGTGACCGGTGCGGTCGGCCAGGCTCGGGATCTGTTCTCCGAAGTGGCTACGGCCAGCGAGCAGCAGACCCAGGGGATCGCGCAGGTGGCCACCGCCGTCCAGCAGATGGAGAAGGTGACCCAGAATGTCGCCGCCACGGCCGAGGAGACCGCCGCGGCCAGCGAAGAACTCGGCAGCCAGGCGGAGTCGACGACGCAGGTCGTCGGACATCTCGCGGGTCTCGTCGAAGGCGTCGGGCGCGAAGGCCAGCCGGCTGCGGCGGGGCGGACGCTGGCGTTCCGGCCCCGGCAGGCGGCCTGACGCCGCCGGCGCGCGCGGAGGCGTGACGGGGTGCGGGTATCATGGGTCGAGCGGAGGCGCCCATGAACTGCCCGAACTGCACGACGGACATGGCGGTCGTACCGGTCGACCGCCTGTACGGCCGCACGCAGAATCTCGACGTCTGCCGCGCGTGTCAGCTCGTCTGGTTCGACCGTGCCGAACTGATGCAGCTCGCGCCTGGCGGCACCGTGCAGCTCGTCTCGCTCTTCGCCGATCACACGAAGGCCGGTGACGCCAGGCCGCCCCTCACGCCCGGCCTGGCGTGCCCGCGCTGCCGGCGTCCCCTCGCCGACGTGCACGACATGCAGCGCGGCACGCGCTTCACGTACGCGAAGTGCCCCGAGGACCACGGCCGCCTGATGACGTTCTACCAGTTCCTGCGCGCGAAGAACTTCGTGCGCGCCCTCGGCGCCGCCGAGATCGACGAACTGCGGCGCCACGTCCGCCAGGTCAACTGCGTCAACTGCGGCGCGGCCGTGGACGTCGGGGCGGACACCGCCTGCCGGTTCTGCCGCACACCCATCGCGATCCTCGACCCTGACCAGTTGCGCAAGGCCGTCGACGAACTGCGGCGCTCCCTCGAGGCGAAATCCCCGGATGCCACCCTGCCGCTGACGATGGCCATCGAGCGGATGCGTGCTGACAGGGCGTTCGTCACGACGCCGGGAGCCACGCGGCCGCCGACCGTGCTCGACTTGTTCTTCGGCAACGCCGCCGACCCCGTCATGGAGGGTCTGCGCGCGCTCGGCCGCGTGCTGCGAAGTTGAGCCGCCAGGCCGCGGGTCGCGAGCCGCAAGCCGCGAGCCG
>CAZJRM010000185.1:0-7768 GCA_964547975.1 uncultured Vicinamibacterales bacterium | reverse complement strand
AGCCGCGAGCCGGGTTATCATCTCGTCCTGTCGTTCGCCCTTGAGGAGTTCACCATGACCTTTCGTGCCAGTTTCGTTGCCCTGACTGTTGTTGCCGTCCTGTGTGCCGGCGTGTCCACCGTGACCGCGCAGACCGCCGCGCTGAAGACCCCGGCGTCGCTGTCCGAGAAGGCCCCCGCGACGTTCAAGGTGAAGTTCGACACGTCCGCCGGTGTGTTCGTCATCGAGGTGACCCGCGCGTGGGCGCCGCTCGGCGCCGACCGGTTCTACAACCTCGTGAAGAACGGCTACTACAATGAGTGCCGGTTCTTCCGCGTCATCCAGGGGTTCATGGTGCAGTTCGGGATCAATGGCGACCCGGCGGTGGCGAGAGTGTGGCAGGGATCGACGCTCGGCATCGACCCGGTGGTCCAGAGCAACAAGCGCGGCACGATCACCTACGCGATGGGTCGCACGCCCGACACCCGCACGACGCAGGTGTTCATCAACTTCGGCGACAACGTACGGCTCGACGGGATGGGCTTCGCGCCTTTCGGGCAAGTCGTCTCCGGGATGGACGTCGTCGAGAAGATCTATCCCGGGTACGGTGAGGGCGCACCGAGCGGTCAGGGACCGAACCAGAGCCGCATCCAGACCGAAGGCAACGCGTATCTGGCGAAAGACTTCCCGAAGCTCGACTTCATCAAGACCGCGACCATCGAGAAGTAAGCGCCCGGACCGGGCGGGCCGAGCCCGCCCGGGTGCCGCGGCGAGGAGATGAGCGATGAAGCTGTGCGCGGGAGTCGTGTGGCTGTCGGTGTTCGTGGCCGGAACCGCCTCGCAGGCGGCCGCGCAGCAGGGAGGCGGCGCGCCGGCGGACGCTCCCCGCAGTCCCGCGGGCGCGGCCGTCGAGCAGCGCAGCCAGGGTACGAAACCCGGCGCGGTGCTCGTCGAGAGCTTCGACGGTCTCGGGGCTGGTTTCGAAGGACCGCACGGCACGTCGACAGGCCGCAATCCGTCGGACAACAGTCTCGCCGTCGGTCCCAACCACATCGTGCAGACTGTCAATTCCAAGCTCGCCATCTTCAGCAAGAAGGGCGCGAAGTTCGAACGGACGGGCGACGTCGTCTACGGCGCCGTCCCGACGAACACCGTCTTCAAGGGGTTTGGCGGCACGTGCGAGGCCCGCAACAACGGCGATGCCGTCGTCCGCTACGACCAACTCGCGCAGCGGTGGCTCATCGTGATGCCGATCTTCAGGCGTGGAGCGGTCAGGCCGGATCAGCCGCCGGTGCCGACATCGGGGCCGTCGGCCCACGTCAGCGTGCCAGGCGTGGCCGGACAGCCCGGACCGGCGGCGCCGCTCTTCGTGCCGCCGCCCGCGCCGCCGCAGGCCGACGTCCCGCCGTCGCCGCCCACGGGGCCGCGCCCTCCGGCTCCGCCGCAGGAGCAGGGACCGTATTCGATGTGTTACGCGATCAGCACGAGTGACGATCCGACCGGTTCGTACTATCGATACGAGTTCCTGCGCCCGCTCTTTCCCGACTACCCGCGGCCCGCGGTCTGGCCCGACGGCTACTACGTCCCGACGAGCACCGGTGACAACGTCATCCAGAAGCACGCGTGCGTCGTCGATCGGGCGAAGATGCTCAGGGGCGAGCCCGCGACCGAACAGTGCGTCATCATCGACGGCGTGAACTTCCTGAACAACGCCGACCTCGACGGCACGCGCCTGCCGCCGGCGGGCGCGCCGAACATCATGATGGCTGCGGGCGGGACGCAACTGAAGGGCGTGTTCGGCGACGATGCCATCTACGCGTGGCGGTTCCACGTCGACTTCGCTCGCCCCGAGCATACGCGCGTCGACGGCCCCGAGCGCATCGCGGTCGCGCCCTACCAGTACCTCTGCCGCGGACAGTTGACCAGCTGCGTGCCGCAGCCGGGCACCGACCGCCGGCTGGACGCGCAGGGCGACAAGATCATGTCGCGCCTCGTCTACCGTCACCTCGGGACACGCGAGTCGATCGTGGCCGTCCACTCCGTCAACACGGAAGCGGCGGCTGGCGGCGTTCGATGGTACGAGTTCGACGTGAACCGGGCACGCGAGGTCACGCTGCGACAGCAGGGCACGTACGCGCCCGACGGCGATTACCGCTGGATGGCGAGCCCCGCGATCGACGCCCTGGGCAACATCGCCATCGGGTATTCGTTCGGTGGCCCATCGCACTTCCCGGGGCAGCGGTTGGCCGGCCGGCTGGCGAACGATCCCTGGGGTCAGATGACGTTACGCGAAACCGAACTCGTGGCGGGCGAGGCCGCGCAGACCGACACGCTGCGGTGGGAGGACTACGCGCAGACGGCGATCGACCCGAGCGACGACTGCACGATCTGGTACGTCGGGGACTACGTGAAAGCGGGCGCCAGGACCTACTCCACGCGGATCGGCGCGTTCCGGCTTCCGGGCTGCGGGTCGAAGGTCCCGTAATCCGGGCTGGCCGTAGGCTACAATTGTTATCGTCGCGCCTGAGTGCGCGGCCGAGAGACGCCCGTCATCCGGGTGGAAGGCACGATGCCACACGCGCAGAACCCGCGGGAACGGGCCGAGAAGTTCCTCGAGATTGCCGGCGATTTCCGCCTGGGTGATCTCGTCACGGAAGCGTCGCACCCCAGGTCGGCGACGCTCAGCCAGACCGCCCGGCGAGACACGTCCGAGGGTCTGGCGATGCTCTTCGACATCGACCGGGACGTCGTCGCGACCTATCAGGCCTGGACACGATCGGGCCAGCCGGCCCGCCTCGCGGCCGCGGTGTTCAACGCGCTTCAGCGCGGCGGCCGCCTGTTCTTCACCGGGTGCGGCGCGACCGGCCGTCTCAGTATCCAGCTCGACTCCATCTGGCGTGCCTTCTGGCAGGCCCGCCGCGAACGCGGCCAGTTCGTGCCGTCGCCCGACGCCTGGGAGGACCGCACGCGCAGCGTGATGGCCGGAGGCGATTACGCGCTCATCAAGTCGGTCGAGGGATTCGAAGACTTCGCGCCGTTCGGCCGCAAGCAGATCGCCGACCTTGGTGTCGGGCCCGACGACGTGGTCTTCGCGATTACGGAAGGCGGCGAGACGTCCTTCGTGATCGGGACGGCCTGGCAGGGGCTCGACTCGGGTTCGCGTGTGTTCTTCGTCTACAACAACCCCGACGATGTCCTCCGGGAACGTGTGCGCCGGAGCCGCGAAGTCATCGATGAGCCGCGCATCGAGAAGGTGAACCTGACGACCGGGCCCATGGCCGTCACCGGCTCGACGCGCATGCAGGCCACCAGCATCCAGCTGCTGGTGATGATGACGGTGCTCGAGATGGTCCTCCGGGAGCTGCTGGCGACCGAAGGGGCACTCGGGGCGCAGTTCGACGCGTCCGACCGGGTGCCGCACGCGATGGCCGCGGCGCTGGAGAGGCTGCATGCCTCGCTCGTGGATGTGCCGTTCCGCCGGGCTCTCGCCGGGCTCGTCGAGGCGGAAGAGCGGATCTACCGCGCCGGCGCCCGCACGTCCTATCTGGCCAGCGCGCTCGGCGTGGACGTGCTGACCGACACGACCGAACGCAGTCCGACGTACTGCACGCCATCGTTCCGGAAGTGGGACGACGCCGAGGCGGCGGAGTCGTGGGCGGCGTTGTTCACCGATCGGCGGTCCACGGAAGACGCGTGGCCGGGTCTGCTGCGTCGCGAGCCCCAGACAATCGAGTGGACGCAGGACGAACTGCGCACGCTGCTGGACGAAGAGGCGGCCGAACGCCAGGGATCGGTGCTGCGGGAGATCAATCGTCGGGAGTTGTTCCGCTTCAGGATCGGCCTCGACGGCCTCGCCCATCGTCCCGTGCGCGGAGGCGACGGCGTGACCGCGGTCGTGACGGACGCCGATCTGCCGCTCGTCGAGGGTCCCGGTGGCGCCTTCGCGGCGCTGCTGTCGTCTTCGCGCGCCACGGGCGCGTCGACGTTCGTCCTCGGCGTCGGCTCGCGGGCGCGACTCGAACGCCTTGCCTCGGCGGTGTCGCCGGCGTCCGTCGTCACCCTGGCGGTGCCCGACGTGCCGTTCCTGCTCGATCCCATGGCCCGGATCGGCGCGAAGATGGCGCTGAACGCGCTGTCGACGTGCGTCATGGTCAGGCTCGGCCGGGTCATTGGCAACCGCATGATCTGCCTGGTGCCGAGCAACCTGAAGCTGATCGATCGTTCGACGCGGTACATCCGCGACCTGGCGGACGTGCCGTACGAAGACGCGTGCCGGGCGTTGTTCGATGTCATCCAGTTCGTGGATGCGCGACGGCAGGCCGGGAAGGCGTATCCTGCGCCTGTCGGTGTCGCCACGATGCACCTGCGTCACGGGCTGGACCTGCCCGCCGCGGAAGCACGGCTGTACGAAGAACTGAAGTGACCGCCGCCCGGCAGACTGCCGGCGGGGAGCCCTGAAGGGAAGGCGTCATGGTCGTCGACCTGCTGACGAATTCGTCGCTGTACACCGGGCTCGGAGAGCGGATCGCGCGTGCCCTCGCGTGGCTGCACGAACAGCCGCTGACCGACCTGACGCCGGGGCGCCACGAGATCGACGGCCCGCGCCTGTTCGCGCTCGTGAGCGATTACCAGACCAAGCCCGCGGCGGACGGTCGCTGGGAGGCCCACAAGAAGTACCTGGACCTCCAGTGCGTCGTGTCCGGCCGCGAACTGATCGGCTACACGCCGTTGACGACGCTGGCGGGCGGCCAGTACATCCCGGAGAAGGACATCGTGTGGCTGACCGGTCACGGCAGCTACCTCACGATGGAGCCAGGGCGGTTCATGCTGCTGTGGCCCGGTGACGGCCACATGCCAGGCATCGCCGTCGACGGTCCCGAACCGGTCAGGAAGGTCGTCGTCAAGATCCTGCTGTGACGCCGATGACGGCGCGGGCCGAGGATCTCGGAACGGCGCTCTGGCGGTGGGTGGGCCTGCTGGCCGCGCTTGCCGTCGTCTCGGTGCTGCACTACACGACGCCCGCGGAACGGGCGTGGCTGCACAACATCTACCAGCGGCTCTACTACGCGCCCATCGTGCTCGGGGCGTACTGGTTTGGCGTGCGCGGCGGCCTGGTGACGGCGTTCGCGGCCGCCGTGGCCTACGCGCCGCACATCCGCCACACCTGGTCGCACAACGAACCCTACGCCGCAAGCCAGTACGTCGAGTTGGTGATCTTCCCGTCGGCCGGACTGCTGGTGGGCCTGCTGGCCGACTGGCAGCGGACGCTCACGCGGAAGTACCGGGAGGCTGCGGCGTCGCTGGAGGCCGCCAACTGCGAACTGCGGGCTTCGCACGAACAGTTGAGGCGGGCGGACCGTCTGTCGGCGCTGGGCGAAATCGCGGCGGGCCTCGCCCACGAGATCCGCAATCCGCTGGCGGGAGTCAAAGGGGCGCTGGAGATCGTTCAGTCGCGCGTGACGGCGGGAACGCCGGAAGCCGAATTCTCAGGGATTGCCGCCAGGGAAGTCGGGCGCCTCGACGGACTCGTCGCCGAGTTCCTCGCCTACGCGCGGCCGAGGCAGCCGGAACTGCAGACGGCTGACCTCTCCGTCGTCATCGACCACGTGATCCGGTTGCTGACGCCTGAGGCCGAGCGTGCCGGGATCCGCCTCGAGCGACGCGCGGATGACGACCTGCCGTTCGCCCGGATGGATCCCGAGCAGATACAACAGGTGTTCTTCAACCTCGTGCTGAATGGCCTGCAGGCCGGACCGCCAGGCAGTGCCGTGACGATCTGGCTTCGGCGCGACGGGCCGGCGGCGATTATCGATGTCGTCGACCGCGGCCCCGGCGTGCCGCGTGAGGGCAGGGACCGCCTGTTCGAACCGTTCGTCACGACCAAGGCGCAGGGAACAGGGCTCGGTCTCGCCGTCTCGCATCGGATTGTCGCGGCCCACGGCGGACGTGTGGAATACGCCGACGAACCAGGCGGCGGCGCGCGGTTCCGCGTGATCCTGCCGCTGACGTTGTCCGAGGAACCCAGACGAAGCGAGGTGGCGCCGTGAGCAAGGCTCCCCGGATTCTCCTCATCGACGACGATGAGAGCCTGCGGCGTGTCGCGGAATACACCCTCGCGGAAGAGGGCTACGACGTGCTGACGGCGCCGAACGGGCGGGCAGGGCTGGACCTCTTCCGACCGGAAGCCGTCGACGTGGTCCTGAGCGACGTGCGGATGCCCGAACTCGACGGCATGGACCTGCTGCCCCGGATCAAGGCGATGCAGCCGGACCTGCCCGTCATCATGCTGACCGCCCACGGCACGATTGCGTCGGCCGTCGAAGCGATGAAGCTCGGGGCGTTCGACTACCTCACCAAGCCCTTCAGCCTCGACCAACTCCGCGCGAGCGTTCGAAAGGCCGTCGAGGTCGGAGCGCTCAAGCAGGAGAATCGCCGCCTCCGGCAGATGGTGGCCGAGCGGTTCTCGTTCGACACGATGATTGCCGGATCGCGTGCGATGCGGGAGGTGGCCGACCTGGCGGCCCGCGTGGCGCAGAGCGACACCACGGTGCTGTTGCTCGGCGAGAGCGGCACAGGCAAGGAGCTGCTGGCGAAGGCGATCCATCTGCACGGTGCCAGGCGGCGCGGCCCGTTCGTGCCGGTCAACTGCGCCGCGATTCCCGAAGCGCTCATCGAATCGGAGTTGTTCGGCCACAGGCGCGGAGCGTTCACGGGCGCGGTGTCCGACGCGCAGGGCAAGGTCGAGGCGGCTGACGGCGGGACGTTGTTCCTCGACGAGATTGGCGACCTGCCGATGGTGATGCAGGCCAAGATCCTGCGACTGCTGCAGGAACGCGAAATCGACAGGCTCGGCGACCCGAAGCCGAGGCGCGTGGATATCCGGGTCATTGCGGCGACGAATCGTGACCTGCAGAAGATGGTCGCCGACGGGGCGTTCCGAGATGATCTCTACTACAGGCTGGCCGTCGTGCCCGTGCGTGTGCCGCCGTTGCGCGAACGCGCGGACGACATCCCGCTGCTCGTCGAACATTTCCTCGGGAAACACGCCGCGCGCATCGGCCGCGTTCCGGCCCCGACCGTCGACAAGGGCGTCTACGTCGCGCTGAACCAGTACCTCTGGCCGGGAAACGTGCGCGAGCTCGAGAACGTGGTGGAACGGGCGATCGTGCTGGACCGGGATGGCGTCATCGGCCTCGACGACCTTCCCGAAGCGCTACGCGGCGTCGAACGCCGCTTCGGGCACGCCCGGATCGAGCTGCCCGACGATGGGATCTCACTCGACGCCGTCGAGCGCGACCTGATCCTGGCGGCGCTCGAGCGGCACGGGTGGAACCAGACTCGCGCCGCGGCGTACCTCGACATCACGCGGAGCGCGTTGCTCTACCGCATGCAGAAACACGGGATCGTGCGCGACGACGCGTAGCGCGGAGAACCACCGGAGGCGGGCCTGGCGTGGCGCAGGGCCTCAGCCCTGCGGGCCTGGCGCAGCTCACGTCGTTCCTGCGGGAGCCTTGCCCGCCTCAGAATCGTCCGAACGTCCCCGTGTCCTCGAGGTCTGCCGGAACCGACGCGGGGCGTGGCGTGCGCGGAGCGGCGTAGGCGGCCTGCGGTTTGAGCGCGATGACCTTCCCCCGAGCCGGCGCGGGTGTCGGGGCGTGGGCGCCGCTGGTACCCCCGCCCACCAACTGTCCAAGCTCCGATGCGATGTCGCGGGTCGTCTCCGCCTGCGCGCTGAGTTCCTCGCTGGCGGCCGCGCTCTCTTCGGCGGTGGCCGCCGTCGTCTGCGTGA
>CAZJRM010000184.1:0-10870 GCA_964547975.1 uncultured Vicinamibacterales bacterium | reverse complement strand
CAACCTGCTGCACAAGCTGGGCATCAAGAGCCCGGTGGGTCTGGTGCGCTACGCCGCGCGCATGGGCCTCATCGACCTGGAGACCCAGGACTGATCCCCGTCCGCCCCTGGGCCTTGCCCAGCAGCTCCCCGGCGTGCGCGCCGCAGGCGCGTGTCCCGCGCCCTGGGGCCTGGGCTTGCGCTGAGCCCGGGCGGCGGCCAGGCGTTCCTTGATCGGGATCTCCAGCTTCTCGGTGGTCTTGCGCGTGTAGTCGAAGTCCGGGAGCGTGACCCGCGGGAGCGCGCGTCCGATGGCCCGTTCGATTGCGCGGAGGTCCGCTTCTTCGTCGGGGGCCACGAAGGTGAAGGCATCGCCTGTCGCGTCGGCTCTCGCCGTTCGGCCCACGCGATGGATGTAGGAATCCGGGTCTTCCGGCACGTCGAAGTTGACGACGTGCCCCAGGGCCTCGACGTCGATGCCGCGGGCCACGATATCGGTGGCGACGAGGACGCGGTGACGGCCTGTCTTGAAGCCGTCGAGCGCCGCCGTTCGCTGGCTCTGGCTCCGGTTGCCGTGGATGCGTGCGGTCGAAATTCCGTGACGCTGCACGAAATCCGCCAGGCGATTGGCGCGGTGTTTCGTCCGGGTGAAGACGATGGCGTCGACGATGATGTCGCGCTTGAGCAGGTCGACGAGCAGCGAGGACTTGAGTTCGCGAGGCACGGGGTACGCGGCCTGCGTGATGCCAGTGGCCGGTGCCGACTTGCGCTCCAGGTTGATGGTGACCGGGTCGCGGAGCATGTCACGCGCGAGCGTCGTGATCTCCTTGGGCATCGTCGCGCTGAAGAACAGCGTCTGGCGGCGCGACGGAATCTGCTTGAGAATGCGCCGGATGTCGGGGAGGAAGCCCATGTCGAGCATCCGATCGGCTTCGTCCAGCACCAGGACTTCGAGATTCGAGAGGCGGGCGTACGGGAACCGCAGGTGGTCGAGCAGGCGTCCGGGAGTGGCGACCACGACGTCAACGCCGCTGCGGAAGGCGTGTTCCTGCGGTCCCATGCCGACGCCGCCGAAGACGGCCGCGCCCGTGAGCGGCGTGTGGACGGCCAGTTCCTCGAAGTGGCCGAGGATCTGCGCGGCCAGTTCGCGGGTCGGCGTGAGTACGAGGGCGCGCGTCTGCCGCCGGGGTTTCCCCATGAGGCGCTGGAGGATCGGGAGCAGGAACGCGGCGGTCTTTCCGCTGCCGGTCATGGCGCAAGCCAGGACGTCCTTGCCGGCGGCGGCAGGAGGAATGGCCTGTTCCTGGATGGGGGTCGGGCGCTGAAACCCAAGCGTCCGAATCGCCTTCAGGAGGTCCGGATGGAGCGGGAATTTCGAAAAGGGCATGATCCAGCATACTCGCTTCCGGGCCGCGGCGCCGGCGTACGCGACGAGGGCGGCGCCTGGCGCCGCCCTCGTTGGGGAAGGTTCGCGACCGCAAGGTCAGTCGCTGGCAGGCGTGTCGGCCCACAGCCGTTTGACCACTGAGATGAGCACCGCGCCGCTGGCGGCGAACGCGACGAGCAGCATGAGCGCGAGACTCATCCGGCCGTAGAGGAAGTTGCCCACGGTAAAGAGTGACGACCAGATCATGACGCAGCCCGACACCCAGCCCACGAGTGCCAGGGGGATGTTCGCGCCGGCCCCCTGGTCGGCGTGCGCGCCGGCCGCGGCCTGGATTGGGCCCCAGCCCGGCCCGAACGGCCGCACCTTCTTGTAGAAGGCGATGAGCGTCTCGCGGTCCGTTTCAGGGCCGAGGTAGGCCGTCGCCACCCAGCAGACGGTGGTAAACGCGATCGTCACCAGCAGGGCCACGTGCGTGCTGACGTGGATGCCGTTCTTCGCCATGACGAGGAAGGCCAGCGAGATGGCGAAGGAACTGACCATGGCCACGACCTCGCACCACGCGTTGACGCGCCACCAGAACCAGCGGACGAGGTAGAGCAGGCCCGTTCCGGCACCCACCTGCAGGATGACGTCGAACGCGTTCTTCGCCGAGTCGAGGACGAAGACCAGCGCAGACGAGGCGAAGAACAGGATGATCGTGGCCACGCGGCCGGCTTTCACGTAGTGGTGTTCGTCCGCGTCGGTCTTCACGAACCGGCGATAGAAGTCGTGCACCAGGTACGACGCGCCCCAGTTCAGGTGTGTGAGGATTGTCGACGAATTGGCGGCGATCAGGCCGCCGACCATCAGGCCGATGAATCCGACCGGGAGGAATTTCAGCATCGCCGGGTACGCGATGTCGTGGCCGATCAGGGTCGGATCCAGGTTCGGGAAGGCCTTCTGGATGTCCGACAACTCCGGGTAGACCAGGATCGACGCGAGCGCGACGAGAATCCACGGCCACGGGCGCAGGACGTAATGTGCCACGTTGAAGAACAGCACTGCGCCGAGCGCGTCCTTCTCCGACTTCGAGGCCAGCATACGCTGCGCGATATAGCTGCCGCCGCCGGGTTCGGCGCCCGGGTACCACACGGCCCACCACTGCACCGCGATGGGCATCACGAAGACCGCCACCGCGATATCCCAGTGGTTCGTGAAGTCCGGCAGGACGTTCAGGTAATTGATGCCGTTCGGGCCCGGCGTGGCCGACAGCTTCTCGACGAGTCCGGACATCCCTCCGACCTGCGGCAGGCGCAAGGCGAAGACGGCCGCGGCGATGACGGCGGTCATCTTGATGAAGAACTGGATCATGTCGATGACGAGCACACCCCACAGGCCCGAGTGCGTCGCGAAGACCACGTTCAGCAGCCCGACGAAGGCCAGCGTCTGCCACCGCTCGAGACCGAAGAGGATGCCGGCAATCTTGCACGCGGCCAGGTTGACCGTGGCCATGATCATGCAGTTGAACAGGAATCCCAGATACACCGAGCGGAAGCCGCGGACTACGCTGGCGGCCTTCCCGGAATAGCGGATCTCGTAGAACTCCAGGTCAGTCATGACGCCGGAACGCCGCCAGAGCTTCGCGTAGAAGAAGACCGTGGCCACGCCCGTCAGCACGAACGCCCACCAGACCCAGTTGCCCGCGACCCCGTTGCGCCGCACGATGTCGGTCACCAGGTTCGGCGTATCGCTGCTGAAGGTCGTGGCGACCATCGACAGGCCGGCCAGCCACCAGGGGACGGAGCGGCCCGACGCGAAGAACTCCGACGTGCTCTTGCCGGCGCGTTTGCCGAAGAACAGGGCGGGGACGAAACAGATGAGCAGCGAGAGGACGACAATGACCCAGTCGATGGTCTGAAGTTGCATGGCGCCGCCCACGATACCACAACAAAGCCGGGGATCAGGGACCAGGGGGCAGGGGAAAAGGGCCGAGGGCGGCGTGAGCCGCAAGCCGCGAGCCGTGAGCCGTAAGCCGGGGTATGATCCCCCCAGGGACGCCTATGCCGAGAATCGACGTGCTCCGACCGTTTGTCGAGAAGAACCTCGCGGCGCTCCTCGAAGTGCCCAAGGTGGAGCCGGATCCGTCCGGTGACTACTACCTGCCGTGGGGGTCCTCCCGTGTCCGGGTCCGGCTGATCGACGAGCCGGATCCGTTGCTGCAACTCTCGGCCGTGCTGGTCGAGGGATTCCGCAAGAAGACGCGGCTGCTCGAAGCGCTGAACACGATCAATGCCTCGGAGTTGGCGTTTCGTGTGTTCCGGTACGAGAACCGGATCCTGGCGGCCTGGGAGGTGCCTGCCGACACGCTCGACACGCGGCAGTTCTTCGAGATCTGCAACCGTTTCTGCGAGGCGGCCGACAAGTTCGATTCGGACCTCGTCCGCCGGTACGGTGGCAAGACCGCCTTGCCCGAGGACGATGAAGGAGCGGTCGATGCCTGAACGGGCGAGACCCACGGTCCGGCTGAAGCCGGCGCCGGCGCGACTGCTGCGGGCGATGAGCCGGGAACTGGTGGCGCTCACCGAACACGTGCTGCGAGCGACGGTCGCCATCACGGGCCCGACGCCCGAGGGCGCCAGCAGCGGCTCAGGCTTCGTCCTCGATCGTCACGGCCACATCCTCACCAACCAGCATGTCGTCGATGGCATGACGCCGCCCATCAAGATCATGCTGCACGGTGGCCAGACGGCGCTGGCAGGCGTCGTGGGCGCCGACCGGATTGCAGACCTCGCCGTGCTGAAACTCGACGTGGCCTGGCGCGACGCGTTACGGATTCGCCGCGCGCCCGCCAGGGCCGGAGAACTCTGCCTGGCCTTCGGCAACCCGCTCGGGCGGTACCCTGAGTCTGTCACGATTGGTGTCGTGAGCGGGTTGGCCCGGACGGCCGTGTCCGGGCCCGGCCGCCCTCACTACCACCTGCTGCAGACCGACTGCGACGTCCAGGAAGGGAACTCCGGAGGGCCGCTCGTCGATGTCGACGGACGCGTGATCGGCGTGACGATGCTTCTCGATAAGGACTCGCCCCACATCGGGCTGGCGGTACCGGCCGAGACCATCCGGGCGGTCGTCGCCGAGTTGATGGCCCACGGGAACGTCGCGCGTGCCACCCTCGGGGTGTCGGTGGCCAGACGCAGCCGTGAACTGAGGGGGAAACCCGTCGCCGGACTCGAGGTGGTGGGCATCACGCGCGAACGCGGGCAGAAGCTCGAAGTCGGGGATTTCCTGATCCGGGTCGGCGGGCATCCCGTTCCCGACGCGCCGGCGTTGTTTGCCCTGTTGGGGCGGGACCTGGTGAATCGGCAGGTCTCCGTCGACATCCTCAGGGCGGGACGTCGCCAGCGGCTCACGATCAAGCCCTGGAGGCTCGACGGCTGACGCCTCGCCGCCGGCTCAGGCGTGTTCGCCGGCGGCCCAGCCGGATGCCCACGCCCACTGGAAGTTGTAGCCTCCAAGCCAGCCGGTCACGTCCACGACCTCCCCGATGAAGTAGAGACCCGGGACGTCGCGCGTTTCCATCGTACGCGACGACAGGCCTTCGGTGTCCACCCCGCCGAGCGTGACCTCGGCCTTGTCGAAACCCAGCGTTCCCGCCGGCTCGACCGTCCAGGCCGAGAGTGACGACGCGATGGCAGCAATCGTACGGTTCGACAAGCCGGAGACGGCGGCGGGCCAGTCGTGCGCCTCGCACCACGCGTCGGCGAGACGGCGCGGCAGGATGTCGGCGAGCACGGCCGGAAGCGTACGACGCCCCCGGCGGGCGTCCGTCAGGATGCTGGCCACGTCGAGGCCGGGGGCCAGATCGATCGTGATCGCGCCAGCGGCGCCGCGTTCGGCGGCGTCGAACTGCCAGTAGCTCGACACCTGGAGGATCGCCGGGCCCGACAGGCCGCGATGCGTCACCAGGCCCCGGGCGGCGAAGGCAGGGGAGTCGCCTGGTTCGGCGACCCGGGTGGCGCAGTCGAAGGCGACACCCGTCAGCCCGGCGAACGGCGCGAAGTCCGCAGGTGACAGCGTCAGCGGCACCAGCGCGGGCCGCGGTTCCACGATGCCCAGGCCGAATTGACGAGCCAGGTGGTAGCCGAACGGCGTAGCGCCAAGCACAGGGGCGGCGAGGCCCCCGGTCGCGACCACGACCGACTCGCAGGCGACGGTGCCGTTCGACGTGGCCACGCGAAAGCGGGACCGGCCGTCGGCCATCCGATCGACCCGGTCGACCGCGCACGGGACCGCCCACCGCACGCCGCCGCGGTCGCACTCGGCCTTCAGCATCGCGATCACGTCGCGAGCGGACCGGACGCAGAAAATCTGGCCGCGTTCGCGTTCTTCCCACGGAACACCATGGCCATCGAGCATGGCGAGGAGGTCCCCCGGCGTGAACCGCGCGAGGGCAGACCGGCAGAAGTGTGGGTTTCGCGACAGGTACTGCTCGGCGCCGGCCGTGCGGTTGGTGACGTTGCACCGGCCGCCCCCGGAGATACGAATCCGCTCGCCGACCGTGCGCCAGTGATCGACGAGGAGGACACGCCGGCCGCGCGCGGCGGCACGACTTGCGCACATCATGCCCGCGGCGCCGGCGCCGATGACGACGACGTCAACGTCCATGTCGGGAGACGGCGCAGGGCGTCAGCCCCGTGGGTACGGGCGGGGCGGAAACCCTGCCCCACGTCATGAGCGACGTCATCGCAGCGATGCCGCGCCGGAGAGCGGCGACGCGTCGGTCTTGTGGAGGTCGAACACGACGACCCGGTTCTCGCCGGCCTTCAGCCACGACGCCGGGCAGTAGAGCCGCGTCTGCGGCCCGATGTCCCAGTACCGGCCGAGGTTGTGTCCGTTCACCCACACGACGCCCTTCTTGTAGCCCGTCATGTCGATGAACGTGTCAGCGGGCGTGGCGAGGGCGAACGTGCCCGAAAAGAACACGCCGGGTCTGTCCGCCGGCGCGGCGCTGGCGGTCAGGCGCATCGTCCAGTCGGCGTCGAGCGGTAGGGGATAGACCTCCCAGTTCATGAGCGTCATGCCGCTCAACGTCACACGATCGGTGATGCCCTTGCGATCGATCATCGCCTGCGCGAAGTTGATGTGGCCCATGCCCTCCACGAGGATGTCGAGCACCGGCTTCGGATTCGTCGTCGCGGGCAGATCGATCGTGTGCTCACCGAGCCGGCGATCGAGGCTGCCGATGTACTTGCCGTCCACCAGCACCGTCGCATAGTCGTGGAGTTCCGTGATCGTGAGCTTGCCGGACTTGCGGCCGACGAGCGTTGTCCGGTAGAGCATCAGCCCCTGGTTCTGGCCGTACATCTCGAACGGCTTCGGGTGGACGGCGGCGATGGCCTTCGGCAGGTGGTCCCAGACGGACGCGTGCGCCCGCATCGGGAAGGACGGGATGGAGACGGCGGGAATCGGCGCGGGGATCGGCGGCAGTGGCGCGCCGCCGCGGGTGGTGGCCAGCAGGTCGCGGAGCGCGTGGTACTTCGGCGTGGGGCGCCCCTGCTCGTCGATGGGCGCGTCGTAGTCGTAGCTCGTGACATCGGGCTCGTACCCTTTGCCGCCCGAGTTGGCGCCGGCGGTGAACCCGAAGTTCGTGCCACCGTGAATGACGTAGAAGTTGAACGACTTCTTGTTGGACAGCAGGAAGCGCACTTCTTTGAGGAGGTCTTCGAGGCTCGGTGATGCCCACTTCTCGCCCCAGTGGGTGAGCCAGCCTGGATAGGTTTCGGACGAGAACACCGGGACGCCCGGCACCATCGAACGGGCGAGTTGCCAGTGTTTCTCTTCCGAGCCGGAATCGAGGCCCACGGCCGCGCCGGGCAGGCTGCCGGCTTCCAGCATGTAGGGCGTCGGGCCGTCGCCGGTGAAGAACGGCACATCGATTCCGTTGCGGACCCACAGCTGGCGCAGGCGTTCCATGTAGGCCCGGTCGTTGCCATAGCTGCCGTATTCGTTCTCGACCTGCAGCATCAGTACCGGCCCGCCGTTGGTCACGAGCAGCGGCTTGATCACTGGCGCGATGGCGTCGATGTAGCGCTCGGCCGCCTTCATGTACGTGAGGCTCAGGCTGCGGACTTTCAGTTCGGGGTCCTTCAGCAGATACACCGGGAGGCCGCCGAAATCCCACTCGGCGCAGACGTACGGCCCTGGCCGCAGGATGACCCACAGGCCTTCGTCCTGGGCGATCTTCACGAATTCCGCGAGGTGTCGATTGCCCGTCGTGAAATCGAAGGTGCCCTCCGAGACCTCGTGGTGGTTCCAGAAGACGTACGCCGCAATCGTGTTGAGGCCCATGGCCTTCGTCATCTGGATACGGTGTCGCCAGTACTCGGCGGGCACGCGTGCGGGGTGAATCTCACCAGCCATGATCTGGAATGGCTTGCCGTCGAGCAGGAAGTCATCCGAGCCAAGCGTGAACGTGTGGCGCGGCGCCTGGGCCGCAGGAGCCGGCATGAGCTCGGGAACCACCGCGATGAGCGCGAGCGCGAGGACGAAGACGGATCGGCGCATGAAACCTCCGCTGGGGGGTGCGGAGGGTATTGTAGCGGGAAGATGGTGGGCCGAGGGGGCGCCAGATTGTTCGGGTTTCCGCGCTGGCGCTGAGTTTTGTCGCTGCGCGGGATGACATGTTGACCCATGCCGGCGCGCATCCCGGCCGTCGATGGCGAATAGTCCAGTGAAACGGGCTCGAAACGACGTCAGCAGCCAAGGCGGCCGTCGGGCCTTGAACTTGCACTCTCTTGATCTGGGTGATTCCGCCCGCATTCGACTTGGAGTACTGCCATGCGTCGTCTCGTTCGTGTCGCTGCCTGCTGCCTGGTTCTTCTCCTGCCGGCTGCCGCAAACGCTGGCATCATCCAGTACTTCGGTGAAGACCTCGGCCCGCGCTCGGCCGTCACCCCTCGCCCGGCGTCAGACGCTGCTCGCGTGGCGTTCCTGGCGAGCCTGATCGGCGTCTCGACTGAAGACTTCGAGTCCTTCTCGGATGGGCAGGCGGCTCCCCTGGCGCTGTCCTTCGGTCCCGACACCGCGACCTTGACCGGCGGGAGTACGATCAATGAGTTCTACCCCGCGAGTCCGGCGGGCCGGATCCCGACGTCGGGAACCAAGTACTTCACGGCGAACAACACCTTCAAGGTGTCATTCGATACCCCGCAGGCCGCCTTTGGCTTCTACGGGTCGGATATCGGTGACTTCGCGGGCCAGTTGTCGATGACGGTGAACTTCGCCGCCGGCGGCTCGCAGGTGATCATCGTTCCGCACACCGTCGAGAGCCCGAGTGCTTCCCTGCTGTACTTCGGGATCATCGGCACCACGGCGGCCGACACCTTCACCTCGATCCAGTTCGGCACGACGACCGGCGACGACATCTTCGGTTTCGACGACATGACCATCGGCCGGCTCGATCAGGTCGCGCCGCCCGTCCCCGAACCCGGGACGCTTCTGTTGCTGGGCTCGGCCCTGACGCTTGGGGCTCGTCGTCTTCGAAAGCGTGGGTAAGAACGAGAAGTCCTGACTGACGTGAGCGCCGTCGCGTTCCCCCCGGGGGCGCGACGGCGTTCGCGCGTACGGGGAGAGACGCGCGTGACGTGCTAGTCGCCGCCGGAGCCCTTGAACTGGTCGGCTTCGTCGGCGAAGAGGACGTTGAAGCTCGTCAGCGAGCCGTAGCAGCCGGTGATGTAGCCCTGGAGTTTCACCTTCACATCTTCGGGCAGATCCATGCCGTTCACCTGCTGTTCGAGGGTGCGCAAGCGATTACGGATCATCACGATCTTGTGGAACAGCGTGTCGACGGGCCAGGACTTCTCCTGCAGGCTCTGATTGGCCGGCTTGAGCACGACCGTGCCCCCGCGCCACTTCTCGGCCGGGACGGCCGGCGTGAGGCCGGTCTCTTCGCGGATGATGCGGCGGAGCAGGAGTTCGAGATCCACGGGTCCTCCCTCGGTATCGATTGCCACCGTCGTGTCTCCGACGCGCTCGCGCTCCGAGACGGGCGGCAGCGGCCCGTTCAGGGACACGGCCCGCGGCCGTTCCGCGGCCGGCGCGGTACGGGGACTGGAGGCCTGCTCGTCCCGCGCGCCGCCGCGATAGTTGTGCTGGCTGCCGCAGAAGTCGCACTGCACGCGCAGCGGGTACCCGTCGGGCGTGACGACGATGGCGGTGTGGACGCGGTCGAGTTTGCAGGCGCGGCAGACGTCGTCGAGAGAGTCGCCGGCGCGATAGTGGCGCATGGGGACAGAGTAATGCACAACAGGGGATAGGGAATAGGCGATAGGGGACAGGGAAGGGGGACAGGGAAGAGTGAAGGCGAGAGCAAGGGAACAGGGAAGAGGCGAGAGACGAGAGGGCGGGCGTGCGGGTGCAAACGGTTGCGAGGCGAGAGCCGCGAGCCGGGGGGGGCGTGAGCCTGCTTTCGCTGCGGCCGCTACAGGTCCCGTGTGACGATGAGCAGGAGTGCGGAGGCGACGGCCAGACCGACTACCACGACCACGAACGCCCACACGTGCCACTGCAGCCGAACCACCGGCATCGCCCCTCGTTGTGGTGACATGTTGTGCCTCCTGCCGTGTTAGACACCGGTCGGGAGGACTCCGGCCTGCGGCCAGCAAGAGCGCGACAACGCGAGGATGGAAGGCGTGGAGGGCCACCACAATCGGTGGCCCCGTGTGGGTCGTGATGTTTCTCCGATCGGTTACTGGCGTGGTTTCCAGCACGCTCGCAGCACGGCGGTGGCCATACCGGTTTGGCCAGGGAGGGAAAACCTCCGCCCGACTGTAACGTCGTCCGACGGTCACTGCGGACCCCGGGGTCCCGCACGCCGGGAAACAGGCACCGAGCGCGACGGGGAAGTCGGAGCCGCAGTGAGTCCGGCGAGGCGACCTGCCTGGCCTGGACCCGGAGGCGTCGCCTACCTGCGTGGCGCAGTCCCATCGATCAGCCCCACAGCGGCAATGGCCATGAGAGACACCAGTGCGACGAGTGCGCCGACCGCGCCTTTCATGAACGACTTCCGCTTCCTCGTCTGCGTTGTCTGGTCCCATCCCTTCTTGAATCCGGCCTGGTAGTCTGCGTCCCCGCTTGATGCCTTCTGCGCCGCGAAGGGGGGCATCGGACTCGGGCCGATCGCCAGGACCCCCAGGATGCCCCAGAACGTGAACGCGGCGAGGACGCCCGTGACGGCCAGTCCCTTGCCTCGAAGTTGGTCGGCCTCGGTCGCGAAGGCCTCACCGTCGCGCTGCCCCGTCTCGAAGGAGGCGGCCGCATTCTGAACCACGGAGTTCTGAGCGGGCGCGGCGACAGGAGCGGCCGCCGCTTGGGCCCCGACGGACCGGACCCCACTTCCTACCATTGAGATCGTAAGCAGGATGCTGACGCCCCGTTTCAGGCATGAACTGCGCATGACAACCTCCGCGCGCCGAGGTGTCAACGCCGGTTGAAAATCTGACAGTACCGCCGGATGAAAATCTGACAGTT
>CAZJRM010000183.1:0-10891 GCA_964547975.1 uncultured Vicinamibacterales bacterium | reverse complement strand
GCCGGCGACGTGGTCGTCATCCGCTACGAAGGGCCGAAGGGCGGCCCGGGCATGCAGGAAATGTTGTCGCCGACGTCGTACATCATGGGTCGCGGCCTCGGCGAGAGCGTCGCGCTCATCACGGACGGGCGATTCTCCGGCGGCACGCGCGGCGCGTGCATCGGCCACATTTCGCCGGAGGCCGCGCACGGCGGCCCGATCGCGCTCATCCGCGAAGGCGACATCATCGCCATTGATATCCCGAAGGGCACGTTGAACGTCGAGGTCTCCGCGCGCGAACTGGCGCGACGCAAGAAGGCGTGGAAGCCTCGCCCGGCGCGGGTGAAGAGCGGCGCGCTCGGCAAGTTCGCGGCGCTGGCGGCGTCGGCCGACGAGGGGGCTGTGCTGAAGTGGTAGACAACGAGGCCGATTCTTCTGGATGGGGAGGGCTGCCCGCCGGGCGGCCCACGTCACCAGGAGCGCCGTATGCACGTCCCGAGCGGTTGGTCTCGCGTCGTCGTCGCCGTTGCCTCAGCAACCGTTCTGGCTGCCGGTTGCGGCCCGAAGGAACCCTCGCAACCCGCTGAACCCGCAGCAGCGGTGTCCCCGGCGCCGGCCGCAGCGAACGCGCCAGTGGTGCAGCCTGCCGCCACAACGGCGCCGGCTCAACCCGTGCCCGAACCTGCCGCCACACCGACAGAGGCGCCCGTCACGCCGGCGGCACCGGCGGTCCCACCCGCCGCTCAGGCGCCGGCATCCGCCTTCGTGCAGGATCACGAAACCGGCGTCGAGGTGACCCTGGTCGACGTGCGCAGGACCGGCGGCGATTCGGTCACGGTGAAGTGGCGGTACCGGAACACCCAGCCCGCCGAGGTGAAGATCGCCAAGGGCGGTTCGAGCTGGGTCGATCCGTATCGCCTGACGATGGAGGCGTTTCTCGTCGATCCGGTGAACAAGAAGAAATACCTGGTCATCACGGATGCCGAGAAGATCCCCCTGACGAGCAGACACGGCGACTGGCAGGGCGTGACGCTCGCATCGGGGCAGACGCTGAGCGCCTGGGCCAAGTTCCCGGCGCCGCCGGCGGATGTCGAGAAGATCACGGTGACCATCCCAGGTGTTGCGCCGTTCGAAGACGTGCCCATCGTCAAGTAGGAGGAACCCGTGACTCCGCACGCGAGTTCCCGACGCCGATCGCTGATGCGCACCCTGGCGGCCGCGGGCGGCGCGCTGCTTGTCACTGCCAGCGTGGCCGTCGCGCAGGATCCGCCCGACACCATCCCGCCCAACGCGAAGCGCACCGTGCTCGACCTTCGCTACACCGTCGAGAACATCGGCGGGCGAGTCGAGGACCTCCGCGTCAAGGAGACGCCGACGGAGTACCGCATCGAGCTCGCGGCGGACGTCCTCTTCGACTTCGACAAGTGGGACATCAAGCCGGCGGCCGCGGCGGTCCTGGCAAGGGCCGCGGCGTTCATCGGCCAGCACGCGGTCGGGCCCGTGCGCATCGAAGGGCACACCGACGCCAAGGGCACGGACAGCTACAATCGGCGGTTGTCCGAGCGCCGTGGGGAGTCCGTGAAGGCGTGGCTGGCTGGCCCTGGCGGGCTCGGGACGCTGACGTTCACGACGAAGGGCTTCGGCGCCACTCGCCCCGTTGCGCCAAACACGAAGCCTGACGGCTCTGACGATCCCGATGGACGGCAGAAGAACCGCCGCGTCGAGATCATCATCGCGAAGAAGGCGTAGTCAACGGCGTGATCGTCTCGCCAACGGCGGGGATCAGCAGGCGGGATTCGTCCAGCCCCCGCGCTCGCCACGCCTCACGCAGGACCTGCGGCGGATCGGCGAGGCCCTCGTCCGACAGCTTGAACGTGCCCCAGTGCATGGCGACGAACCGCCTGGCACCCAGCGTTTCGAACGCGCGAACGGCGTCGGCGGGATCGAGATGCTGCTGACGCATGAACCAACGCGGTGCGTACGCGCCGGCCGGCAGGATCGCGAGATCGGGAGTTCCGAGGCGCTCGGGAATCTGCGCGAAGCCGTCGAACCAGGCCGTGTCTCCCGAGTGATAGACCCGCGTATCGCCGTGGGCGACCACGTATCCGCCCCACCAGCTCGTGTTGGTATCCGTGAGATGACGACGGCTCCAGTGCTGCGCGGGCACGAAAGTGACGTGCACGTCGCCCACCGTCGTCTCCTGCCACCAGTCCATCTCGAGCGTGCGGCTGAAGCCGTGATCGCGAAACCAGGCGCCCAGGCCGCTCGGCACCAGGTACTGCGGTTCGGGACCGAGCCGCTTCAGCGTGGGGACGTCCATGTGGTCACGGTGGTTGTGCGTGATGAGCACGGCGTCGATGTGCGGCAAGGCGGCCCAGGCGAGACCGACCGGGACGTTTCGGCGGATCATGCCGCTCAGCGCGTCACAGAGCACCGGGTCGATGAGGAGACTGCGCCCGCCGATCTGGAGCAGGAACGACGCGTGGCCGATCCACGTGAGGGTGTCCCGTTCGGCGCCGCGCAGTTGACTGCCGTCGTTGGCGACGAACGGGACGGGCACGCTGGTGCGCGGTGTGCGCGGCCAGCGTTCGGGGTGCAGCCCGAGCTGCCACCGCAGCAGATCGCGAAACCGCGGCGCTCGGAACGAACGCCCCAGGTTTTCGAACATCGATGCAGACGCGCCTACGCCTTCCGCTTGCACTTGAAGGTGATCGACCCCATGCCTTCGATGTCGGCGCTGCCCGTCATCGTGTCGCCGTCGACCTTGGCCTTGTGCACGATCGTCATCTGCTGGCCGCCCATGTCGAGGGTCAGGGTGTACTCGAGGTCATTGCCCTTGACCGTGCCCTTGAGCGCCGCTTCGCCCATCTCGCTCACGTGATTGCCGGTCAGCGTTTCGCCGTCCTGCTTGTAGTTGGCTGTGATCACCATCGTGCCTTGCGGAGTTTCGACGGTCATCTCCCACGCGCCGGTGATGTTCACGGGCTTCGCCGCGTTCTGCGCAACGGCCGGTGCGGCCACCAACGCCAGCCCGAGAACCAACAGAACCAGTCTCTTCATGACACGCTCCTTGATGAACGAACAGCCGGCCCGTGGGGGTGTCGCGGCGCGTTCGCGGCGCGCGGATCGGGATGGCCGGAGAATAGCACACGAGCCCGAGTGTTGTACTGAGGGGACCGACGCGGCTCCGAGTCGTGACCCGGGTTTTGCCCGCGTCCCGTCCGTGAGGTACCGTGTCGTTCCCACCACGGCGCCGCGGCGCCGGTTTCCTGGAGGTCGAACCATGCGGATCGCAGTCCGAGTATCCTCGGCACTTGTGACGGCGTGCCTGACGATCAGTGCTCCTGCGGCAGCCCAGGAACTCATGCTGAGGTTGACTCTGGTTCCAGGCCCGCCCTCCGGCCCGTCCGTGGTCGCAAGCTACCCCGGTGCCGACGCCGGCGGCAACACATCGGTGGCCCACGATACCGCCCTCTCCTTCAAATGGTCGGGATCGAGTCCGTACGCGCACAGTGACTGGGGGCATTTCGCGTCGGATGGCCGTGAAGTCCCCTACATCAAGCGGGACCGCGATCTCGGCCAGACGTTCACGTACGCGGGCTCGTCACCGGCGCGGCTCGACGCCATCACGCTGCGAACCGGGTTCGGCACGAATGTGGTGCGGCCAGGGGCATTTGCCCAGGCTGTGTCGATTCAGGTGTTCCGCGTGGACGGTACCCCGACGTTGCACCGCAACGGGACGGTAGCGCGGGTCAAGGCGTTGCACGGATTCCCTCACGACCGCATCGGTCAGGAGATTCCTGCTGAACGCGACGACTACTACGTCGGCGAGACCTACGTGTCCCTGGCGGTCTGTCGGGGCGCGCGGTTTCCGGCGAAGTCCGAGTTCGGCCTCGCGGATGACAGCGTCGCCGATGCCGGCAGCCCTGCGCTCAAGGGCAGGTATCTCAGGTTCGACCTCAGCGGTGCGTGTGGGGTCATCCTCGCGCCGGGCATCACCTATGCGTTTCTCGTCATGATCGATCACGCGGGAGACGACCGCGGATTCACGCTTGCCAACCACTACGTCGGGTCGTACCCGGGGGGCCATGGCATCCGGAGAGACGGCAATGGAGTCTTTCCGCCGGCACCTGCCGACCCGAGCAGGCCGTTCCTGGATCCCGCCAACGCAGGGGCCCTTGCCGCCGCTCGTTTCCCGGTCGACTTCACCGCCCGAACATCGATTTCGCCCGGCACCAACGGGTACCCTGACGTGGACACATGGCGGGACCTGAGCTTCTGGGTTGAAGCGTCACCCGTAGCGACTGGGTTACGCTCGAAGTAGCTGGCCGTGACCGTGTGGTGCTGGGCCTCCGGTTCAGGCCGCCGCCGTCGTTCGCGCGAGGGCGCGGGCGGTTGCCTCCACTTCATCGATGACGTGGTCCGGGGTCGATGTTCCGGCGGTGATCCCGACGACACTCGCGCCGTTGAACCACTCGGCACGGACGTCCGCCGCCGACTGCACGTGAAACACGCGCTCGCAGTGTCGAAGGCACGTAGCCACCAGTTCTCGCGTGTTGTTGCTGTGCGCTCCGCCGACGACGACCACGACGTCTGAGATTCGGGCAATGTCCTCGGCGGCACGCTGGCGAAGCTGCGTCGGGAGGCAGACGGTGTTCATCACTTCGACTCTCGACAACGGGAACCGCTGCCCGACGAGCGCGGCGATTCGGTGCAGCCGTTCCACCGGTTGTGTGGTCTGGGCGGCGATGCCGAAAGCCGGTCGCTCTTCGAGCCGTTCCACGTCCGCGTCGGTCAGCACGACGTCGAACGCCTCGAGGTCCTCGGTCAGCCCCCGGACCTCGGCATGGTCGCGACGCCCGACGATGACGGGGTGGCAGCCTTCGGCGGCCAGCAGCGCCACGGCCCGTTTCGCCGCGGAGACGAGAGGGCACGTGGCATTCAGAACGCGCAGCCCGCGTGCGGTGAGCTCGGCGAGGCGGCGGTCGGACGCCCCGTGCGCGGTGATCATGACGACTTCCGTCCGGATCTCTTCGACGCGATCGCTCGTCCGGATGCCGATCTCGCGCAGATCGGCCAGAACGGAGTCGTTGTGGACGAGTTCACCGAGGATTGTCAGGGGGTGTCTCGCGCCGGCCGAGAGCGCCTTCGCGATGGCCCGTTTCACTCCGAAACACATGCCCATGTGGGTGGCTTTCAGGACCTGCATGGTGAAGTCTCCGCCGTCTGTCGTTCTCTTTGTATGACAAAGTGTCGGGGCGCGCGTCGCGCCTCGCGCGTGCCTCGTGTTCATTTCGGTTTGGCCTGGTCGACAATCTGGGCAAGCAACCCGACGTAGCGGGCAAACGCTTCCCGCCCTGCGGGCGTCAGGGAGGCGGTGGTCAGCGGCCGCCTGTTCCTGTAGCTCTTCGCAATCGACACGTAACCCGCTTCCTGCAGCGTCCGCATGTGCGTCGTCAGGTTTCCGTCGGTCATTTCGAGTGAATCCCGCAGCTCGGTGAAGGACAGTTCGGGCGACGCGGCGAGCATCGACATGATCGCCAGCCGGCCACGTTCGTGGATCACCCGGTCGAGCTGCAGGAACGGCTCGGGATTCACGTCGTCTCTCGCCGCTCGGTGAGATAGAGGTAGGCCCCGTAGGCCAGGTGAAGCAGGCCGAAGACACTGCCCATGACGGCGTGGGCCAGTCGCGGTCCAGGGATGGCCGGCTCGTAGACGGTCAGCAGTGTGGCGCCGGCCGCCGACACGGCGATGAGCAGCCACGCGAAGAGCTTCATGCCCCGCGGCATGTAGAACCCGGCGGCGTGGATCGCGCAGCCGTAGAACAGGGCGCTGCCGAGGACGAACAGTCCGCGAGGGGGGTCGGCGCCAACGCTCAACAGAACGAGGCTGAAGACCAAGCCGGCCGCCAGCGGAGGCGCCATCGCTTCGGTGACGCGCAGGGTCGGGGGCGACCAGAATCGTTCCCCGTCGCGGCCGGCCTGCCGGCGGGCGATGACGAACGCCCCGGACAAGGCCACCGCGGCCGCCGCGGCCCACCACAGGATGAAGCGTCCGGGCTGGTCGATCCCTGTGTAGATGCCACCGGCGCCGGCGAGGGAGCCTACGCCGCCCAGGTAGAGCATGATGGGGGCCAGGGTGCGGCGGTAGAGCGCGGACCGCTCCATCAGGGTCCTGATGACCTGGAGGTGTTCGGCGGCGACTTTGGGCTCCATGAGGCATACTTTGCCACACAAAGCACAACGGCGCAAGGTCGGACCTGCGCGAACGAACGGCGCTCGATCGCTCAGGGCACGACCGTCACGATGACGCGCCGGTACCGAGTGAGTGCGGGCCGTCCCTTGTCGGTCACGCGCAGGATGAAGTGCGTCGTCTCGGGCTTTGGCACCACGGGGGCCGTGACGTTGACGCGCGCCATGTTCGGGGCGCCCGAGAACGTGAACCGCGTCGGGTTCGTTCCCGCTTCGGGATACTCGAGCCAGAGGTAGCTGAGGGAATCACCGTCGGGGTCGGTGCTGGCGCCGCCATCGAGCACGAGTGCCTGTCCGGACTTCACGGTCAGTGATGCTCCGTGCGTCAGCCCCGGGCGGGGCGGGTGATTCGTGTCGGCCACCGCGCGCGTGGTCCACGACATGCGCGCGGCGAAGTCGCGCTGGAAGTCGTCGCGCCAGCGCCACAGCGTCACCCGGAAGTCCTTGAAGGTCCGCGAGTCCGACGAGGTCGCCCGGCCGTAGCCAGCGGCCACGAGCGGCGCGTGCTCGTCCACGGCATTCGTCCAAATCGGCCGCGTCTCCGGCTCGATGGGCACGCCGCCGGTGAATCCTTTCGCGTCGAGCGTCGACACGTCGGGCAGGTATCGCTCGTAACGCCCGCCCCAGCCGCCCCAGTCCGGACGATCGGGCACGTTCAAGCCGTTCGGCACGAGCGGCAACCACGACGGCGTATCCCCCTCCATTCCGTACGCCACGTCGGGGTACGTGGCACCAAGCGGCCCGTGCCCCTGCTGGACGTGTTCCGCGAGCCAGGCATTACTGATGGTCGAGTTGTCGATGCCCGGCACGACGGTGTTGATGGCAGTCCACGTCGCGGCACCATACCCGCCGGGGCTGACTATGTAGAAGAGGTCGGGGAAGGTGCGGCGGATCCAGGCGCCGCTGTCGTCCTGATCCGAGATGGTGTAGACGCGCAGTTTCGCGACCAGACGTTTCATCTCGGCGGCGCTCTTCGTCCGCGTCAGGCTCGTCAGCGCCTGTGCCAGCGTGTTCGGGCCGCCCCAGGCAGTCACCCACAGGGGCCTGTCGTCATCACGCTCGAGTTCCCGGACGATCCACTTCGATCCTTCCGAATCCTTGCCATCTCCGACGCCGGCCATCCCGTAGGTCGGCTGTCCCGCCTTCACCAGCGCCAGCAGGGACTCCATCGACGGATACGCCGCGTCGTGGCCGACGAGGTTCTTGTGGACCGCCCCGTAGGCGCGGATGACGCGCCGGATGGACTCGGGCGCAATGAACCCGCGCTGATGCGTCGAGGTGGTCGCCACCAGTCCCTTGAGATCGATCTCGTTCGAGTACAACAACAGCCGCACGAGGCTCTGGGTATCGTCGGGATCGGCCTCGATGTCCGTCAGCACGATCAGCCGATGGAGTTCGTCGATACGCTTCTTCTCGACCCGCCACGCCGGGTCGCCGCACAACCCGCAGTCCTGGCCCACGAACATCGCGGCGGCGCGCCGGTCGCCCCGCAGTTGCCAGTTCAGCCACGCCACGACCGCCGCGGCGGCCTTGCCGCCGTTGGGCTGCCAGTACGTCCCGCCGTGCCCGACACCCACGAGGTTGCCCATGAAGACGGGCACGTGATTGATTCGGGCGAAGTCGTCCATGCCGTTCTTGTAGGCGATGTCGGTCTCGCCGCCGAGGATGTACAGCGTGGGCGTATGGATGTCGTTGAGCCGCGACTTCGGCACATTCATGCCCGGGATGCGGCTCGTGCCCTCGTTGAAGAGGCCGCTGTTCATGATGACCAGCGTCTTGACGCGAGGGTCGGCAGCCACCTGCAGCGCCTGCAACCCGCCGCAGCTGTAGCCGGACACGGCAATCGCCGTGGGATCGATGCGCCCGTAGTAGGGGCTCGCGGCGTCCGAGTTCTGCGCGAGCGCCCAGTCCAGCGCCTCGGTCAGCCCCTTGGCGTCCGTGGCGGGAGGCGGAAGGCTGGGCGGCGCATTGCCGGCCGCCGCGGCTGTCGGGCGCGGGGCCGGAGCGGGCTCGGCCGGAGCGCCCGGACCGCTTCGAATCCGGCCCAGCGCGATGGCGAGATACCCGTGCGACGCGATCTCGAGCATGTGCAGCCGCGAGCTCGCGCCATCGCTCGAACACCCGCCGTTGCCGAAGAGGTATAGCCCGAGTTTCGTCGATCCGAGCTTGCCCAGTTGTGCGGGCCGATAGACCACGTGCTCGGGGAGCGACGCCACCTCTTCTTTGATCGCCGGAAACACACCCGTGCCGGGCATGTCGGGAATGGCCGCCAGCCTGGCACGTTCCGCGGCGGCGGCGGCCGCCTGTTCGCGCGTCGCCTGCGCTGGCTGACAGAAGACCGGTATGGCCGCCGTCAACGACATCATCGAAAGCACAAGACCGACCAGGAGACACCGAACGATCGCACGGGTCATAAGCACACCTCGGCCGAAGATCACTCACTACTTCCGCGGCGCCCGCTCCGTGGCTGGCGGACTGGCGCGCAACTCGAGTCGTTCGAGCGTCCCCGTGAACGTGAAGGGCGAGCGATACGGCCCCACCGGCGACGCGCTGTCTTCGCCGATGTCGAACGTCTCTTCGAAGGAGAACGCCGCGGGCACGGTCTTCTCCAACCGCGCCTGCCCTGCCACCTTCCCGTTCACGCTCAGCGTGACTGCGGCGCCCAGGCCGCGCCCGCCGCCATCGTAGACGAACTTCAGCTCGATGACCGACTTTCCCGCCGGCAGGGGCTCGGACGCCGCCACCGTCGTCACCTTCCGCTGGAAATAGTTGTAGGTGTAGCTGGGTCGCCGGTCCTTCACATAGAGCACGTAACCCGCGCCCGTCGCACCTTCCGCCACCAGGACGCCATCACCGCCTGTCGCAGGCATGTCCACGTACGCCGTGAACGTGTGCGTCCGGTTCCTCGTGCCCGGAGCATTCGCACCGTAGAGCTGCGTCGCGCCGGGATAGAAGGTGTAGAACGCGCGGTTTCCCGGCGGCGGTGCATTCCCGTGATCGCGCGCCGCGGCCACGCGCGGATCGATGGGGTAGACCTGGTTCTGCTTCGCCTCGACGTCGAAGATCCGCCGCAGTTCGTCGAGCTTCTTCGGGTGAGCCGCCGCCACGTCCGTCGCCTGCGAGTAGTCTTTCGTCAGATCGTAGAGTTCCCACGCGGGTGGCGCGGCGCCCGGCGTAACGACATAGGTCCACGGCAGCATCCCGGATCGTTTCGAGGCCATCCAGCCCCGGTCGTAAATCGCGACGTTGCCATGCATCTCGTAGTGCTGGCGGGTTCTGAGTTCCGGAGCCGCCGGATTCACAAGCGCGTCGAGGAACGACACGCCGTCCACGCGTTGCTGCGGCACGCCGTTCACCGACGCGGGCTGCGGCACGCCGGCCGCTTCGAGAATCGTCGGGAAGACATCGGTGACGTAGAGATACTGCGAGCGCAGCCCGCCGGGATCCGTCACCCGTTTCGGCCACGACACCACCACCGGGGCGCGCTCCCCGCCGAGGTGTGACGCGATCCGCTTGCCCCACTGGAAGGGCGTGTTGCCCGCCCACGCCCACCCCGCGGGATAGTGCGGCGTGGACCGCGGCCCGCCGATGTCGTCGAGGTGCGCGAGGATTTCCTCCGGAGTCGGCTGGATACCGTTCACCTGTTCCATCAGGTTATCGGTGCCGGCGAGGTTGCCTTCGAGGCTCGACCCGTTGTCACCGGCGATGAAGACGATCAGCGTGTTGTCGAGCTGGCCGACCTGGCGGAAGGTCTCGACGACGCGACCGATCTCGTAGTCGGTCTGCGCCATGAACGCCGCGAACACTTCCATGAGCCGCGCCGCGACCTTCTTCTGCGCCGGGCTCTGCGACGACCACGACGGCAGGTCGGCGGGGCGCGGCGTCAGGACGGCGTCGGGCGGCACCACGCCCATCGCCTTCTGCCGGGCGAAGGTCTGCGCCTGGTACTCGTCCCAGCCCCCGTCGAACCGCCCCTTGAACTTGTCAATCCACGCCTTCGGTACCTGAAGCGGCGCGTGCGCCGCGCCCGGGGCGAAGTACATGAACACGGGCCGATCCGGCGCGAGCGCCTTCTGCTGCAGAATCCACGCCCTCGCGCGTGTGGCCAGGTCTTCGTTGAGCGTGTAGTCGTGCTCGCGTCCGGCCGGCGGCTTCATGCGCACGGGGACCGTGCCTTCCGTCAGCTCCGGGTTCCACTGGTCGGTCTCGGCATTGATGAAACCATAGAAGTAGTCGAAGCCCTGGTGGGTCGGCCAATGATCGAACGGGCCCGCGAGGGTCATCTCGGGATCGGGAATCAGGTGCCACTTGCCGATGCTCGCCGTGGCATACCCATTGGCCCGCAGGACTTCCGACATGAACGCCGCGGATTTCGGAATCGATCCCGTGTATCCCGGGTAACCATTGGACCAGTTCGTGATGGTGCCCATGCCGACGGCGTGCGGGTTGCGGCCCGTCAACAGCGCGGCGCGCGTGGGCGAACACATCGCGGCCACGTGGAACCGCGTGAACCGGAGCCCGTCCTTCGCGAGGGCATCCAGCGTCGGCGTCGGTATCGGCGCGCCGAACGTCGAGGTCTGCGCGTACCCCGCATCGTCCAGCAGCACGCCGAGGATGTTGGGCGCGCCCGCCGGGGCTTCGCGGCGCGGCGCCGGCCGCAG